>JBBCJM010000272.1:0-14118 GCA_037190175.1 Paracoccaceae bacterium | reverse complement strand
GGCCTGCGTCGCTGCGGTCGAAGAGTTCGAACCCCGCCTGCAGGTATTCCCGCGGCCGGTTGCCGGGGCGGTCCTGCGCGCGGAACACCTCGCCGAGGTAGCAGTAGCGCGCGGGCTCCGCCCCGCCGGCCATGTGGGCCTGCACCACCGGCACGGTGAAGTCGGGGCGCAGCATCATCTCGCCCGCCAGCGGGTCCTGGGTGACATAGGCGCGCGCCCGGATGTCCTCGCCGTAGAGATCCAGCAGCGTGGCGGCCGGCAGCAGGATGTCGCATTCCACCGGCACCGCGCCGGCGGCGGTGAAGGCCGCCAGCGCGGCCTCGCCCTCGGCCCGTTCGGCGGCGCGGGGCGGGGTCAGGCTCACGCCAGCATCCGTTTCACTTCCGCCGCGAGGTCGGCGCGCGGCACCTCGACCTGCGCGGGCCTTGCCTTCCATTCCTCGAGGCTGGCGCTTTCCGCGACCTTGGCGCCCAGGACCAGGTCCTTCAGCACCACCACGCCGCGTTGGGCCTCGTCCGAGCCCTGGATGACCGCCACGGGTGCGCCGCGGCGGTCGGCGTATTTCATCTGCTTGCCGAAGTCCTTGGGGTTGCCCAGGAAGACCTCGGCCCTGATCCCGGCCGCGCGCAGTTCGGCGGCCATGGCCATGTAGTCGGCCATCCGCTCGCGGTCCATCACGGTGACCACCACCGGCCCCTGCGCCTCGGCCGCGCCGCCGCGGCGGGCGGCCAGCGCGGCCAGCAGCCGATCGACGCCGATGGAGATGCCCGTGGCGGGCACCGACTGGCCGGTGAACCGCTTGACCAGGTCGTCGTAGCGCCCGCCCCCGGCGACCGATCCGAACTGCCGCGGCCGGCCCTTGTCGTCGCGGATCTCGAAGGTCAGCTCCGCCTCGAACACAGGCCCGGTATAGTAGCCGAGGCCGCGGACCACGGAGGGGTCGATCAGGATGCGGTCGGGCCCGTAGCCGAGGCGGTCGAGCAGCGAGGCGATCTCCTCCAGTTCATCGACCCCCTCGGCCCCCATCGCCGAGGTGCCCACCAGCTCCCGCAGCCGGGCGCAGGTGGCCGCCCCGGTCTCGCGCCGGGCGGCGGTGAAGCCCATGACGATTTCGGCCTGTTCCGCCGCCAGCCCCGCGCCCTTGGTGAAGTCGCCGGATTCGTCGCGCCGCCCCTCGCCCAGCAGCGCCCGCACGCCCCCCTCGCCCAGCCGATCCAGCTTGTCGATGGCGCGCAGCACGATGCCGCGTTCGGCGGCGAAGCGGTCGGGGTCGGCGGGGTCCAGCACGCCTGCGGCCTGCATCACCCCGTTCAGCACCTTGCGGTTGTTCACCCGGATCAGCGTGTCGTCCTTCAGCCCCAGCGCCGCCAGAGCCTCGGCCAGCATGGCGCAGATCTCGGCGTCCGCGGCGACCGAGGGCGCGCCCACGGTATCGGCATCGCATTGGGTGAACTGGCGGAACCGGCCCGGCCCGGGCTTCTCGTTGCGCCAGACCGGGCCCATGGCATAGCGGCGATAGGGCTGCGGCAATTCGTTGCGGTACTGCGCCGCCACCCGCGCCAGGGGCGCGGTCAGGTCGTAGCGCAGCGCCAGCCAGGTCTCGTCCTCGTCCTGCCAGGCGAAGACGCCCTCGTTGGGCCGGTCCACGTCGGGCAGGAACTTGCCCAAGGCCTCCACGGTTTCCACCGCCGAGGTCTCCAGCGGCTCGAACCCGTGGGCACGATAGACCTGCGCGATGGTGTCCAGCATCGCGGCCTTCGCCGCGACCTCGGCGCCGAACCAGTCGCGAAAGCCCCGAGGCGTCTCGGCCCGGGGGCGGCGGGGGGTCTTGTCCTTGGCCATGGGAACCCTGTGACAGCCTTCGCCGGGCGATGTATCGGATGGGGGAGAGGGCGGCAAGACGGACGGGGCCATGGACCGGCAGGCATTGGAGGAACGCATCGCATATCTCGACCGCACGGTGGAGGAACTGAGCGCCGAGGTCGCCAGGCTTGCGGCGCTCAGCGAGCGGCTGGAGCGGCGGCTGGCGATGCTGATGCAGCGCGAGGCGGAGCGGGAACTGGACGCTGGCGGCGGCGTGCCCCTGGCCGACCAGCGCCCGCCGCATTGGTAGCGGACGCTCCCCCCCGGTATCCCCCACGGGACAGGTGGCACCGAAGGAACCCGTTTGCGGTTCTCCACTCCCCAGACCGCTTTCTTTGGTGCTGAAAATATCCCGGGGTCCGGGGCAGCGCCCCGGGACCAGCCACCGGCACAACGCCAGCAGGAAGGGCAAAGCGGGGGGTCCAAGGGGGGCTTTGCCCCCCTTGCCCGGCCCAACGCCCGCAGGCCGAGGGGGGCGGGAGGCCTCCGTCACGCCTCCGGGTGGCGGGGCGCCTTGCCCGAGGGGGCGCGGTAGGGGCGGGTCACGTCGCGCAGGGTGACCTCCAGCATCTCGGCCTCCAGCGCCACCGCGCCGTCGCCCGCCAGCACCAGCACCAGCCGGCCGGCGCCGTCCTCGCCCGGCTGCCACTCCAGCGACAGCAGCGACAGCACCATGTCGCGGTCGCGCCGGTCGATGCCCTGGGTGCGCACCGCCAGCACGCCTTCGACCCTCAGCAGCGAGCGCACCCGTTCGTAGGGCCGCCGGGCGCTTTCGGCCACCGCGCGGTCCTCCCAGCGGAAGCGGTTCAAGAGCGCCACGAAGCGCCGCTGCCGCCGCTGCCAGGTCATGTCGGCGACCCCCAGCACCGCGTCCTGGCAAAGCGCCGAGATCACCGCCAGGTCATCGGCGTCCCGGGCGCCCAGCGCCAAGGGCCGCTCGGCACCGTCCTCGAACCGCGCGTCGCTCACGCCGCCACCCGTTCGATCTGCGCCCCCACCGCGCGCAGCTTCTCCTCCACCCGCTCGTAGCCGCGGTCGAGGTGGTAGACGCGGCTGACCACCGTCTCCCCCTCCGCCGCCAGCCCGGCCAGGATCAGCGAGACCGAGGCCCGCAGGTCGGTCGCCATCACCGGGGCGCCGCGCAGGCGTTCCACCCCCGTGACCGTGGCGGTGCCGCCATGCACCTCGATCCGCGCCCCCATCCGCATCAATTCCGGCGCGTGCATGAAGCGGTTCTCGAAGATCCGCTCCTCCAGCACCGAGACCCCCTCGGCGGTGGCCAGCAGCGCCATCATCTGCGCCTGCAGGTCGGTGGGAAAGCCGGGGAAGGGTTCGGTCGCCACATCGACCGCCCGCACGCGGCCGTTCCTGCGGCTGACCTTCAGCCCCTCCTGCGTCTGGGTGACGCTGACGCCCGCGGCATCCAGCTTCTCGGCGAAGGCCGCCACCAGGTCCAGCCGCCCGCCCAGGCATTCCACCTCGCCGCCGCAGATCGCCGGGGCCAGCATGTAGGTGCCGAGCTCGATGCGGTCCGCCACCACCCGGTGGGTGGCGCCGCCCAGGGCATCCACCCCCTCGATCTCGATCCGCTCGGTGCCTTCGCCGGCGATCCGCGCCCCCATGGCGCGCAGGCAGCGGGCGAGGTCGACGATCTCCGGCTCCCGCGCCGCGTTCTGCAATACCGTGGTGCCGCGGGCCAGGGTGGCGGCCAGCAGAGCGTTCTCGGTGGCGCCGACCGAGACGAAGGGGAATTCGACCACCGCGCCCTTCAGCCGGCCCGAGGGCGCGCGGGCATGGACATAGCCCTCGCGCAGGTCCAGTTCCGCCCCCATCGCCTCCAGCGCCTTCAGGTGCAGGTCCACCGGCCGGGCGCCGATGGCGCAGCCCCCGGGCAGCGAGACCACCGCCTGCCCGTCGCGGGCCAGCAAGGGGCCGAGGACCAGGATCGAGGCCCGCATCTTGCGCACGATGTCGTAGTCGGCCTTGTGCGAGGTCAGCGCATGGGACGACAGCGCCAGCACCTGCCCGCCCTGCAGGCTGGCGACCTCGGCCCCCAGCGATTGGAGAAGCAGCGTCATGGTGCGGATGTCGGAAAGCCTCGGCGTATTGGTCAGCGTCAGCGGCTGGTCGGTCAGCAGCGTGGCGGGCATGAGCGTGAGGCAGGCGTTCTTGGCCCCGGCGATCGGGATGGTGCCATGCAGCGCGCCGTTGCCGCGGACGATGATCTGATCCATGCCTGCCTCACTCGTTGTTGTCGTTGTTCTCTGCCGCCGCCCGGGCCCGCGCCTGGGCCTTGCGCCGCGCCATGTTCGCCTTGAGCGCCGCCTTCAGCCGATCCTCGCGCGAGGGGGGCGGCGGGGCGGGGGCGCGGGGCGGCGGATCGGGGCGGGGGCTGTCGGCCATGGCAATCTCTACCCCAGCGCCCGGCCCGGGTCCATATCGCCCCGGCGGCGGCGGTGCCGCTCGGCGGAAGAAGCACTTGCACAAGCCCCCGAAGGCAGCTATTCCCCCGCCCGTCCGGCCGCAATCGCCCCGGACACCCGGCGCTGCAGTAGCTCAGTGGTAGAGCACTCCCTTGGTAAGGGAGAGGTCGAGAGTTCAATCCTCTCTTGCAGCACCATTTCCCTTCCGTTGGAACCAGAGGCTTGGCGGAAAGCCGCCATGGCCCTGCCGGAGGTTTCCGGGGGCCGAGCACCGGGCCGCCGGGACGTCATTTCTGTTTAAGGTTCTCGTCGACCGTTGCGGTATAGAGATAGCTCTGCACCTCGCCGAAGTTGTCGGTCAGCGAGTTCACCAGGGCCATCAGATGCGTGTTGCGCAGGCGGTGGCTGGCATAGAGCGCGTAGAGGGGAATTTCACGCGAACTCCAGTCCGGCAGCACCGGGACCAGCAGTCCCTTCTCCACCTCCATCTTGGCGAAGAAGTTGGGAACGAAGCAGATTCCGTGGTCGTGGATCGCCGAGAGCTTGATCACCCAGTAGTCGTTGCTCAGCAGCTTGGGGGCGGGATGCAGGCTGAACTCCTGGCGGCCGTTGCGCAGCTCCCACAGCACGACGGTCTCGCCGTTGTGGTAGGTCAGCAGGTCATGGCCGCGCAGTTCGTTGGGGGCGCCGGGCGCGGGGGTGCGGGCCAGATAGCCCGGGCTGCAATAGAGCCCGAACGAGAACCGGCCCAGCAGCCGGCCGGTCATCTCGGCCACCTGGGGCATCGGCGGCTCGCCCATGTAGAGCAGGCAGTCGAAACTCTCGCGCGAGCTCAGCAGCAGGCCCGAGCGCACGACCGACACGTCCAGCCGCAGATCAGGGTTGTGGCGGGCGAAATGCAGGATCAGGGGCGCGATCAGGTTCGAGGCGAACTCGCCGGTCGAGCCGATGCGCAGCCGGCCCTGCGCCTCCTTCTGGCTGTGGCGGGCGCTGTCGAGCCCGCGTTCGCAGGCGCGGCGGATGTTCCGGGCGTGTTCCAGGAAATCCGTCCCCGCCTGGCTCAGCACCAGCCGGTTGGCCGAGCGCACGAAGAGGGGGGCGCCGATCTCCTCCTCCAGCCGCCGCAACTGGTGGCTGATCGTGGCCTTGGGGCGATAGGAGGCCCGCGCCGCACCCGAGAGCGAACCCTCGGCCGCGATCTGGAGGAAGACGGTGATGTCCTCGAGGTTCATCGGTGTTCGAGTATCTTGAACGTATGTTTCAAAATACCCGTCTATGCAGCCTGCGGCAAGCCTTCGTAACCTGCCCCGCGATTGACGCAGCCCGACGCAACGGAGATTGGCATGGCTCTCGACCAGTGGAGCGCGGTGGCGCTGGACAGCCAGATCCGCCCCGCCTCCAGCAACCCGGTGAAGGTCCACGACCAGCCGGTCGCGCTGTGGCGCAGCGCCTCGGGTGCGATCAACGCCTGGGAGGACCGCTGCCCCCACCGCGGGATGCGCCTGAGCCTGGGCTTCGTCGAGGGCGACCGGCTGCGCTGCATCTACCACGGCTGGGGCTATGCGCCCGACGGCCAGTGCACGGTGATCCCCGCCCATCCCGACCTGGTGCCGCCGAAGACGATCTGCGCGACACGCTACTGCGCCGAGAGCCGGTACGGCCTGGTCTGGGCGAACCTGGCGCGCGAGCCGGAAGCCGCGCTGCCCGACCTGGGCGCCGACGAGGGCTGGACCGCGCTGCGCAGCATCTACCTGGCCCGACCGGCCGAGGCCGCGCGCGCCGCGCTGGCCGCGGGCCTGGCGGAATGGGGCGAGACCGGCGAAGGGCCGGTGCCGACCGTGCGGCTGGAGGACGGAACCGTCGTCGCCGCGGCCCTGCAACCCGTCGATGCCGGGGCCACCGGCATCCATTTCACCGCCCGCGGCCCGGGCGCGGCCACGGCGCAGGGCCGCCACGACCTGGTGCGCCGGATCGTGGCGCTGCGCACCGCGATCGAAACCCTCTGACGCCCCCTTCATACGGAGACCACCCATGGCTGCGACCACCGACCCGGTTGTCCGCAACGAATGGATCGCCTGCGGCTGGCAGGGCCAGATCGCCCCCGGCGCGCATCGCGACACGCTGGTGCTGGGCCAGCCCGTCCGCGTCAGCCGCACCGGCGAGGCCGACTATGCGGTCGCCGAACTGGACGCCGACGGCAACCCCGGCCGCGCGCTGCCCGTGCAGGTGCGCTACTGCTGCGTCTTCACCACCCTGGGCACCCCCACCCGGCCGCTGCCCGAGATCGCCGAATTTGCCGAGCCCGACCGCATCGTCACCGGCTGCGGCAGCGTGGGGGTCAACACCAGCCCCTACCGGATCGTCGAGAACTTCCTCGACATGGCGCATTTCTCGTTCATCCATGTCGACACCTTGGGCGCGACCGACCGGACCGAGGTGCTGGCCTACCGCACCGAGCACCGCAAGGACGTGGACGAGATCTGGGCGGTGGACTGCACCTTCTTCCAGCCCGCCGCCTCGAAGGCGGCCAAGGGCGGGCAGATGACGCAATACCAGTACCGGATCATGTCGCCCTTCAGCGTGATGCTCTACAAGAACACCAACGTCGACCCCAGCCGCAACGATGCGATCTGCGTCTTCATCCAGCCGCTGACCGAGACCAGTTGCCAGGCCTACATGCCGCTGGCGATCTTCGACCCCGAGAACCACCCGGCCGACGTGATCGACTTCCAGCAGGGCATCTTCCTGCAGGACCGGGTGATCCTGGAGAACCAGCGCCCCGCGCTGCTGCCGCTGGACCCGACCTACGAACTGCCCACCCGCGCCGATGCCAGCTCCATCGCCTATCGGCGCTGGCTGAAGGCGATGGGGATCAGCTTCGGCATCTACGAGAGGCAGGCGGCCTGAACCATGACCATCACGCTCTACGACTATTCGCTGTCGGGAAGCTGCTACAAGGTGCGGCTGATGCTGGGCTTCCTGGGGCTGGAGTACCGGCGCCGGCAGGTGGATTTCTATCCCGGGCGCGAGCACAAGACGGCCGAGTTCCTGGCGCTGAACCCGCTGGGCCAGATCCCGGTGCTGGAGGACGACGGGCTGGTGCTGCGCGACGCGCAGGCGATCCTGTGCCACCTGGCCAACAAGTACGACGCGGGCGGAACCTGGCTGCCGCGGGACCCTGCGCTGTTCGGCCCGGTGATGATGTGGCTGATGTTCGCGGGCGGCGAGATCATGGCGGCCTCGGCCGCGCGGCTGCACGACACGCTGGGCTACCAGCTGGACATCACTGCTGCCCGCCGGTCGGCCCATGCGGCCTTCCGCGTGCTGGACGACCACCTGACCCACCGCGAGATCGACGGCGCGACCTGGATCGTGGGGCAGCGGCCCACCATCGCCGACGTGGCCTGCTTTCCCTATGTGGCGCTGGCCGGCGACGGCGGCATCGGGCACGAGGAATACCCCGCGATCCGCAACTGGATGCGGGAGTTCCGCAAGCTGCCGGAGTTCCACGCCATGTCCGGCATTTCCGAGTACGTGTGATGACCGCAGCCGGCGAGATCGAGGTCAGGGTGCGGCGCATCCGCTCGGAAACCTCGGAAATCCGCAGCTTCGAGCTGGAGGCGCTGAACGGGCAGCCGCTGCCGCCCTTCCAGGCCGGGGCGCATATCGCCGTCACCCCCTTTCCCGGGGTGACGCGGCAGTATTCGCTGGTCAACGATCCCGCCGACCGCAGCCGCTACCTGATCGGGGTCAAGCGCGAGCTGAACGGCCGCGGCGGCTCCAGCGCGATGCACACCCACCTGCGCGAGGGCGGCACGGTGCAGATCGAGGCGCCGCGCAACAACTTCGCCCTGCGTCCCGGCGCGGCGGAGGGGCGCAGCCTGCTGCTGGCCGGCGGGATCGGGGTCACGCCGCTGCTCAGCATGGCGCAGGTGCTCTGGGCCGAGGGGCGCGAGTTCGAGCTGCATTACTTCGTGCGCTCCAACAGCGAGATCGCCTTCCGCGACCTGATCGTGGAAAGCCCCTGGTCCGACCGGGTGGCCTATCACTATGGCCTGGTCCCGCCGCTGCTGAACGAGGTGCTGCACGAGATCCTGCGCGACGGCGGTCATTCCGTCTATCTCTGCGGCCCCAGCCCGTTCATGGACGTGGTGCGCCACGCGGCCCAGACCGCGGGCTGGCCCGCGGATGCGGTGGTGCTGGAGCATTTCTCGGCCGAGGTGCCGACGCTGACCCCCGGCGAGGGCGAGTTCGTGCTGCGGCTGGCCAAGAGCGGGATCGAACTGGTGGTGCCCTCGGACCGCACGATCCTCGAGGTGATCCGCGAGGCCGGGATCGAGGTCAAGACCAGCTGCGAACAGGGCGTCTGCGGCACCTGCCTAACCGAGGTGATCGAGGGCGAGCCCGAACACCACGACCTCTACCTCAGCCCGGAAGAGCAGGAATCGGGGCGGCTGATCACGCCCTGCGTGTCGCGCTGCAAGTCCAGGCTTCTGGTACTGAACATCTGACCGGGGCGCGGGCCCCCCGGGCCCGCAAGCCGCGGCAACCATGACAGGGAGAGACGGATGGCCCCGGCCGAAGATCGAGACCACCGCCCCGACCCGCCGCTGCTGGAACTGGCGGGCGTGACCAAGGCGTTCCAGTCGGTCGTGGCCAACCGCGACGTGTCGCTGTCGATCCGGCCCGGCGAGATCCACGCCGTGCTGGGCGAGAACGGCGCGGGCAAGTCCACGCTGATGAAGATGATCTACGGCGTGCTGACGCCCGACGAGGGCGACATGCGCTGGATGGGCCAGCCGGTGGCGCTGCACAGCCCCGCCCATGCCCGCAAGCTGGGCATCGGCATGGTGTTCCAGCATTTCTCGCTGTTCGAGTCGCTGACCGTGGCCGAGAACATCTCGCTGACCGTGCCCGAAAGCCTGGCCCGGCTGCGCGCCCGCATCGCCGAGATCGGCGCGCGGTTCTCGTTGCCCGTGAACCCCGACGCGCTGGTCCATGCCCTGTCGGTGGGCGAGCGGCAGCGGGTGGAGATCATCCGCTGCCTGCTTCAGGAACCCCGGCTGATCATCATGGACGAGCCGACCTCGGTCCTGCCGCCCAGCGGCATCCCGGCGCTGTTCGCCACGATCCGCGAACTGGCCGCGCAGGGCTGCGCGGTGCTGTTCATCAGCCACAAGCTGGAAGAGATCCGCAGCCTGTGCCATTCCGCCACCGTGATGCGCGCGGGCGAGGTGGTGGCCACCGTCGATCCGGCCCGGGCCAGCGCCTCGGAACTGGCCCGGCTGATGATCGGGCGCGAGATCCCGCACCCCCGGCGGTCGGCCCCCCATCCGGGGCGCGAGCCGGTGCTGGAGGTGGACGGGCTGACCCAGCCCTCGGACGAGGCCTTCGGCGTCACCCTCGAGGCGCTGCGGCTGAAACTCTATCCCGGCGAGATCCTGGGCATCGCCGGCATCTCCGGCAACGGGCAGAAGGAACTGGCGGCGCTGTTGTCGGGCGAGACCACGCTGGACCGCCACCGGCGCGGGCTGATCCGGGTGGCGGGAACCCCCTGCGGCGACCGGGACGCCAGCCAGCGCCGGATGCTGGGACTGGCCTTCGTGCCCGAGGACCGCAACGGCCGCGGCTCGATCCCCGAGATGACGCTGGCCGAGAACGCGCTGCTGACCGCCCATGCCCAGGGGGGCATGGTCCGCCGCGGGCTGATCGAACGCGGGCGGATGCGCGCCTTCGCCGAACGCTGCATCGCCGAGATGGGGGTGCGCTGCACCGGGCCGGGGGCCGAGGCGCGCAGCCTCTCGGGCGGAAACCTGCAGAAGTTCATCATGGGCCGCGAGATCCGGCTGCAACCCGGGGTGCTGATCGCCGCCCAGCCGACCTGGGGCGTCGACGTGGGCGCGGCCGCGATGATCCGCCAGCAGCTGATCGACCTGCGCGACACCGGCGTCGGCATCCTGGTGATCAGCGACGAACTGGACGAGCTCTACGAGGTCAGCGACCGGATCCACGTGCTGTTCCGCGGCCACCTCTCGCCGCCGCTCGGCCGGGCCGAGGCCGATGTGGCGACCATCGGCGACTACATGACCGGCGGGTTCCTGGGCCGCCCGGCCGCGCCGGCCCCGATGGCCTTCGGCGCCGAGGTGCCGGCATGATGCGGCTGCCCTGGATCGTCGAGCCGCGGATCGGCCGCCCGGCCCGGATGGCGCTGGTGGCGCCCCTGGCCGCGGTCGCCACCACGGTGGTGGCCGCGCTGGTCCTGATGTCGTCGCAGGGCGTGGCCCCGGCGCGGGCGCTCTACCAGCTTTACGTCGCGCCGCTGTCCAGCCTCTACAACCTCAGCGAGGTGCTGCTGAAGATGGCGCCGCTGCTGATCATCGCGCAGGGGCTGGCCATCGGCTTCCGGGCGCGGGTCTGGAACATCGGGGCCGAGGGGCAGCTGCTGCTGGGCGCAATCGGGGGCAGCCTGCTGCCGCTGTGGTTCAACGACAGCACCAGCCCGCTGATGCTTCCCGCCATGGCGATCTGCGGAATGGCCTTCGGCATGGGCTGGGCGGCGATCGCGGCGGTGCTGCGCACCCGCTGCAACGCCAACGAGATCCTGGTCACGCTGATGCTGAACAGCATCGCGCTGCAACTGCTCTACTATCTGGTCTCGGGCCCGCTGCGCGATCCCTTCGGGTTCAACTTCCCGCAGTCGGCCCTGTTCCCCGAGGCGGCGATGCTGCCGCTGCTGTTCGACATCGGGCGGGCCAACGTCTCGATCCTGATCGCGCTGGCGCTGAGCCTCGCCGCCTGGGTGTTCGTCGAGCGCAGCATGACCGGCTACAAGCTGCAGGTCGGCGGGATCGCCCCGGACGCCGCGCGCTATGCCGGCTTCCGCGAGCGGCGGGCGGTGTGGCTCAGCCTGTGCATCGGCGGCGCGGCCGCCGGGCTGGTGGGCGTGTTCGAGGTGGCGGGGCCGCTGGGCCAGCTGCAGCGGGCGATCTCGCCGGGCTACGGCTTCGCCGCCATCATCGTGGCCTTCCTGGGCGGGCTCAACGCCTTCGGGATCCTGTTCGCGGCCTTCTTCATGGCGGTGGTCTATGTGGGCGGCGACATCGCCCAGGCCTCGGCCGGGGTGCCCTATACGGTCAATACCGTCCTGCAGGGCGTCTTGCTGGTCAGCTACATCGCCGCGCGGCTGTTCACCGACTATCGCGTGCGGCTGCGCCGGCGCGAGCCCGCGCATCGGGGGGCGCTGTGATGGACGTGACGCTGGTCTTCCTGCTCTCGGGCACGCTGATGGCGGCGACGCCGCTCCTGCTGGCCGCGATGGGCGAGCTGGTGGTCGAACGCGCCGGCGTGCTCAACCTCAGCATCGAGGGGATGATGGCGCTGGGCGCGGTGGTGGGGTTCCTGGTCGTCGCCGCCACCGCCAGCCCCTGGCTGGCGCTGCTGGCCGGCGGGCTGGCGGGGGTGGCGCTGTCGGTCCTGTTCGCCGCGGTGGTGCTGCTGGCGCTGGGCAACCAGGTGGCCACGGGGATCGCGGTCGGCATCCTGGGCCTCGGCCTGTCGGGCCTGATCGGCAAGCCCTACGAGGGGATGACGGTCGCCCCCATGGCCCGCCTGCCGGTTCCGGTGCTGTCCGAAATCCCGATCCTCGGCCCCGGCCTCTTCAACCATTCGCTGCTGGTCTATCTCGCGCCCCTCCTGGCGCTGGCGCTCTGGTGGATGCTGCACGGCACGCGGCTGGGGCTGATCGTGCGGGCGGTGGGGGAATCGCCGGAATCCGCCCATGCCATCGGCTACAGCGTGCTGGCCACCCGGTTCCTGACGATCCTGGCCGGCGGGTTCATGGCGGGGCTCGCGGGGGGCTTCATTTCGGTGGTCTCGGCCACGCTCTGGTCGGACGGGCTGATCGCCGGGCGCGGCTGGATCGTGGTGGCGCTGGTGGTCTTCGCCACCTGGCGGGTGGGGCGGCTGGTGATCGGCGCCTATCTGTTCGGCGCGGCCACCATCGCCGAACTGCTGGTGCAGAGCATGGGCATCTCGGTCCCCTCGCAGCTGCTGACCAGCGTGCCCTACATCGCCACGATCGTCGCGATTTCGCTGCTGTCCATGGACGGGCGCAAGATGCGCCTGAACGCCCCGGCCTCGCTGGGCCGCACCTACAACGGCGCGGTCTGACCCCGCGCCCTCGCCCGAGCCGACCAAGAAACCACCCATAACGAAAGGAAACAGGGAATGAGACCGACACTGACCCGATGGATCGCCGCCGCCTGCCTGGCCCTGCCGCTTGGCGCCGCCCAGGCGCAGGAACAGCCGCTGGTGGCGGGCTTCATCTATCCCGCCCCGGTCGCGGACGTGGGCTGGGCCAAGCAGCTCGACCTGGGGCGCGGGGCGGTGCAGGAGGCCTTCGGCGACCGGGTGACCACCCGGGCGGTCGAGAACGTCCCCGAAGGCCCCGATGCCGGGCGCGTCATGAACCAGCTTGTCGCCGACGGGGCGGGCTTCGTGATGCTGGGGTCGTTCGGCTACATGAACGACGGGCTGCGGCTGGCACAGCGCAGCCCGGACGTGGCCTTCATCCATGCCAGCGGCTATCGCCAGACCGCGAACTTCGGCACCTTCACCGCCCGCAACTACGAGGGCTTCTACCTGGCCGGCCTGGCCGCCGGGATGGTGACGGAAAGCAACATCATCGGCATCGTCGCCGCCTTCGCCGTCCCCGAGGTGGTGGCCGAGGTCAATGCCATCACCCTGGCCGCCCGGCGGATGAACCCCGACGTGAACATCCGCATCGTCTGGGTGAACACCTGGTTCGACCCCGCGCGCGAGCAGGAGGCCGCGCGGGCGCTGATCTCGCAGGGGGCGGACGTGCTGTTCTCGCTGCACCAGGACACGCCCTCGGTGGTCAACGTGGCCCAGGCCGAGGGGGTCTACGTGGTCAACACCGGCTCGGACATGAGCGCGCACGGGCCCGATGCGGTCCTGGCCTCGGTGATCAACGACTGGGGGCCCTATTTCGTCGCGGTGGTCGGCCAGGTCCTGGACGGGACCTTCGAGGGCTACGACGAGCGCGGCGGGCTCGCCTCGGGCACGGTGTCGGTCGGGGCCTGGGGCTCGGTGCTGACCGAGGAGCAGATGGCCCTGATCCGCGAGACCGAGGCCGCGCTGATCAGCGGCGAGGCCCATGCCTTCGCCGGGCCGATCCACGACCAGAGCGGGGCGCAGCGCGTGGCCGAGGGCGAGGTGCTGCCCGACCCGGAGATCTTCGGGATGAACTGGCTGGTGCAGGGGCTGGACGGCGCCTTGCCGCAATGACGGCATCCCGCGGGCCTGCCCGGCCCGCGGAACCCTGGGGGAGGCGGGCATGGACTACGAGAGTGGCGAGTTCGGGCGGGGCGGGCAGCGGATCTGCGCGGTGGATCTGCTGTTCCGCGGCCGTCTGGGCGAACCCTTCGTCGCCTTCGCCCTGGGCCGCGCCCGCCGCCTGAGCCTGACCGGCTGGATCAGCCCGGGCCCGGAGGGCGTCCGCGTCGTGGCCCAGGGCCCCCAGGCGCTGGTCGATGCCTTCGAGATCGTCTGCAGCCTGGGCCCGATCCAGGCCGACGTGCGCGAGTGGAGCCGCACCGACCTGCCGCCGGGGCTGAACCTGGCCGGTTTCGAGCGGCGCTGACCCGCCGGTGGAACTTATCGAGGAGAGAGAGATGCGCACCCGAGCTGCCGTGGCGGTTGCCGCGGGGAGACCGCTGGAGATCATGGAGGTTGAGCTGGAGGACCCGCGGGAGGGCGAGGTCCTGGTGGAGGTGAAGGCGACGGGGCTGTGCCATACCGACGACTTCACGCT
>JBBCJM010000271.1:0-27957 GCA_037190175.1 Paracoccaceae bacterium | reverse complement strand
GGCGGGCGACCCCGCGCTCTGCACCCTGCTGGCCGAGGCGCTGCACGCCACCGGCGATGCGGTGGGCGAGCTGCGCGCGCTGCGGGCCGCGCATCTGGCCGACCCGGGGCGGGCCTTCACGCTGGTGCAGATGGTCTGGCGCGCGGTGAAGGCCGGGCGCGACGAGGACCTGCAATGGGCGCTGGCCCGGATGCGCGACGCCTTCCCCGAGCGGCTGGACGAGCTCTTGCAGGCGCGGCCCTTCCTGCGGCGGCTGGCGGGTTGAGGCCACGCCAGCGTTGTCACCTGCCCCACCGGGCGCTATCACCGCCGGGCCTTTGGGGGAGGACGCGCCGATGACCCGTGCCAAGATCACGCCGGAAGAGGCGCTGGCCTACCATCTGGAACCCCGGCCGGGGAAATACGAGGTGGTGGCCTCTACCCCCATGGCCACCCAGCGCGACCTCAGCCTCGCCTATTCGCCGGGGGTGGCCGTGCCCGTGCTGGCCATCGCCGAGCGGCCCGAGACCGCCTTCGACTATACGGTGAAGGGCAACATGGTGGCGGTGATCTCGAACGGCACCGCGATCCTGGGCCTCGGCAACCTGGGCGCGCTGGCCTCCAAGCCGGTGATGGAAGGCAAGGCGGTGCTGTTCAAGCGCTTCGCCGACGTGAACGCCATCGACATCGAGCTGGACACCGAGGACCCCGACGAGATCGTCAGGGCGGTCAGCCTGATGGGCCCCACCTTCGGCGGCATCAACCTGGAGGACATCAAGGCCCCCGAGTGCTTCATGATCGAAAGCCGGCTGAAGGAGATCATGGACATCCCGGTGTTCCACGACGACCAGCACGGCACCGCGGTGATCGTGGCGGCCGGGCTGATCAACGCGCTGGAATTGTCGGGCAAGCGGATCGACCAGGTGCGGATCGTGCTGAACGGCGCCGGCGCGGCCGGCATCGCCTGCCTTGAACTGCTGAAGACCATGGGCGCGCGGGCCGGGAACTGCATCATGTGCGACACGAAGGGGGTGGTGTACCAGGGCCGCACCGAGGGGATGAACCAGTGGAAGTCCGCCCATGCCGCCGCCACCCCCCTGCGCACGCTGGAGGAGGCGATGGCGGGGGCCGACGTGTTCCTGGGCGTCAGCGCCAAGGGCGCGGTGACGGCGGACATGGTGCGCGCCATGGCGCCCGATCCGGTGATCTTCGCCATGGCCAATCCCGACCCCGAGATCACGCCCGAGGAAGCCCATGCGGTGCGCCCCGACGCCATCGTGGCCACCGGCCGGTCGGACTATCCGAACCAGGTCAACAACGTGCTGGGCTTCCCCTACCTGTTCCGCGGCGCGCTGGACATCCATGCCCGCGCCATCAACGACGAGATGAAGGTGGCCTGCGCCCGGGCCCTGGCGGCGCTGGCGCGCGAGGACGTGCCCGACGAGGTGGCGGTGGCCTATGGCCGCAAGCTGTCGTTCGGGCGCGACTACATCATCCCCACCCCCTTCGACCCGCGGCTGATCCATGTGATCCCCCCCGCTGTGGCCAAGGCCGGGATGGACACCGGCGTGGCCCGCCGCCCCATCGTGGACCTGCGCGCCTATGAGGCCACGCTGAAGGCGCGGCTGGACCCGACCGCCTCGATCCTGGACGGGATCCACGCCCGGGCGCGCGCGGCGCAGGCGCGGATGATCTTCGCCGAGGGCGACGACCCCCGGGTGCTGCGCGCCGCGGTGGCCTGGCAACGCTCGGGCCTCGGGCGCGCGGTGGTGGTGGGCCGCGAGGGCGATGTGAAGGACAAGCTGGAGGCCGCCGGCCTGGCCGAGGCGCACAGGGAGCTGGAGGTGATGAACGCCGCCATCTCGCCGCATCTGGAGAGCTACAAGGATTTCCTCTACGCCCGCCTGCAACGCCAGGGCTTCGACGCGCACGACATCCACCGGCTGGCCGCCCGCGACCGGCACGTCTTCGCCGCGCTGATGCTGGCGCATGGCCATGGCGACGGGCTGGTGACCGGGGCCACGCGCAAGTCCTCCTACATCCTGAACCTCATCAATCACGTCTTCGACGCCCGGCCCGAGGACGGGGCGGTCGGCGTCACCGCGCTTCTGCACAAGGGGCGGATCGTGCTGATCGCCGACACCCTGGTGCACGAATGGCCCGAGCCCGAGGATCTGGCCACCATCGCCACCCAAGCCGCCATCGTGGCGCGCAGCCTGGGGCTGGAGCCGCGGGTGGCCTTCGTCAGCTTCTCGACCTTCGGCCATCCGGCCAGCGAGCGGGCGACCAAGATGCACCAGGCCCCCGCGGTGCTGGACGCCCGCGGGGTGGATTTCGAATACGAGGGCGAGATGACCGTGGACGTGGCGCTGAACCCCGAGGCCATGGCGCAGTATCCCTTCTGCCGGCTGACCGGCCCGGCAAATATCCTGGTGGTGCCCGCCCGGCACTCCGCCTCGATCTCGGTCAAGCTGATGCAGGAGATGGCCGGGGCCACGGTGATCGGCCCCATCCTCACCGGGGTGGCCAAGCCCATTCAGGTCTGTTCCACCGGCGCCAAGGTGGGCGACATCCTGAACATGGCCGCGATGGCCGCCTGCCGGATCGGCGTGCGATGACGGTCTGGAACCTGGGCTCGATCAACATCGACCACATCTATCTGGTGCCGCACATCCCGGCCCCGGGCGAGACGCTGGCGGCCAAGGGCTACAGCGCCGCGCTGGGCGGCAAGGGGGCGAACCAGTCGGTGGCGGCGGCGCGGGCCGGGGCGCGGGTGCTGCACGTCGGCGCGGTGGGGCCGGAGGGCGGCGCGGCGGTGGAGGCGATGGCGGGCTATGGCGTGGACGTGCGCCATGTCTCGCGTGAAACGACCGCCACGGGCCATGCGATCATCTGCGTCGATGACGCCGGCGAGAACGCGATCACGATCTTCCCCGGCGCCAACCGGGCGCTGGGGTCGGCCCATGTCGCCGCGTTGGGGGCGGCCGCGCCGGGCGACCGCCTGCTGATGCAGAACGAGACCTCGGCGCAGGCCCAGGCCGCGGCGCTGGCCCATGCCCGCGGGGTGCAGGTGATCTATTCCGCCGCCCCCTTCGACCCCGCCTCGGTCCGCGCGGTGGTCGATCACGTCGGGCTGCTGGCGGTGAACGAGGGCGAGGCCAGGGCGCTGGTCGCCGCCATGGGCAGCCTGCCGCCGGTGGAGATGATCGTGACGCTGGGCGCCCGGGGGGCGGAATGGCGGGCGCCGGGCCGGGAGCCGCTGGTGCAGCCCGCCTTCCGGGTGCAGCCGGTCGACACCACCGGCGCCGGCGACACCTTCGTCGGCTGGCTCGCCGCCGCGCTGGACCTGGGCCTGCCCCGCGAGGCCGCCCTGCGCCAGGCCGCCGCCGCCGCCGCCATCCAGGTCACCCGCCCCGGCGCCGCCCCGGCGATCCCCACCGCCTTCGAGGTGGAGGCCTTCCTTGCGCGCATCTAGGTGGGCATATTGCCCACCCTACCCAGACTGCGCCTCCCGGCGTAGGGTGGGCAATATGCCCACCACCCGGACCGCATCATGGATCACGTCAGCACCCACCAGGCCGAGGAAGACGCCCGCAACGAGAGCCTGATGCTCTACCTGAACGGCCGGATCGTCCCCAAGGCGCAGGCGGTGGTCTCGGTCTATGATTCCGGCTTCATGCTGGGCGACGGGGTGTGGGAGGGGATCCGGCTCTACGGCAACCGCTGGGCCTTCCTGGACGAACATCTGGACCGGCTGTTCGAGGCGGCGAAGGCGATCGACCTGACCATCGGGATGACGCGGGCGGAGATCACCCGGGCCATCCTCGACACCCAGGCCGCCAACGGCATGACCACCGACGCCCATGCCCGGCTGATGGTGACGCGGGGGGTCAAGAGCCGCCCCTTCCAGCATCCGCGGCTCAGCCGGCAGGGGCCGACCGTGGCGATCATCATGGAACATTCGCGGCCCAGCCTGCCGCGGCCCATCCGCCTGGCCACCGTGCCCCACCTGCGCGGCCTGCCGATGACGCAGGACCCCAAGCTGAACTCGCATTCCAAGCTCAACTGCATCCTCGCCTGCATCGCCGCGGAAAAGGCCGGCGCGGACGAGGCGCTGATGCTGGACGTGCATGGTTTCGTGAACACCACCAACGCCTGCAACGTCTTCATCGTGCGCAAGGGGGAGCTGTGGACCAGTACCGGCGACTACTGCATGAACGGGATCACGCGGGCCAAGGTGCTGGCGCTCGCCCGCGCCAACGGCATCCCGGCGCATGAGCGCAACTTCTCGCTGGTCGACGTCTATTCGGCGGACGAGATGTTCCTGACCGGCACCTTCGGGGCGCAGACCCCGGTGGGGATGGTGGACGGCCGGGTGATCGGCGAGGGGCGGATGGGGCCGGTGACGGAGCGGATCCGCGGGCTCTACAAGGCATTGGTGGGGGCGTGATGCGGATCGCGATGTGGAGCGGGCCGCGCAACCTGTCCACCGCGCTGATGTATGCCTTCGCCGCCCGCGGCGACTGCGCGGTGTGGGACGAACCCTTCTACGCCGCCTATCTGGCCGCCACCGGCATCGCCCATCCGATGCGGGACCAGGTGATCGCGGCGGGCGAGCGCGATCCGGCAAGGGTGGCCGCGGCCTGCGCCGGGCCGGCGCCGGAGGGCAAGCCGCTCTGGTATCAGAAGCACATGACCCTGCACATGCTGCCCGGCTTTCCGCTGGACTTCATGGCGGCCTGCGTGAACGTCTTCCTGATCCGCCACCCGGCGCGGGTGGTGGCCTCCTACGCCGCGAAACGCGAGGATCCGACGCTGGACGACATCGGCTTCCGCCAGCAGGCGGAGCTGTTCGACCGCGAGGCCCAGCGGCTGGGCGCCGCGCCCCCGGTGGTGGACAGCGCCGATATCCGCGCCGATCCGGCCGGGGCGCTGGCGCGGCTCTGCGCCCGGCTGGGCATCCCCTTCACCGAGGCGATGCTGTCCTGGCCCGCCGGCCCGAAACCCTATGACGGGGCCTGGGCGCCGCACTGGTATCATGCCGTCCATGCCTCCACCGGCTTCGACCGGGCGGAGGGGCCCCTGCCCGACCTGCCCCCGGCCTGGCGGCATCTGGCCGACCGGGCGCTGCCCTTCTACGAAAGGTTGCGATCCCATGCCTGACCGCGATATCGCCGCCATCGTCGACGACCTGCGGCCCCGGCTGCTGCGCTGTCAGATCGAGGGCTGGGCAGGCTCGGTGGCTCTGGGCATCAGCGGGGTGATCTTCCTGTGGCTGACCTTCAGCTACCCCGACGCCCTGGGCACCAGCATCCACATCAGCGGCATCCTGGGCGTGCTGGCGCTGTTCGGGGCGGCCTGGATGGTGAAGCGCGCCCGCCGCGGCCACGAAAAGCTGCTGATGCCGCAACTCGCCCAGACGCTGGACCTGGACTATCTGCCCGAGAGCAAGGAGTTTCTCCACAGCCTGCCCCCGCGGATGCTGCCGCGCGCCGCGCATCGCACGGCCGAGGATATCCTGAGCGGCCGGATCGGCGGGCGCGAGATCCGCTTCGGCGAGGTGAAGGTCGAGAGCGGCGGCAGGCATTCCCGGGTGCTCTTCGACGGCGTGGTCATGGAGTTCCGCAATGCCGTGTCCCTGCCGGTGTTCCTGATGGTGGCCGAGGGCGAGACCCGCGGCCTGTTCGGCATGGCGGGCCGCATCGAGGTGAAGGACCTGATCCCGCTGGACAGCATCCACCGGGGCGGCGAGACCTATGGCATCTGGTCCACCGCCGCGGCCGGAGAGGCGCCGGCGCTGCGCGCGGTGCTGGACATCCTGACCTCGCTCGCGCCCCAGTTCGGGGCCGACGTGCGGCTCTATTCCGCGCTGTCCGACGGCGCCCGCACCTGGGTGGCGATCCGGCAGAAGCGCGACCTCTTCCGCATCGGCGGGCTCATCGCGGGGCGGGACAAGCTCCTGTCCGACATCACCCGGGCCTACGAGGACATGACCCAGCCCCTGCGCATCGTGCAGGCGCTGCTGGAGGCGGAAGAGAAGGCGGGGAAGCGGTAGGAGACCGATTTCCGCGCGGAAATCGTTACGGAATTCGCGCGAATTCCGATCCCCGTCGATGATCCGCCCTCACCCGATCAGCCGCGCCATACGCATGGCCACGCCCATGTCGCCCGACAGTTTCAGCTTGCCCAGGCTCAGCGCCAGCATCGGGTTCAGCTGCCCGGTCAGCAGCTTCACCAGGTTGTCGCGGCTGATCCGCAGGGTGCAGTCGGTGGCGCGGTCCTCGGTCGAGGCGGTGCCCTCGGCCAGTACGATCACTCCCTCGTCCCCGCAGTCGAACTTCAGCGAGCCCTCGAAGGGGCGGGTGGACAGCTTGCGGGCGATGCGTTCGGCGATCTCGGGCAGGGTCATGGCCCATCCATGCCGGCGCCCCGCCCCGCAGTCCACCGTGCCGTGGCGTCAGACCTCGCCCCAGATCTCCTCGGCGCAGCGCACCACCAGCTCCAGCTTCCGGCGCTGGTCGTCCTCGGTGATGGTGTTGCCCTCCTCGGTCGAGGCGAAGCCGCATTGCGGGGCGATGCCCAATTGGTCCAGCGGGCAGTATCTCGCCGCCTCCTCGAAATGCCGCTTCAGCTCGTCCATCGGCTCCAGCACCCCGGTCTTGGTGGTGATGAAGCCGGGCATCACCCGCTTCTTCCCCCGCGGCAGGATCGACAGCGGCTCCAGCCCCCCTGCCCGGTCGGTGTCGTATTCCATGAAGTAGATATCGACCGAGGTCTGGTTGAAGATCGCGTCGGCGGCCAGGTCATAGGCCCCTTCCGCCGCATGGGTCGACTTGAAGTTGCCGCGGCACATGTGCATCCCGATCACCATGTCGGCCGGCCGGTCCTTGATCGCCTCGTTCAGCATCCAGGCATAGCGGCCGATCAGCCAGTCGGGGTCCTGCCCGATGGCGGCCTTGGCGGCGCGGTGCTTGGGGTCGCAGAGATAGGCGAAGAAGATGTCGTCCATCTGCAGGTAGCGGCAGCCGGCATCGTAGAAGGCCTGCACCGCCTTGGCATAGGTCTTCGCCAGGTCGGCGAACAGCACCTGCGGGTCGTCCTTGTAGGCCTGCACCCGGATGTCCTCCTGCAACACCCGGAAGTGGCAGCAGGAGGGGCCGGGGATCGAGATCTTCGGCACCACCTTGGTGCGGTCCCTGACGAACTCGAAATGCTGGATGTGCGGGTGGTCGGCGGGGAAGTCCAGCCGGCCGTTGATCACCGGGGTGACGGGGATCGCGGTGGTGGCGGAAAAGCCGATGCCGCCCGCGCGTTCCTCCAGGTCGAGGCCGATCAGCGCATCCATGAAGTCGTAGTGCCAATAGGACCGCCGCGCCTCGCCGTCGGTGACGACCTTGAGCCCCACGTCCTCCTGCAGCCCGATCAGCCCCGGGATCTCGGCATCCTCCACCGCGGTCAGCCCGGCCTGGTCCAGCCTGCCCTCGCGCTTCGCCCTGCGGGCGGCGGCGATGGCGGCGGGGCGCAGCAGGCTGCCCACATGGTCGGCCCGGAAGGGCGGTTTCAGCGCGGTCATGTATACCTCCGGTCAATGCTCTCGCCCGAGGGTTTAGGCGCCAGGCCATGCCCGCCGCAACATCATTCGGTGGATAATGATGATGCAGCGGATTTGTGTATACCTGCCGCTTTGCCGCAGCACCGCCCGCCGTTTCCCCCGTTGCCTTGGCGCCGGCCGCGCCCTAAGCCGTCGCCGGCAAGGCGGAGGCGGGGATGCCGCAGGACGATCTGGAAGCGCGGCACCTCGAGACGCTGGACCGCGACCTCGGCCGGTTCTCGGCGCTGGAGGTGGCGACCGCCTATGTCTCGCGCCCGCTGGTGGGGCCGGGGATCGCGCTGGTCTTCATCGTGGCTGCCGGGCTGGTCGCCATGCTGTGGCTGGCGGAATCGGGCGACCTGGCGATCATCGTCGCCGCCGCGGTCTTCGGGGCCTATATGGCGCTGAACATCGGCGCCAACGACGTGGCCAACAACATGGGCCCGGCGGTGGGCGCCAATGCCCTGACCATGGGCGGCGCCATCGTCACCGCCGCCGTGTTCGAAAGCGCCGGCGCGCTGATCGCCGGGGCCGATGTGGTCTCGACCATCTCGCGCGGGATCGTCGCGCCCGAGGCGATCGGCAACCAGTCGGCCTTCATCTGGGCGATGCTGGCGGCGCTCCTGTCCTCGGCGCTGTGGGTCAATCTCGCCACCGCCATCGGCGCGCCGGTCTCGACCACCCATGCGGTGGTGGGCGGCGTGCTGGGCTCCGGCATCGCGGCGGCGGGATTTTCGGCGGTCAGCTGGGGCACGATGGGCGCGATCGCGGCCAGCTGGGTGATCTCGCCCGCGCTGGGGGCGGCCATCGCCGCGCTGTTCCTGTGGTTCATCAAGGCGCGGATCATTTACCGGCCGGACAAGATCGCCGCCGCGCGGACCTGGGTGCCGGTGCTGGTCGGCATCATGGCCGGCGCCTTCGTCTGCTATCTGGCGCTGAAGGGGCTGCGGCAGCTGGTCGAGGTGACGATGGGGATGGCGGTGACCCTGGGCGGGCTGGCCGGGGCGGTCACCTGGCTGGCGATGATCCCGGTGATCCGCCGCCAGTCCGAGGGCGCCGAGAACCGCAACAAGTCGCTCAAGCCACTGTTCGGCATCCCGCTGGTCGCCTCGGCGGCGATGCTGAGCTTCGCCCATGGCGCCAACGACGTGGCCAATGCGGTCGGCCCGCTGGCCGCCATCGTGCAGGCGGCCGAGACCGGGGTGGTGGCCGAACAGGTGGCGATCCCGGTCTGGGTCATGCTGATCGGCGCCTTCGGCATTTCCTTCGGGCTGTTCCTGTTCGGGCCGAAGCTGATCCGCATCGTGGGCAACCAGATCACCAAGCTGAACCCGATGCGGGCCTATTGCGTGGCGTTGTCGGCGGCGCTGACGGTGATCCTGGCCAGCTGGCTGGGCCTGCCGGTCAGTTCCACCCATATCGCCATCGGCGCGATCTTCGGCGTCGGCTTCTTCCGCGAATGGGACACCGCGCGGCGCCAGCGGCTGGCCCGCGCCGAGGTGCGGCCCGAGACCGCCGCCGAGGAACGCCGCCGCCGCAAGCTGGTCCGCCGCTCGCACGTCGGCACCATCGTGGCGGCCTGGATCGTCACCCTGCCCGCCACAGGGGCGCTGTCCGCGCTGATCTTCCTGCTGCTGCGGCTGATGGTGGGGTGAGGCAACAGGACGCTTGATTCCCCGCTGCTCAACGCCATATCCTACGGGAGTCAAGGGGATCGACATGCACCTCATTCAAGGCTTCATGCGGTGGTGGAACGGGCTTGCCGAACGGAACGGCAAGACGAAGTTTCGCAACCAGCGCGAAGCTGCCGAATTCGTTAGATCCATCGCGAAAAAGTCTGGCCCCAACGCCAAGATCCTCGCCATGCGCCAGGAATACGAGGTTGCGCGGGGAATAAAGCCTGGGGCGCCGCTTGCTGAATCTGAGCGACGTATCAGTCGTCCCGCTGGATAAATCCATCGTTCTCAACAGGTTCACCTGCGGCAAGCCCGTGCTTGACCGCTTCCTGAAGAACAAGGCGCTGAAGGCTGAACGGCGGCTGGAGATGCGGGTCTTTGTCGCGCTGGTTGGCGAGTCGAAGAACTGCTGGGGCTACTACGCGCTTCAGGTGGGCTCGGATCAGGTGCCCGATACGCCGCGGGAAAAGTCCACCTACCTGAAAGCAGGATACGTGGCCTTTCCCGCGGTGAACCTCAGCTACCTGGCAGTCCACAGCGACCTTCAAGGAGAGGGGCTTGGCCGCTATCTGCTGATGGACGCCTTCGAAAAGGTCGCCGAAATCTCGGACCGTGCGGGCCTCTATGCGCTGACGCTCCAGTCGCTCGATGACACCTCGACGGCGTTCTACAGCAGCTTGGGGTTCGAGGTCTACGCCGAAGGCGCAAACCCCAAGATGTTGTATCCGATCAGGAATATCGTCGCGCTGGTGCGCTGACCCCTCACCTCACCCGTGCATTCCGCGCCGCGATGAGCCGCAGGCGCAGGGCGTTCAGGCGGATGAAGCCGGCGGCGTCCTTCTGGTCGTAGGCGCCGGCATCTTCCTCGAAGGTCACGTGCTTTTCCGAATACAGCGAGTGCTTCGACCAGCGGGCCACGGTGCGGGCCACGCCCTTGTAGAGCTTCAGCTTCACCGTGCCGGTCACGTGGTCCTGCGTCTTGTCGATCAGCGCCTGCAGGGCCTCGCGCTCGGGCGAGAACCAAAAGCCGTTGTAGATCAGTTCCGCATAGCGCGGCATGATGCTGTCCTTCAGGTGCCCCGCGCCGCTGTCCAGGGTGATCTGCTCGATCCCGCGGTGCGCCTCCAGCAGGATGGTGCCGCCGGGGGTTTCGTAGACCCCGCGGGATTTCATGCCGACGAAGCGGTTCTCCACCATGTCCAGCACCCCGATCCCGTGCCGGCCGCCCAACTCGTTCAACCGGGTCAAGATGTTTGCGGGGCTCATCCGCTGCCCGTCCAGGGCCACGGCATCGCCGCGCTCGAACTCCACCTCGATGAACTCGGGCGTGTCGGGGGCCTCCTCCACCGGCCGCACCCGTTGCAGCACGTAGTCCGGTGCCTCGACCGCCGGGTCTTCCAGCACCCGGCCCTCCGACGAGGTGTGCAACAGGTTGGCGTCGACCGAGAAGGGCGCCTCGCCGCGCTTGTCCTTGGCGATGGGGATCTGGTTGGCCTCGGCGAATTCCAGCAGCCTGGTGCGGCTGGTCAGGTCCCACTCCCGCCACGGCGCGATCACCCGCAGCGCGGGGTTCAGCGCGGCGGTGGACAGTTCGAACCGCACCTGGTCGTTGCCCTTGCCGGTCGCGCCATGGGCCACGGCATCCGCCCCACTGGCCTCGGCGATCCGCACCAGATGCTGGGCGATCAGCGGGCGGGCGATCGAGGTGCCCAAGAGATACAGCCCCTCGTACAATGCATTCGCCCGGAACATCGGGAACACGAAGTCGCGCACGAATTCCTCGCGCACGTCGACGATGTGGATGTTTTCCGGCCTGATCCCCAGCAGGATCGCCTTGTCGCGCGCCGGCCCCAGTTCCTCGCCCTGGCCCAGGTCGGCGGTGAAGGTCACCACCTCGCAGCCATAGGTGGTTTGCAGCCATTTCAGGATGATCGAGGTGTCGAGCCCGCCGGAATAGGCGAGCACCACTTTCTTCGGGGCGGACATGGCGGGTTTCCTGCCTTCTGTGACCGGGGAACGTCAGCGCGCGGGAATAGTCGCTTTCCGGGGCTGCCGCAAGGAAGCGGCGTTGACCGGGGTCGCCGGCCCGTGATTCCCTGCGCGCCATCGTCAACCTGGGAAGGAGAGGCGTTCCATGGGCGGCAAGATCGTCTGGCACAGCTTCCGGCTGCTGTTCATCAACCTGTCGAATGCGATGAAGATCTCCTTCGGCCCCTATGCGCTGGGGATCGCGCTCTGCGCGGCGATCCTCGTGGCGCTGGGGGTGCCGCTGCGGGCGGTGACCAGCGGGCAGGTGAACCCGCAGGTGGCGGGCGGCGCGGCCTTCCTAGCGGTGATCCTGTGTCTGGTCATCATCCTGTTCGTCTCGTCCTGGGTGGCGGTGGCCTGGCACCGCTACGTGCTCCTGGAGGAATACCCGACCGGGTTCCTGCCCGCGCTCTCCGGCCGGCCGGTCTGGCCCTATCTGGGCCGGGCGGTGCTGCTGACGCTGGTGATCGTGCTGCTGGCGATCCCGCTGGGGATGGTGGTGGGGCTCGTGGCCTTCGGGATGGCCGGCGAGGAGCCGAGCCTCGCCCTCGTCCTGCTGGTGGGGGTGATCATGGGGGCGATCCTGACCTGGGTCTGGATGCGGCTGGGGCTGGTGCTGCCCGCGGCGGCGGTGGACCGGCCCTTCGGCATGGGGGAAAGCTGGTCGCGCACCGCACCGCTTTCCGGCGCCATCTTCGTGGCGGTGCTGATCGTCATGGCGCTGAACGCGGCGGTCGACTACCTCTTCGGCAGCCTGCTGGGCGAGGGCGTGGTGACGCAGCTTCTGTCGCTGTTCGTCAACTGGGTCAGCCTGATGGTGGGGATCTCGATCCTGACCACGCTCTACGGGGTGGTGGTGGAGGGGCGGTCCATCGACTGACCGCTTGCCTTCGCGGCGCGAAGGCGGCACTCCCGGGGCCATGACCGCGTTCCCCGATGCCGCCCGCGCCGCCACCGCCGCCCTGCGCGGCCTGTTCGACCCCACGCCGCTCCAGCGCAACGACCACCTGTCGGCGCGCCACGGCGCCGAGATCTGGCTGAAGCGCGAGGATCTGTCGCCCGTGCGCAGCTACAAGCTGCGCGGGGCCTTCAACGCGATGAGGAAGCGGGTGCCGGCGGTCGGGCATTTCGTCGCGGCGAGCGCGGGCAACCACGCGCAGGGCATGGCCTATGCTTGCCGCCACTTCGGGGTGCGGGGCACGATCTTCATGCCGGTGACCACGCCGCAGCAGAAGATCGACAAGACCCGGATGTTCGGGGGCGGGGCGGTGGAGATCCGGCTGACCGGGGACTATTTCGACCAGACGCTGGCCGCCGCGCGCGAGTTCTGCGCCGCCGAGGGGGCGGATTTCCTGTCGCCCTTCGACGATGCCGACGTGATCGAGGGGCAGGCCAGCGTGGCGGTGGAGATGCTGGAGCAATTCGACGCGCCGCCCGACCTGGTGATCCTGCCGGTGGGCGGCGGCGGGCTGGCGGCCGGCGTGACCTCCTATCTGCGGGCGGTCGCGCCCTCGGTCGGGTTCCTGTTCGTGGAGCCGCTGGGCGGCGCCAGCCTCGCCTCGGCCCTGGCGGCGGGAGAGCCGGTGACGCTGGCCCGCGTGAACAGCTTCGTCGACGGCGCGGCGGTGGCGCGGGTGGGCGACCTGCCCTTCGCCGCCCTGCGCTGGGTGGACCCGCGGCAGGTGCTGACCGCGCCCGAGGACCGGGTCTGCGTCACGATGCTGGAGATGCTGAACGTCGAGGGGATCGTGCTGGAACCCGCCGGGGCGCTGTCGGTGGACGTGCTGCCGCTGATCGCCGAACGGATCGCCGGGCGGCGGGTGGTCTGCGTGACCTCGGGCGGCAACTTCGACTTCGAGCGGCTGCCGGAGGTGAAGGAGCGGGCGCAGAGGTTCCAGGGGCTGAAGAAATACTTCATCCTGCGGATGCCCCAGCGCCCCGGCGCGCTGCGCGAGTTCCTGTTCATGCTGGGACCGGACGACGACATCACCCGCTTCGAATACCTGAAGAAATCCGCGCGCAACTTCGGCTCGGTGCTGATCGGGATCGAGACCAGGGAGGCCGCGAGCTTCGACCGGCTGCAGGCGCGGATGGACGAGGCGGGCTTCACCTGGCGCGACATCACCGGCGACGAGATGATCGCCGAGTTCCTGATCTAGGTTCCGGCCCGGCGGCCGGCGGTCACGCCGCCAGCCGCGCCGGCAGCCCCTCCAGGAAGGCCGCGCGCGAGGCGGCATAGCATTCGGCCACCGCCGCGGGGTCGGCGGTCTCGGGCGCACGCTCGCCCCGGTCGCAGATCTGCGCCAGCTGCGCGAAGCCGAGGTTCAGCGCCGAGCCCTTCAGGAAGTGCAAGAGCGCCCGGCTGTCGGCCCCCGGCGGCAGGGCGGAGAGCCGCGCCATCGCCTCGTCCGCCTCCTCCAGGAACAGGGCGATGACCTCGGCCACCTCCTCCGGCCCGATCTCGTCCCGCAATTCGCCCAGCCTCGTCCAGTCGATCATCCCGCACCCCGTCGCGCACACCCCGGGCACAGCCTGCGGCGGCGCGATTAATGGCCGGTAACGCCCGCCGCGGCGAACGCGGGGGATTTTAGCTTTCACGGGGCATTAACGCGGGCGGGCGATCAAGGGGCAGCCCAGAGGAGACCCCGCTTGCGCCGCGCCCCCGCCCCCGCGCCCGACCTGCCGCCCCCGCTGCGGCGGGTGCTGATCGTGGACGACAGCCGGGCGCAGCGCCGGGTGCTGTCGCTGGCCCTGGAACGGGCGGGGTATCAGGTCAGCGAGGCTGCCTCGGGCGAGGAGGCGCTGGCGCTCTGCCGCGCGGGGTCCTTCGACTTCGTGATCTCCGACTGGGTGATGCCGGGGATGGACGGGCTGGAGCTGGTGCGCCAGTTCCGCCGCCTGCCGCGCGACCGCTACGGCTATGTGATCCTCTTGACCTCCAAGTCGGAGAAGACCGAGGTGGCCGACGGGCTGGACTGCGGCGCCGACGACTTCCTGTCCAAGCCGGTCAACCCCGGCGAACTGCGGGCGCGGCTGCGGGCGGGCGAGCGGATCATCGGGATGCAGGACGAGCTGCTGGCCAAGAACCGGCTGGTGCGCGCCACGCTGGACGAGTTGCAGGCGCTCTACGATTCGCTCGACCGCGACCTGATCGAGGCGCGCAAGCTGCAGCAGACGCTGGTGCGCGACCGCGACCGGCGGTTCGCCGGCGGGCGGGCCACGCTGCTCATGCGCCCCGCGGGGCATGTGGGCGGCGACCTGGCCGGGTTCTTCGAGATCGCGCCGGGCCGGATCGCGATCTATTCGGTCGATGTCTCGGGCCACGGGGTGGCGGCGGCGATGATGACGGCGCGGCTGGCGGGGCTCCTGTCGGGCTCCTCCCCCGACCAGAACATCGCGCTGACCGGCGGGGAACAAGGCCGCGACGCCTGGCCGCCCGAGGCGGTGGCGGCGCGGCTCAATCGCCTGATGACCGAGGAATTCCGCGTCGACCAGTATTTCACCATGGCCTATGCCGAGATCGACCTGGCCAGCGGCCGGGTCATGCTGGTGCAGGCCGGCCATCCCCACCCCGCGCTGATGCGCCGGGACGGCGAGGTGCGGTTCCTGGGCGCCGGCGGGATGCCGGTGGGGCTGATCGCCGGGGCGGGGTACGAGCGGATCGAGGTCACGCTGGACCCCGGCGACCGGCTGTTCCTGGTCTCGGACGGGGTGACCGAATGCCCGACCCCGGAGGGCGAGGAACTGGGCGAGGCCGGGCTGGCGCGGATGCTGGCCGGGCTCTCCGGCCTCGACAACCCCGCGCTGCTGGAGGCGCTGGTCTGGCAGCTCTCGGCCCATCGCGGCGGGGCGGAGTTTCCCGACGACGTGTCGGGGGTGCTGTTCCACTACGCCGGGCCGGGCGCCCTCCCGCCCCCCTCGGCCTGACGGCCTGCGGGCGTTGGGCCGGGCAAGGGGGGCTGCCGCCCCCCCTGGACCCCCCCGGTGCTTGTCCTGTCGGCGTGGCGCCGGTGGCCGTTCCCGGGGGTTTCACACCCCCGGACCCCCGTGGGATATTTAGGACACCAAAGAAAGCAGGCCGGGGAATGAGACGGGTTCCCGGGCTCACCCCAGCGCGCGGGCCAGCATCGCGCGGTCGCCTTCGTTGCCCAGCAGCGTCAGCGCCGCACCGACCGGCAGCCAGACCGCGGTATGGCCGGGTTCGGTGGGCGGGCCCAGCGGGCGGACCGGGGCGGCGAGGTAGACGGTGCAGACCTTCTCGGCCCAGAGATCGTATTCCGGCATCCAGGTGAAGCGGCGGAACGCGCCCAGCCGCCGCGGCGCGGCGATCCGCCAGCCGGTTTCCTCGAACACCTCGCGGTGCAGCGCGGCCAGCGGGTGCTCGCCGGGGTCGATCCCGCCGCCGGGCAGCTGGAACTCGGGCCTGGGCTCGGCCTGGTGGGTGCAGAGGATGCCGTCGCCGCGCAGCAGCACGGCATAGACCCCGGGCCGGCGCCGATACCTCTGCCCGGCCGCCACCCGCTCGCCATAGCGCCGGATCATCCCTTGGTCCCCCGGTTGTGCCTGCCTATATGGTCGCGGTATGCCAGATCGGCACCGCCAGGAAACCCCGCATGATGATGACCGGCTCTCAGATCGCCTGGGACGATACCGTCCTGCCCTTCCAGCTCGACCGCTCCGACATCCGGGGCCGGGTCGTGCGGCTGGACGGCGCGCTTCAGGACGTGCTGCGCCAGCACCGCTATCCCGAGGCCATCGAGGCGCTGGTGGCCGAGGCCGCGCTTTTGACCGCGCTGATGGGGCAGGCGGTGAAGCTGCGCTGGAAGCTGTCGTTGCAGGTGCGCGGCAACGGGCCGGTGCGGATCATCGCCACCGACTATTACGCCCCCGCGACCGAGGGCGGGCCGGCGCGCATCCGCGGCTATGCCAGCTTCGACGCCGAGCGGCTGGACGAGGGCGCCGATCCCTTCGCCCAGATCGGCGAGGGCTATTTCGCCATCCTGATGGACCAGGGCGAGGGGACCACGCCCTATTCCGGCATCACGCCGCTGGCCGGTGGGTCGCTGGCCGCCTGCGCCGAGACCTATTTCGCGCAGTCCGAGCAGCTGCCGACGCGGTTCGCCCTGTCCTTCGGCAAGAGCACCCTGCCCGGCGGCTCGCCCCTGTGGCGCGCCGGGGGGGTGATGCTGCAGCACATGCCGGCCTCGGGCGGGGTGGCGGCCGAGGGCGGCTCGGGCGAGGGCGGGCTTCTGGCGCATACCGACATCCTCTCGGGCGACGAGGGCGAGAACTGGAGCCGGGCCAACCTGCTGCTGGACACCGTCGAGGATCTGGAGCTGGTGGGGCCGCAGGTGGCGCCGACCGACCTCTTGATCCGGCTGTTCCACGAGGAGGGGCCGCGGGTGTTCGACGCCCGGCCGGTGCGCTTCGGCTGTTCCTGTTCCGAGGCCAAGGTGCGGCAGTCGCTGTCGATCTATTCGGCGCGCGACATCGCCCACATGACCACGGCCGAGGGCAAGGTGACCGCCGACTGCCAGTTCTGCGGCGCGCATTACGAGCTGGATCCGGCGACGCTGGGGTTCGAGGCGACGCGGGCGCCGGACGATGGGGCCTGAGGCGCTGGCCCGTGCCTTCGACCGGGTGGGCGGGCGGTCCTCGGACTTCGACCTGAACCCGGGCGTGGCGCGGGCCGAGGGGCTGATCCTGCGCCCCGCCGGAGTATTGGTGGCGGTGCACGAGGACCGGGTGATCCTGACCAAGCGGTCCTCGCACCTGAAGCACCACCCCGGGCAGATCGCCGTTCCCGGCGGCAAGGTGGACCCCGGCGATGCCGGGCCGGAAAGCGCCGCCCTGCGCGAGGCGCAGGAGGAGGTCGGGCTGGATCCCGCGATGGTCGAGGTGCTGGGCCACCTGCCGCCGCACGAGACGGTGACCGGCTTCATGGTCACCCCGGTGCTGGCGCATGTGCGCGGGGCCTTCGCCCCGGTGGCCGAGGCAGGCGAGGTGGACGAGGTGTTCGAGGTGCCGCTGGCCCATGTGCTGAACCCCGGCAACTATCGCGTGGAGCAGCGGATGTGGCGGGGCGAGATGCGGCGGTATTTCACCGTGCCCTGGGGCCCCTATTACATCTGGGGCGCCACCGCGCGGATCCTGCGGGTGCTGGCGGAGGGGGCGGAGGGGTGAGCGATCCTGTCGCGCCGAAGAGGATCGCGGGCGACTGGATCGCGCGGCCGGAGTTGCAGGCGGTGCTGGGGATGCTGGCGGAGGCCGGGCACCGGGCGCTGCTGGTGGGCGGCTGCGTGCGCGACGGGCTGTTGGGCCGGCCGGTGCAGGACGTGGACATTGCGACGGATGCCCTGCCCGGCCGGGTGATGCGGCTGGCCAAGGGTGCGGGCCTGCGGGCGGTGCCGACCGGGATCGAGCACGGCACGGTCACCGTAGTGGCCGAAGGCATCCCGCATGAGGTGACCACTTTCCGCCGCGATGTGTCCACCGACGGGCGGCGGGCGGTGGTGGCCTTCACCACCCGGGTGGAGGAGGACGCCGCGCGGCGCGACTTCACCATGAACGCGCTTTACGCCGAGGGCGACGGCCGGGTGATCGACCCGCTGGGGGGCCTGCCCGACCTGCGCGCGGCAAGGGTGCGGTTCGTGGGCGAGCCGGCGGCGCGGATCGCCGAGGACTATCTGCGCATCCTGCGCTTCTTCCGCTTCCATGCCTGGTATGCCGATCCTGCGGGGGGGCTGGACCCCGAGGGGCTGGCCGCCTGCTCCGCCGGGGCCGAGGGGCTGGCCCGGCTGTCGCGCGAAAGGGTGGGGGCGGAGATCCGCAAGCTGCTCACCGCCCCCGACCCCGCGCCGGCGGTGGCGGCGATGCGGGCGGCGGGGGTGCTGGGCCGGGTGCTGCCGGGGGCGGATGATACCGCGCTGGCCCCGCTGATCCATCTGGAACAGGGCCGGCCGCCCCGCTGGCTGCGCCGGCTGGCGGTGCTGGGGGGCGATGCCGGCGGGTTGCGGCTGTCGCGGGCCGAGGCCGCGGATCTGGAGCGGCTGCGCGAGGCGGTCGGCGAGCCGGCCGTGCTGGGCTACCGGCTGGGCGAGGATCTCGGCACCGATGCAGCGCTGGCCCGCGCCGCGCTCACGACCACCCCTCCCCCGGACGACTGGCAAGCCGAGATCGCCCGCGGGGCTGCCGCCCGCTTTCCGGTGACCGCCGCCGACCTGATGCCGGCGCTGCAAGGCCCCGCCCTGGGGCAGAGGCTGCGCGAGATGGAGGACCGCTGGCTGGCCTCCGGCCTGCGGTTGACGCGCGCCGACCTGCTGGGGTAAGAGGCGGAACCCACCAGGAAGGAGAACGACATGGATCTCGGGACCATCCGCACCCTGTTCTGACAGGTCCGGTCCCGAACGGGCGGCCTGTTTCCCGCCGCCCCGCCATTGTCGCCCATCGCCCGAAAGGCGCCTTCCATGTTCCGCTTCTTCGAATCGCTCGTCGATCCCTATCAGGCCTATGCGCCCAGCGACGCGCCGCCGCGGCGATTGTGGCCCTTCCTGCGCGAATACATCCTGCCGTTCCGCTGGGTCTTTGCCGCCACCGGCCTGATGTCCTTCGTGCTGGCGGTGATCGACGTGGCGATGATCTGGTACGTGGGCCGGGTGGTGGACCTGCTGGCGGAGCTGGGGCCGGCGCAGGTCTGGGCCGAGCATGGCGCCGAGCTGGTGCTGGTGGGGCTGGGTACGCTGATCCTGCGCCCGGTGCTGGCGGCCGTCGGGGTGGCGCTGCTGCATTCCACCGTCATGCCGAACTTTCCCACCATGGTGCGCTGGCGGGCGCACCGGCACGTGCTGCGCCAGCCGGTGGGCTGGTTCGAGAGCGACTTTGCCGGCCGCATCGCCAACCGGATCATGCAGACACCCACCGCCGCGGGCGACGTGGTGTTCCAGACCTTCGACGCCATGGCCTTCGCCGCGGTGACCTTCATCGGCGCGCTCTTGATGCTGGCCGATGCCGACCTGCGGCTGACCCTGCCGCTGCTGGCCTGGCTGGTGGGCTATGTGCTGCTGATCCGCTGGACCATGCGCCGCGCCGGGCCGGCCTCCACCGCCACCTCGGACGCGCGCTCGGCGCTGACCGGGCGGGTGGTGGACAGCTATACCAACATCCATGCGGTGAAGCTTTTCGCCCATGACGACCGCGAGATCGACCACGCCCGCACGGCCATCGAGCACCTGCGCCGCACCGCGATGAACGAGATGCGGATCATCGTGAAGATGGACTTCGCGCTGACCACGCTGAACGGGGCGCTGATCGTCTCGGTCATCGCGCTGGCGATCTGGTTCTGGTTCCAGGGGGTGGCGAGCGTGGGCACCGTGGCCGCGGCCTCGGCGCTGGTGCTGCGGCTGAACAACATGACCTACTGGATCATGTGGGTCACGACCTCATTGGTGCAAAGCCTGGGCGTGGTGCGCGAGGGGATGGAGACCATCACCGAACCCGTCACCCTGCTGGACAAGCCCGCCGCGCCCGCGCTGCGCCTGAGCGAGGGGCGGATCGAGCTGCAGGACGTGAGCCACCACTACGGCCGCGGCACCGGCGGGCTGCGCAACGTCACGCTGACCATCCGGCCGGGCGAGAAGGTGGGGCTGGTCGGCCGCTCCGGCGCCGGCAAGTCCACCTTCGTCAAGCTGATCCTGCGGTTCTACGACTGCGAGTCGGGCCGCATCCTGATCGACGGGCAGGACATCGCGGGCGTGAGCCAGAACAGCCTGCGCGCCGGGATCGGGATGGTGCAGCAGGACAGCTCGCTCCTCCACCGCTCGGTGCGCGAGAACATCCTTTACGGCCGCCCCGACGCCAGCGAGGCCGAGATGGTGGAGGCCGCGAAACGCGCCGAGGCGCACGACTTCATCCTGACGCTGGAGGATCCGCAGGGCCGCCGCGGCTATGACGCGCATGTGGGCGAGCGGGGGGTGAAGCTGTCGGGCGGGCAGCGGCAGCGCATCGGCATCGCCCGGGTGATCCTGAAGAACGCGCCGATCCTGATCCTGGACGAGGCGACCTCGGCGCTGGACAGCGAGGTGGAGGCGGCGATCCAGTCCACGCTCTACGGCGTGATGCAGGGCAAGACGGTGATCGCCATCGCGCATCGCCTCTCGACCATCGCCGCGATGGACCGCATCGTGGTGCTGGAGGACGGGCAGGTGGCCGAAGACGGCACGCACGCGGAATTGATCGCCGCGGGCGGACTTTATGCCCGGTTCTGGACGCGCCAGTCCGGCGGGTTCATAGATTTGTCCGAGGAAACCGGGGAGGCGGCGGAGTGAAGGCCCTGATCCGCATCGGCGACGCCATCAACGCCTTCGCGCCCGCGGACGGCGACCCGCCGCAGCGGCTGATGCCCTTCATCCGCTGGTGCCTGAAGGGGGCCTGGCCGATGCTGTGGCTGGCCGGGGTGATCTCGGCGGTGGCCGGGGTGACCGAGGTGGTCTCGGCCCTCATCCTGGGCTGGGTCATCGACGCGGCGGTATCCTCGGGCCCCTCGGGGTTCTATGCCCAGAACCTCGGCCTGATCGCGCTGTTCCTGGGGTTCTATCTGCTGCTGCGGCCGCTGACCTTCGGCATCTCCTCGGCCTCGAACTCCATCATCGTGGGGCCGAACGTGCTGCCGCTGGTGCTGTCGCGGCTGCACCGCTGGACCCTGGGGCAGGCCGTCACCTTCTTCGACAACGACTTCGCGGGGCGGATCGCCACCAAGCAGATGCAGGCCGCCCGCGCGGTGACCGACGTGGCCACCGAGTTCATCAACACGGTGATGTTCTCGCTGGCCTCGGTGATCGGGTCGGTGGTGTTCCTGCTGGTGATCGACTGGCGGATGGCGGCGGCGCTGGCGGTCTGGATGGTGGTCTATATCGGGCTCATCCGCTTCTTCATGCCGCGGGTGCGGGTGAATTCCGCCGCCCGCGCCGCCGCCCGCGCCATGGTGACCGGGCAGGTGGTCGACACCATCACCAACATCAAGACGGTGAAGCTGTTCGCCCATGCCGCCTTCGAGGACCGGGTGGCGCTGAAGGCGATGGAGCGGTTCCGCGAGCGCAGCCTGGAGTTCGGAGTGATCTCCACCTGGTTCCGGCTGAGCCTGATGACGCTGGCCGGCGTGCTGCCGGTGCTGCTGATCGGCGGCACGGTGGTGCTGTGGCAGGCCGGTATCGCCTCGGCCGGCGACATCGCCGCCTCGGGTGCGATCAGCCTGCGGATCGCGCAGATGTCGGGCTGGGTCAGCTTCACCCTCATGTCGATCTATACCAGCGTGGGCGAGATCGAGGACGCGATGCGCACGCTCTCGGTCCCCCATGCCCTGCAGGACGCGCCGGATGCCAAGGTGTTGGAACGCGCCCGCGGCGAGGTGCGGTTCGAGGGCGTCAGCTTCGCCTATGGCCGCCGCCGCGGCGGGATCAGCGACGTGACGCTGCATGTCGCCCCGGGCGAGCGGATCGGCATCGTGGGGGCCAGCGGGGCGGGCAAGTCCACGCTGGTGGCGCTGCTCTTGCGGCTTTACGACACCGAGGCGGGGCGGGTGCTGATCGACGGGCAGGACGTGCGCGACCTGACGCAGGAAAGCCTGCGGCGGCAGATCGGCATGGTCACGCAGGACACCGCGATGTTCAACCGCTCGGCCCGCGACAACATCCTCTACGGCCGCCCCGACGCCGGCGAGGCCGAGGTGGTGGCGGCGGCAAGGGCCGCCGAGGCGCATGGCTTCATCGAGGCGATGCAGGACCATCAGGGCCGCAAGGGCTATGACGCCTTCCTGGGCGAGCGGGGGGTGAAGCTGTCGGGCGGCCAGCGGCAGCGCATCGCGCTCGCCCGCACCATCCTGAAGGACGCGCCGATCCTGGTGCTGGACGAGGCGACCTCGGCGCTCGACAGCGAGGTGGAGGCGGCGATCCAGGAGAGCCTCGGCCGGGTGATGGAGGGCAAGACGGTGCTGGCCATCGCGCATAGGCTTTCCACCATCGCCGCCATGGACCGCATCGTGGTGATGGACGACGGGCGGATCGTGGAACAGGGCAGCCACGAGGAACTGCTGGCCTCCGGCGGGCTTTACGCCCGCTACTGGGCGCGGCAGTCGGGCGGGTTCCTGGGCACCGAGGACATGGAACAGGCCGCCGAATGAAGCTGACCGTCGCGCGGCTCGGCCACCTGGGCGACGGTGTGGCCGAGGGGCCGGTCTTCGTGCCCGGCGCCCTGCCGGGCGAGGTGGTGGAGGGCGAGGTCGTGGCCGACCGGATGCCGGCGCCGCGCATCGTCACCCCGGTGCCGGACCGCGTGCGCCCGCCCTGCCCCCACGCCCGCGCCTGCGGCGGCTGCATCCTGCAGCACGCCGCCGATCCGCTGGTGGCGGATTGGAAGGCGGGGATCGTGGCCGGCGCCCTGGCCGGGCAGGGGCTGGCCGCGACCCTGCGCCCGATCCTGACCGTGCCGCCCCGCAGCCGCCGCCGCGCCAGTTTCGCCGGGCGGCGCACCAAATCCGGCGCGCTGGTCGGGTTCCACATGCGCGCCTCGGATACGCTGATCCCGGTGCCCGACTGCCGGCTGGTGACGCCCGGCCTGCTGGCCACCCTGCCCGGCTTGCAGGCGCTGGTGGAGGCCGGGGGCGCCCGCGGCGCGGAGCTGGCGCTGACGGTGACGGAAACCCTGAACGGCCCCGATGTGGCGGTGCCGGGCGGCAAGCCCGCCGACGCCGCCCTGCGCGGCACCCTTGCGGGCCTCACCGAGGCTCACAAGCTCGCCCGCCTGACCTGGGGTGGCGAGGTGGTGGCGCAGCGCGCGGCGCCCGAGATCGCCATGGGCCGCGCCCGTGTCACCCCGCCGCCGGGCGCCTTCCTGCAACCCTCGGCGGCGGGCGAGGCGATGCTGCTGGAGGCGGTGCGGCAGGCGGTGGGGCCGGCGCGGCGGATCGCCGATCTCTTCGCCGGCTGCGGCACCTTCGCCCTGCCGCTGGCCGAGGCGGCCGAGGTCCATGCGGTGGAGGGCGAGGCGGCGATGACGGCGGCGCTGGACCGCGGCTGGCGCGCCGCGCCGGGGCTGAAGCGCATCGCCACCGAGGCGCGCGACCTGTTCCGCCGCCCGCTGGAGCCCGCCGAGCTGAAGGGCTTCGACGCCGTGGTGATCGACCCGCCCCGGGCGGGGGCCGAGGCGCAGGCGGCGCGGCTGGCGGCCTGCGACGTCCCGGTTATCGCCATGGTCTCCTGCAACCCCGCGACCTTCGCCCGCGACGCGCGGATCCTGACCGGCGGCGGCTACCGGCTCGACTGGGTGCAGCCGGTCGACCAGTTCCGCTGGTCGGCGCATGTGGAGGTTGTCGCAAGGTTCTCGCTGCCGCATAAAACGCAAAGGTGAGAGCGGCGGCAGGAGGCCCGGGGTGCGCGACAAGATCAGGGCCTGGCTCGAATCGACCGAGGGGCAGAACCTCATCCTCTGGGTCATCCTGCTGAACGCCATCGGGCTGGGGCTGGAAACCTCGCCCACGGTGATGGCCTTTGCCGGGCCGGTGATCGAGGTGGTGGATACCCTCTGCCTGGCCTTCTTCATCGCCGAGCTGTCGCTGAAGCTCTATGTCTACGGGCCGCGGTTCTTCCGCTCGGGCTGGAACGTGTTCGACCTGATCGTGGTCGGGCTGGCGCTGATCCCGGACGTGCAGCCGCTGTCGGCGCTGCGGGCGCTGCGCATCCTGCGGCTGTTCCGGGTGGTTTCGGTCTCGCCCAGCCTGCGGCGCGTGGTCACCGGCCTGCTGCTGGCGCTGCCGGGGATGGGATCGGTGATCCTGCTTCTGGCGATGATCTTCTATATCGGCGCGGTGATCGCGACCAAGATGTTCGGCGGCGACTTCGACGAATGGTTCGGCACGGTGGGGCGCTCGGCCTATTCGCTGTTCCAGATCATGACGCTGGAAAGCTGGTCGATGGGCATCGTGCGCCCGGTGATGGTGGAGTACCCCTATGCCTGGGCCTTCTTCGTGCCCTTCATCATGGCGACCTCCTTCGCGGTGGTGAACCTGCTGGTCGGCCTGGTGGTGAATTCGTTGCAGGAGGCCGCGCTGCAACAGACCGAGGAACGCGACGACGACCAGCACGAGGAACTGCTCGCCCGGCTGGAGGCGATCGAGGCGCGGCTGGACCGGGTTCTGGCGCGCGACACTCACGAAGCCGTGACGCAGGGGCAGGACAAGGGCCTTTGAACGCGTCCCGCCCTGCGCTAATCGGGGCGGAACCCTCGCGTAAGACGAAGGCTTTGGAATGCGGGCAGTGAGACTCATCCTTTCGGTGATCCTGTTGTGCGGCCTGGCCGCCTGCGGGAATTCCAAGTTCCGCACCTATCGCGGCCCGCCGGTCACCTTCGTGGTGGTCGAGAAGGCCGAGCGCAAGATGTACCTCCTGCACCACGAGAAGGTGCTGAAGAAGTACGACATCGGCCTGGGCTTCGCGCCCGAGGGGCACAAGGAGTTCGAGGGCGACGGCAGGACGCCCGAGGGGCTCTACACCATCGACCGCCGCAATCCAGACAGCCGGTTCCACCTGTCGGTCGGCATCTCCTATCCCAACGAGGCCGACCGCGAGTACGCCAAGGCGCAGGAGAAGGAGCCGGGCGGCGACATCTTCATCCACGGCCAGGGCCCGCGGCACCAGAAGTCGCGCGGCGACTGGACCGAGGGCTGCATCTGGATCACCGACCGCCAGATGGAAGATGTCTATGCCATGGTGAAGGACGGCACCCCGATCCTGATCCGGCCCTGAACCGGGCCGGAGAGGGGGTCAGGCGGCCTGCGGGGCCCTGGCCTCGGTCAGGATGGCATAGAGCTTGGCCGGGTCGGTATTGGCCCGCAGCTTGGTCACCACCGACTGGTCGCGCATGGTGCGGCTGACCAGCGCCAGCGCCTTCAGGTGGTCCACCCCCGAATCCTTGGGCGCCAGCAGGGCGAAGACCAGATCGACCGGCTGGCGGTCCACGCTGTCATAGTCCAGCGGCTTTTCCAGCCGGAAGAACAGGCCGACGATGCGGTCCACCTCGTCCAGCCGGGCGTGGGGCAGGGCGATGCCGTGGCCCACCCCGGTGGGGCCCAGGCTTTCGCGTTCCTGCAGGCCGTCCACCACCGCGGCGGCGGAAAGGCCGAAGACCTGGGCCGCGGCTTCCCCGATATCCTGGAAAAGCCGCTTCTTGGAGGTCATGTTCGAGGCGAACCGCACCGAGGCCGGCCGCACGAGTTTGGAAAGATCCATGGATCGCTGGTCATCCTGCGCCACGAGCGGCGCCCTATTTGCTGTTGCGGGGGTCGATCCAGCCGATGTTGCCGTCATCGCGCCGGTAGACCACGTTCACGCCGCCATGCCCTTCGTTGCGGAAGACGAGCAGCTGCCGCCCCGCCAGTTCCAGTTGCAGCACCGCCTCGCCCACGGTGATCATCGGGATCTGCGTCTCCATCTCGGCGATCACCACGGGTTGCAGCGTCTGGGGGCCGTCGTCGTCGGCCTCCTCGGCTGGCGCGAGGATATAGTCCGCTGCAACTGCAAACTCAACAGGAGTCGTCCGGTCGCGATGGTGGTCACGCAGGCGGCGCTTGTGGCGGCGCAACTGCTTGTCCATCTTCTCGCGGCAGCTCTCGAAAGCGGCATAGATCTCGGCCGCATGGCCGCGCGCCTGCGCGGTCAGCCCGGTGGAGAGGCGGATCGTCGCCTCGCAGATCAGTTCGTGGGCGGCGCGGGAAAACACCACCACCGCCTCGGTCGGGCGCTGGGCGTACTTGTCGATCACCTCGCCCAGTTCGGATTTCACATGGGTCTGAAGCGCCTCGCCAATGTCGATCTGCTTGCCGCTGATCTGATACCGCATGGTTCCTCCTTCCAGGCCGGCGGGGAAACGAATCCGCGTCGCGGATCGGCTTGCCGGCGAATCCTATGTGGGGGTGCCTCGCGGCCCTGAACAGGGCCTCGGCGGGGCCTCCGGCCCGCCGCTGTGGGCGCTGTGTGGGGCGGCTTGCGCACGCATCACGGGTCATTTGGCGCCACCCGGAAGGCGGTTGTCAACTGCTTCGTGGCCGGGGGTCGGCGGGGGTCCGTCAGGAGATACGGAAGTTCTGGCCGAGGTAGACGCGGCGCACGTTCTCGTCGCGCACGACCTCTTCCGTGGTGCCGCTCATCAGCACCCGGCCGTCGTGCAGGATATAGGCGCGGTCCACGATCTCCAGCGTCTCGCGAACGTTGTGGTCGGTGATCAGCACGCCGATGCCGCGGCCCTTCAGATCCTGCACCAGATGGCGGATTTCCCCCACAGCGATGGGGTCCACGCCGGCGAAGGGCTCGTCCAGCAGCAGGTATTTCGGGTCGGCCGCCAGGCAGCGCGCGATCTCCACCCGCCGCCGCTCGCCGCCCGACAAGGCCAGCGCCGGGGCGCGGCGGATATGGGTGATCGAGAACTCGGTCAGCAGCTCCTCCAGCCGCTCGCGCCGCTTGTGGCGGTCTTCCTCGGTGATCTCCAGCACGGCGAGGATGTTGTCCTCGACGTTGAGCCCGCGGAAGATCGAGACCTCCTGCGGCAGATAGCCGATGCCGAGCCGCGCGCGGCGGTACATGGGCAGCGACGTCACGTCGCGGCCGTCGATCACCACCTGCCCGGCCTCGGGCGTGATCAGCCCGGCGATGGCATAGAAGCAGGTGGTCTTGCCCGAGCCGTTGGGGCCCAGCAGCGCCACCACCTCGCCCCGGTTCAGCCGCATCGACACGTCGCGGATCACCATCCGCTTGCGATAGCTCTTGCGCAGCGAGCGGATCACGAGGCCGGCATCGCCCGGCGTGACGGAGAGATCGGGGGGCGCCATCAGTTCTGCGGAGCCCCCGTGCCTCCGGCGGGCCGGGGGGTGAACACGGTCTGCACCCGCCCTTCCATCCGCCCGGTGCCGGCGCGCAGGTCCAGCACCAGCCGCTGGCCCGAGATCGCGGCGGCGCCTTGCGTCAGCAGCACCTCGCCCGACATCACCACGGTGCCCTCGGCGATGGTATAGACCGCCTCCTGCGCCTCGGCGGCCTCGGTGGCGCTGACCAGCGTGACCCCGCCGGTGGCGGTCAGCTGCGCGATGCCGCCGCCGTCATCGGCATAGTCCACCGTCACCTCGGCCGCGGTCAGCCGCAGGTCGCCCTGCACGGCGATCACGTTGCCGGTGAAGGTGGCGGTGCCGTCGCCCTGGTTCACGGTCAGGCTGTCGGCGCTGACCTCGACCGGGGTCTGGGCATCGGCCCGCACGCCGCCGAAGGTCACCGCCGCCCCCTGCGCCTGGGCCAGGGCCGGCCCGCCGGCCAGCGCGAAGGCAAGGGCGAGAACGGCAAGGCGCGGCGACCAATGCATGGTGAAAACCCGGGGCAGGATCATGATGGCGGCCCGTATATCAGCTTCACCCCGCCGGTGAAATGAAGAACATAGTCACCCGGCGCGGCCTCGCTTTGCCGGATCTCCAGCCGGCCGGCCTGCAGGGTGCCCAGCGGCCCCTCGGCGTTCACCTGCCCGGCGCTTTCCAGCCGGGTGCGGTCCAGCGCCGCGGTCATCGCCTCGGTGGTGACGCGATAGCCGGTGGAGGTCACGATCTCCACCCCGCCGTCCACGGTCAGGAGCCGCCCGCCCGGGTCCAGCCGGCCC
>JBBCJM010000270.1:0-29244 GCA_037190175.1 Paracoccaceae bacterium | reverse complement strand
AGCATCTGGCCGGGAGCCTGCGCGCCGAGGCCGAGACGGTGCAGGCGCTGGGGATGACCGGCGCGGGCTTTTCCCGGCTGTCGCGGCTGCGGCACCAGGCGCTGGCGCGCGCCACCGCGGCGGCCGACCGCGGCGGCGGCTTCACCGTGACCAGCCGCACCTTCCGGCTGTTCCTGCAATCGGCGATCCTCGGGCTCGGCGCCTGGCTGGTGCTGCGGGGCGAGCTGAGCCCCGGGGCGATGATCGCGGCCTCGATTCTGCTGGGCCGGGCGCTGGCGCCGGTGGAGCAGCTGGTGGGCCAATGGGCCGTGGTGCAGCGCGCGCAGGAGGCCCGCGGGCGGCTCGCCACCCTGCTGGGCCAGATCCCGCCCGAGGCCCCCCGCACCGCCCTGCCCCGCCCCCGCGCGGCGCTGGAGGTCACCAACCTCTCGGTCGTGCCGCCGGGCGAGGCCGTGGCGGTGCTGCGCGGCGTCTCGTTCCGGCTGGAGCCCGGGCAGGCGATGGGGGTGATAGGCCCCTCGGGTTCCGGCAAGTCCACCTTGGCCCGGACGCTGACCGGGGTCTGGCGCCCGGCGGCGGGCAAGATCCGGCTGGACGGCGCCGCGCTCGACCAGTACCCGCCCGACACCTTGGGCGCGCTGATCGGCTATCTGCCGCAGCGCGTGGCGCTGTTCGACGGCACGATCAAGGAGAACATCGCCCGCCTGGCCGAGGCGCCCGACGACGCGCAGGCCGTGGCCGCCGCCCAGGCCGCCGCGGCGCACGAGATGATCCTGCGGCTGCCCGAGGGCTATGACACCCGCGTCTCGGCGCTGGGCGGGCGGCTGTCGGGCGGGCAGATCCAGCGCATCGGGCTCGCCCGCGCGCTCTACGGCGACCCGGTGCTGCTGGTGCTGGACGAGCCGAACTCCAACCTCGACAACGACGGCTCGATGGCGCTGAACGCGGCGATCCGGGCGCTGAAGGCGCGCGGCGGTTCGGTGCTGATCATGGCGCACCGCCCGGCGGCGATCCAGGAATGCGACCTGCTGATGGTGCTGCAGGACGGCCAGCGGGCGGCGCTCGGCCCGCGCGACCAGGTGCTGCGCGAGATGGTCAGGAACGCCGGCGAGATCGTGCGCAACGTGGGCCCCGGGGGTGTGGCATGAGCTTTTCGGCGCGCGGCCCGCTGATCCTGGGCTGCCTTACGCTGGCGGCGCTGCTGGGCGGCTTCGGAGTCTGGTCGGTCGCCACCACGCTGGAGGGCGCGGTGGTCGCCTCCGGCCGGATCGAGGTGGAGCAGCACCGGCAGGTGGTGCAGCACCCCGACGGCGGGGTGGTCGAGGCGATCATGGTCGCCGAGGGGCAGGCCGTGGCGGCCGGGCAGCCGCTGATCCGGCTGGACGGCACCCTGCTGGCCTCGGAGCTCGCCATCGTCGACAGCCAGTTCCTGGAGATCCTCGCCCGCCGCGGCCGGCTGGAGGCCGAGCGCGACGAGGCCGCCGAGCCGGTGTTCCCCGAGGAACTGGTGCGCCTGTCCGCCGACCGCCCCGAGGCCGCGGCGCTGATGGAGGGCCAGCGCCGGCTCTTCGCCGCGCGGGCCGATACGCTGGCCCGGCAGGTGGAACAGCTCGACCGCCGCATCGCCCAGACCCGGGCGCAGATCGAGGGGATCGACGCCCAGATCGCCGCGCTCAGCGACCAGCTGGCGCTGGTACGCAGCGAAACCGCCTCGGTGCAGGAACTGCTGGACAAGGGGCTGGCGCAGGCCGCGCGCCTGCTCGCGCTGCAACGCGAGGAGGCGCGGCTGGAAGGCCAGCGCGGCGAACTCGCCGCCGCCCGCGCGGCCAGCGAGGGCCGGATCACCGAGATCGAGCTGGAGGCGCTGCGGCTGGCCGCCGCCCGGCGCGAGGAGGCCAATACGCAGCTGCGCGACATCGGCTACCGCGAGCTGGAACTGGCCGAGCGGCGGCGCGCGCTGTCCGAACGGCTGGCGCGGCTGGAGATCCTGGCGCCGGTGGCGGGCGTGGTGATGGGCCTTGGCGTCACCACCCCCCGCGCGGTGGTGCGCCCGGCCGAGCCGCTGCTCTACCTCATCCCGCAGGACCGCCCGCTGGTGATCGCGGTGCAGGTGCCGCCGATCCACATCGACCAGGTGCAGCCCGGGCAGGCGGCGGTGCTGGTGTTCTCGGCCTTCTCCGCCCGCACCACGCCGGAACTCATGGGCCGCGTCGCCGTGGTCTCGGCCGACGCCTTCACCGACGAGCGCACCGGCGGCACCTTCTACCGCGCCGAGATCCTGCCCGAGCCGGGCGAGGTCGAGAAGCTGGGCAGCCTGACGCTGCTGCCCGGGATGCCGGTCGAGGCCTTCATCCGCACCGAGGCCCGCAGCCCGCTGGCCTATCTGGTGAAGCCCTTCACCGACTACTTCGCCCGGGCGTTCCGCGAAAGCTGAACCGTCCGGCCCGGTGGCAAGCGCCGGGGGTTTTGCACCCCCGGACCCCCGCAGAGTATTTGAACCAAGTTGAGAAACACTTTGATTCAAATTGTTCCCGCTCCCGCTTTCATCTTGGCAGAAATACTCTCGGGGGGTCCGGGGGGCAGACGGCCCCCCGGCGCTCTCGGCCAGTGCCACGCCGGAAGCCCTATCCCCGCCGCGCCACGAAAAGCCTCTGGCCGCGCGGCAGGCGGTCGGGGCGGGGTTGGGCCTGCCAGCCGGCGGCGGCGAAGTCGGCCAGCACCGCGGCCTCGGGCCGGTGCCAGGGCGGGCGGTCGGGGTGGGTGACCACGCCGTCGGGCTGGCGCAGCGGGCCTTCGTGGCCTTCGGGCGCCAGGAACACCGTCAGCAGCAGCGCGCGCATCCGCGGGAAGCGGGCGGCGAGGGAGGCGAGCGCCGGGCGCATGCGGGCGGGCGGCAGGTGGGTGAAGACGGCGAAGGCGATGGCATAGCCGATGGTCTCCGGCACCCCCGGAAAGGCGAAATCCGCATCCTCCACCAGCCGGTCCTCCGGCAGCCGCGCGGGGTCGGGCAGTTCCCGCTCGCGCCCCCGCAGCATCAGCGGGCGCGAGGCGTCGGTGGCCCAGTAGGTCCCCGGCGCCAGGAACGGCACCGCCTTGCAGCCCAGCCGCAGCGCCCCCGCGCCGATGTCGAGCAGGCTGTCGCCCGGCCCCATCCCCTCGGCGCGCAGCAGGGCGAGTTGCAGCGCCCCGGTCTCGTCCCACCGTCCGCCCACGATGTCGCGGTGCCGCCCCGCGGCGAGCGCGCGGTCGTAGAAGCCGGGGGCGAGGTAGGGCGAGGGCAGGGCCATCACAGCGCCTCGTCCCAGCCGAAGCCGATGAAGGGCACCTCCTTGCCGCCCAGCTTGCGGTAAAGGCCCAGCGCCGGGGCGTTCCCGGGCTCGGTCCCCAGCCACAGCCCCTCGCAGCCCCGGGCGCGGGCGAGGTCCAGCATGTGCCGCATCAGCGCCTCGGCCACGCCCTGCCGCTGGTGGGTCTCGCGGGTGCCGACCTCGTTCACGAACATCACCGGCGGCTGGTCGGGGTGCAGAAGGACGGTGCCCGTCGCCATCCCCACCGCCAGCTCGCCCTCGCAGGCCAGCAGCAGCACGTTCAGGGGGCTGGCGAGAAAGGCCCGGGCCTGATCGGGGCGGATGGCGTGGTCGAAGAGGCCGGGGCCGATGGCCAGCAAGAGGTCGATCCGCTCCGGCCCGACCTCGACGATGCTCATCAGCCGGCGGCCCGGCGGGCGATGCCCAGCATCAGGTCGGCGGCCACGGCCATGTCCTGCACCGAGATCCATTCCAGCGGCCCGTGGATGTCCTGCATCCCCGTGAACAGGTTCGGGCAGGGCACCCCCATCTCGGTCAGCCGCGAGCCGTCGGTGCCGCCGCGGATCGGCACCGAGACCGGCTCGATCCCCAGGTCGCGCACCGCCGCGCGGGCCAGATCCACCGGCCGCATGTCCTTCTCCAGCCAGTAGCGCATGTTGCGGTACTGCGGGGCGATCTCGCAGGCGATCTCGGCCCGCGGCTCGCCCGCCTGCACCGCGGCGCAGACCTGCTGCAGCAGCGCGCCCTTGGCTGCCAGCCCCTCCAGCTCGAAGTCCCGCAGGATGAAGCGGATCCGCATCCGGGCCGCGGTGCCGTCCATGTCGGTGGCGTGGATGAAGCCCTCGCGGCCCGCGGTGGTGTCGGGGGTCAGCGTGGCCTGCGGCAGGGCGGAGAGGATCCTGGCCGCCAAGGTGATGGCGCTGACCAGCTTGCCGGTGGCCAATCCCGGGTGGATCGAGACGCCCTTGACGGTGACCACCGCCCCGTCGGCCGAGAAGGTCTCGTACTCGATCTCGCCCACCGCGCCGCCGTCGAAGGTATAGGCGAAATCCACGCCCAGGTCGGCGGGCAGGCGGTTGTCGACGCCGCGGCCGATCTCCTCGTCGGGGGTGAAGACCAGCCGGATGGGGCCGTGCGACGGCCTTTCGGCCAGCAGGCGGCGGGCGGCGGTCATGATCACGGCGATCCCGGCCTTGTCGTCGGCGCCGAGCAGCGTGGTGCCCGAGGCGGTCACGATGTCATGCCCGATCTTGCCAGCCAGATAGGGCGAGGTCTCGGGCGAGAGCACCAGCGCGGGGTTGTCGGGGAAGGAGACCGGCCCGCCGTTGTAGCCGCGGATGACGCGCGGCTTCACGCCGGTGGCGCTGAACTGCGGCGCGGTGTCCATGTGGGCGAGGAAGCCGATGGTCGGCCCCGGGGCGGTGCCCGGGATGGTGGCCAGCACCGCGCCGTAGTCGGTCAGCCGCACGTCGCTGGCGCCGATCTCGGTCAGTTCCGCCACCAGCAGCCGCGCCATGTCCAGCTGGATCGCGGTCGAGGGCGAGGAGGGGCTGTCGGCATCGCTCTGGCTGTCGATGGCGCAATAGCGGGTCAGGCGGGTGCAGAGTTCGTCTTCCACCGGGGTCATGCCGCGGCCTCCCTTGGCTCTCGGGTGCGCAGGCTTGCCGGAAAGCGGCGGCGCGGGCAAGGGGCGGGTCAGCCCCCCTTCTTCTTCGCCGCCGCGGCCTTCATGCGCTCCAGCAGATCGGCCTTCTTCTTCGCCGCCGCCTCGTCGCCCTTGGGCGCCCCCCGCCGGGGCTGGTCGAGCGCGTGCTGGCGGTCCTTGGCGGTGTTCGGGGTCTTGGCCATCTGCGTCTCTCCCAGATTTCAACGACAAGGGCGCGCCAGCGGATGGCGCGCCCCTGCATATAGGCGAGAAGGCTCAGCCCAGCGAGGGGTCGATGCCCTTGCAGGCGGCGACGAGGCCCTTCACCGCCTCGACCGACCTGGTGAACATCGCCTGTTCGTCGGCATTGAGCTTGATGTCGACGATCTTCTCGATCCCGCCCTTGCCGATCACGGTGGGCACGCCAACGTAGAGCCCGTCCAGCCCGAACTGGCCCTTGGCATAGGCTGCGCAGGGCAGCACGCGCTTCTGGTCCTTGAGATAGCTCTCGGCCATCTCGATGGCGCTGGTGGCGGGCGCGTAGAAGGCCGAGCCGGTCTTCAGGAGGCCCACGATCTCGGCCCCGCCGTCGCGGGTGCGCTGGACGATGGCGTCGAGCTTCTCCTGCGTGGTCCAGCCCATGGCGACCAGGTCGGGCAGCGGGATGCCGGCCACGGTGGAATAGCGGGCCAGCGGCACCATGGTGTCGCCGTGCCCGCCGAGGACGAAGGCCGTCACGTCGCGCATCGAGACGCCGAACTCCAGCGACAGGAAGTGCCGGAAGCGCGCCGAGTCGAGCACGCCGGCCATCCCCACCACCATGTGGTGCGGCAGGCCCGAGAACTCGCGCAGCGCCCAGACCATGGCGTCCAGCGGGTTGGTGATGCAGATGACGAAGGCGTTCGGGGCGTGTCTGGCGATGCCCTCGCCCACCGACTTCATGACCTTCAGGTTGATGCCCAGCAGGTCGTCGCGGCTCATCCCCGGTTTGCGCGGCACCCCGGCGGTGACGATGCAGACATCGGCCCCGGCGATATCCTCATAGCTGTTGGCGCCCTTCAGGCTGGCATCGAAGCCCTCCGAGGGGCCCGATTCGGCGATGTCCAGCGCCTTGCCCTGCGGGACGCCCTCGGCGATGTCGAACAGGACGATATCGCCCAGCTCCTTGATGGCGGCCAGATGGGCCAGCGTGCCGCCGATCTGCCCCGCGCCGATCAGTGCGATCTTGGGTCGTGCCATGGGTTGCTCCCGGATGCGTGATTTGGGTCGGCGCTGTCCCTAGAGCGAATGCGGGCGCGGCGCAAGGATGCTGCGCTGCGGCATCCCGACGGGTCCGTTTGTTGCGCCGGCGCGGGTGGTGGGCAGATTGCCCACCCTACCCTGCCCGCGCTATGGGGGCGGCGGAGGCGGGCGAATGGCGGGATGGGAGTTCTGGACGCTGGCGGTGCTGGCCGCGGTCAGCGTCGGGCTGGCCAAGGGCGGCATGATGCATGTCGGCACCCTGTCGGTGCCGCTCCTGTCGCTGGTGATCTCGCCGGTGGCGGCGGCGGGGCTCTTGTTGCCGATCTATGTGGTCTCGGATCTCTTCGGGGTCTGGGCCTATCGCCGCGGCTTCGACCGGCGGGTGTTCCGCATCGTGGCCACGGGGATCGCGGTGGGGGTCGTGCTGGGCTGGGCCACGGCCAGCCTGGTGCCGGTGCGCTGGGTCACCGGGCTGGTGGGGGCGATCGGGCTGGTCTTCGGCCTGAACCTGATCCTGCGGCGGCGGGTGCGGCCCGAGCCCCGCCCGGCGACATGGCGCAAGGGACTGTTCTGGAGCACGATCTCGGGCTTCACCAGTTTCGTGAGCCATTCGGGCGGGCCGCCCTATCAGGTCTTCGTCCAGCCGCTGGGGCTGTCCAAGTCCGCCTTCGTCAGCACCACCACCGTGGTCTTCGCCTTCACCAACGCGATCAAGCTGGGGCCCTATTGGGCGCTGGGCCAGATCACCGCCGACAGCCTGGCGGTGGCGGCCTGGCTGGCGGTTCCGGCGGTGCTGGCGGTGCTGGCCGGGGTGCGGCTGGTGCGGGTGATCCCCGAGGCGCCGTTCTTCCGCCTCGTCACCGCGGCGCTGCTGCTGGTCTCGCTGCGGCTGATCTGGCAGGCGGCGCGGGGATAGGCCGCTCTTCCCGCCCCGGCCGGGCTGTCATCGCTGGAATGGAACCAGCGAGGAGAGCCGGAAGGCTCGAGGAGCGGCCGGTCACGCCGGGTCGCCCCTGGCCGGCAGAGGGGCGGCGCCGGGTTCATGGCCCCGGCCGCCGGCGATCAGGCAGGCGAGGCCCTGCGGCATGGTGCTGCGCCAGCCGCTCCACGGCCGCCTGCACGGCGACGATCAACCCGGCAAAGCCCAGCGACAGCGCGAACATCTCCTGTCTCATCGGTCACCCCCAAGGCGCCCCCTGCGCCACGGGAAAGGCTGCGCCGCGGTTGCCACGATTTGCTTAACCGGGCGGGCGGGGATGTGTTGCGTTTACTGCGGGATTTCCGTATATATACCCCTGTCATGGCGGACAGGTTCGACCCCGCGAAAGACGCCGCCAACCCGGCAGAAGCACAAGCTCTCGCTGGCCTTTGGCGACCGCATTTTCGAGGACGACAACCATCTGGTCCTTCCCTCGATCCGCCCGGTGGATGGTGAGGAGCGGTTCAAGGTGGTGGGCCAGGTCGGGGACAGGCTGTTCACCGGCGTATTCGTCTGGCGGACGATCTGCCCCGCTTCATCTCCGTGCGAAGGAGCAACAAGGGTGAAGAAAGAGCATACTGGTCTTCCGGCTGACCCGACGGATGCCGAAGACTTCGACGTGTCGCCCGAGGCGATGGACCGCGGCCAGCGCGCGCGTCTGATCCGCAGGACGCGGGCCGGGCTCGGCCTGTCGCAGACCGAGTTCGCCAGCCGTTTCCACGTGCCGGTCGGCACCCTGCGGGACTGGGAACAGGCCCGGGCGACGGCCCCCGACTTCGCCGTCGCCTATGTCCGGGTGATCGGACAGTACCCCGAGATGGTGGCGAAGGCGGTGGCATAGTCGTCTCTGCACCGCGGCGATTTCCCCCTTGCCGAAAGTGACCGCGGCGTGATCCATGTCGCAACTTTGTTGCGCGGAGAGAATCATGGGCACCGTCAGACCCTATCGCTCGGTCCTCTATATCCCCGCCTCGCGCGAGCGGGCGATGGAGAAGGCGCGCGCCCTGCCGGTGGACGCCATCATCTTCGACCTGGAAGACGCCGTGACGCCGGAGGAGAAGCCCGCCGCCCGGGCCGCGCTGGCCACCATGCTGAAGACCGCCGACTTCGGGCCGCGGGCGCGGATCGTGCGGGTCAACGGGCTGGACACCCCCTGGGGGGCGGAGGATCTGGCCGCGGTGGCCGGGCTGCCGGCCGAGGGCGTGCTGATCCCCAAGGTGAACAGCCCCGCCGACCTCGACGCCGCCCGGGTGCCGCAGCCCTTGTGGGCGATGATGGAGACCGCCGCCGGAATGCTGAACGCCGCCGCCATCGCCGCGCATCCCCGCCTGGCCGGCATGGTGATGGGCACCAACGACCTGGCCAAGGAACTCGGCAGCCGCTTCCGCCCCGACCGGCTGGCGATGCAGGCGGGGCTCGGGCTCTGCCTGCTGGCGGCGCGCGCTCACCAGCGCGTCATCGTGGACGGGGTGTTCAACGCCTTCCGCGACACCGCCGGGCTCCTGGCCGAATGCGAGCAGGGCCGCGACATGGGCTTCGACGGCAAGACCCTGATCCACCCCGACCAGATCGCCACGGCCAACGCCGCCTTCGCCCCCTCGGCCGGGGAGATCGCCCTGGCCGAACGCCAGATCGCGGCCTTCGCCGCCGCCCGCGAGGCCGGGCAAGGGGTGGCGGTTGTGGATGGAAAGATCGTCGAGAACCTGCATATCGTGAGCGCCGAGGCGACGCTGGCCAAGGCCCGCGCGATCGCCGCGATGGAGGCTTTGCAGGGGGCAGCCTGATGCTACCGATCCTGATCGCCGGGCTGGCCCTGTGGTGGGCGGCCCATCTGTGGAAACGCGCGGTTCCCGACAGCCGGGCCCGTTGGGGCGAGCCGGGCAAGGGGCTGGTGACCGTCCTGCTGCTTGCCGCGGTGGTGCTGATGGTGGTGGGCTTCCGCGGCGCCGATACCGTGCTGCTGTGGGATCCGCCCGCCTTCCTGCGGCACCTGAACAACCTCCTGATGCTGATCGCCGTTTACCTCTTCGCCGCCAGCGGCATGAAGACCCGGATCACCGGCGTGATCCGCCACCCGCAGTTGACGGCGGTCAAGACCTGGGCGGTGGCGCATCTGCTGGTGAACGGCGACCTCGCCTCGGTCATCCTGTTCGGCGGGCTCTTGGCCTGGGCGGTGGTGGAGGTGATCGTGCTGAACCGCGCCGGCGCGGGCCGCGCCACCCCGGGGCCGGCCTCGACCGGCAGGGAGATCGGCGCGGCCCTGGGCGCCGTGGTGGTGTTCGGCCTGATCGGGCTGGTACACGGCTGGCTGGGCTACTGGCCCTTCGGAGGATAATCCCTTGAAACTCTACCGCTTCCTGTCCGACGAGGACACCTCGGCCTTCTGCCACAAGGTGACCGCCGCGCTGAACAAGGGCTGGGCGCTGCACGGCTCGCCCACCTATGCCTTCGACTCGCTGCGGGGCGTGATGCGCTGCGGGCAGGCGGTGGTGAAGGAAAGCCCTGGCGACTATCACCCCGACCTGAAGCTGGGCGAGCAATGAAGACCGATCCGGGCCGTTTCTTCGAGGACTACCGGCTGGGCGAGACCATCGCCCATGCCGTGCCGCGCACCCTCGGGGCGGGGGAGCGGGCGCTCTATCACGCGCTCTATCCCGCCCGGCACGCCTTGCAGTCCTCGGACGAATTCGCGCAGGGATGCGGGCTGCCGGCCTCGCCGCTGGACGACCTGATCGTGTTCCACACGGTGTTCGGCAAGACCGTGCCCGACATCTCGCTGAACGCCGTGGCCAATCTGGGCTATGCGGAAGGCCGCTGGCTGGCCCCGGTCTGGCCCGGCGACACGCTGAGCGCCACCTCGCAGGTGATCGGGCTGCGCGAGAACTCCAGCGGCCAGTCGGGCGTGGTCTGGGTGCGCACGCGGGGCGCGAACCAGCGCGGCGAGGCGGTGCTGGACTATGTGCGCTGGGTGATGCTGCGCAAGCGCGACGCCCCGGCGCCGGAGCCGGTGGCGGAGGTGCCGAAACTCTCCCCCGCCGTCGCCGCCGCCGACCTGGTGGTGCCGCAGGGGCTGGACTTCTCGGCCTACGACTTCGCGCTGGCCGGCGAGCCGCACCGCTGGGGCGACTATGCGGTGGGCGAGAAGATCGACCATGCGGACGGCGTGACGGTGGAGGAGGCCGAGCACATGCTGGCCACCCGCCTGTGGCAGAACACCGCCAAGGTGCATTTCGACGTGACCCGGCGCCCGGACGGCCGACGGCTGATCTACGGCGGGCACGTGATCTCGCTGGCCCGGGCGCTGTCCTTCAACGGGCTCGCGAATGCGCAGCTGGTCGTGGCGCTGAACGGCGGCGCCCATGCCAACCCCTGCTTCGCCGGCGACACGGTGCGGGCCTGGTCCGAGGTGCTGGACAAGGCCGAGACCGCCGCCCCCGGGGTGGGCGCCCTGCGCCTGCGGCTGGTGGCGGTGAAGGACGGCGCGGCCCCCTTCGCGCTGAAGGGGGCGGACGGCAAGTACCTGCCCGAGGTGCTGCTGGACCTCGACTACTGGGCGCTGGTGCCGGTCTGAGCGGTCAGGAAGGCGACCGTCCGCGCCATCGCCGTGGCGGCGGCCGGCGGATCGTGCTCCGGCCGGCCGGGTTCTGCGAACCAGTGCCGGGTTCCGGGATAGTCGAAGCTCTCGCAGGGCCGGCCGGCGGCGGCGAGCGCGCGTTCCATGCCACGGCGGGCGGCGGGGCTGACCCAGGGGTCGGCCCCGGCCCAATGCGCCTGATAGCCGGCGCGGGATGCCGCAAAGGATCCGCCCCGCGCCCCGTAGAACAGCACCACGCGGGCCAGCGCATGGCCCGGCCGCTGCGACAGCCACACCGCCCAATGCGCGCCCATCGAGAAGCCGACCGCGCCCAGCGGCACCCCGGGCGCGGCCGCGGCCAGCATGGCCAGATCGGCGGCGAGGCCGCGATAGGCCGGCACCCGCCGCGGCAGGGCCTTGAGCGCCCGCGCCTCGGCCTCGGTCGTGGCGGTGCGGCCGTCGAACAGGTCGGCCAGCGCCACGCTGACCCCCTGTTCCGCCAGCCCCGCCGCGATGGTGGCCATGCCCGGTGTGCTGCCCCACCAGGACGGGATCACCAGCGCCGCGGCGCGGGCATGGCGGGCGGGGAACAGGCGGGCGGGACGGGGGTGCAGCATGGGCGGGCCGGCGGGGGATGCCGGCAGTCTGCCGCGCGGCGCGACACCCGGCAATGGGTCGATCATCGCCGCCGGTGGTTGTTCCGCAGCCCCGCCCCGTGCCATGCAGGGACCATGCGCCGCCTCGCCTGCCTGCTCCTCTGCCTCCTGCCCACCGCGGCCGCAGCCGATGCGGCGGCCTTCGCCCGCTCCAACCTGATCTTCGCCTTCCACCACGAGGCCGGCCATGCGCTGATCGACATCCTCGCCCTGCCGGTGCCGGGGGGAGAGGAGGATGCGGCCGATGCGCTGGCCGTGCTGCTGATCGACCGGCTGCACGGCGAGGCCGGCGCGGCGGCGCTGGTGCGGGATGCGGCGCTGGCCTTCGCGCTGTTCGCCCAGCGCGAGGCGCCAGACACCCTGCTGGGCCGGCATGCGCTGGATCTCGACCGCCGGGCGGCGCTGGTCTGCCTGTACTACGGCGCCGCGCCCGACCGCAGGCGGGGACTGGCCGCCGCGCTGGGGCTGACGGCGGCGGAGCTTGCCCCCTGCCCCGCCCGCCATGCCGCCACCGTGGCCGACTGGGACGCGCTGCTGGCCCTGCCGCCGCAGGACCACCGCCCGGCCTTCCGGCTGGTCTCCCGCGGCGATGACCCCCTGACCCGCGCCATCGCCGCCGAGGTGGAGGCGCTGAACGGCGAGATCGGCCTGCCCGCGCCGGTGGACGTGACGTTGGAGCCCTGCGGCGAGGCCAATGCGCTCTACGATCCCCGCGCCCGGCGCATCGTGCTCTGCACCGAATATGCCGAGGATCTGGCCCGGCTGTGGGCCCGCGCGGGCGGGCGATGAGTCGGCCAGGGCGTGATCACACCCCGAAAATTCGTGATCACAGGATGGGATTTTCTGCCCCCGCCCGCCCCGGAAGGCCCTGATAGCGCCTCACACAAGGGTGACTTGCCTGAAAAATCCGCTATGGAAGGGGCGCACGATCCAGCTTGCGCCGCGCGCCAAAGCGGCGGCCAGAAAGAAAAGGGAGCCGGCGATGGCTGAACCCAAGCGGGTGGAACGACCCCTGTCCCCGTTCATGATCGGGCCCTATTACCGGCCGCAGCTGACCTCGATGACCTCGATCCTGACCCGGATCACCGGCAACGCGCTGATCCTGGGCGCGATCCTGGTGGTCTGGTGGCTGATCTCCGCCGCCACCTCGGACGCGGCCTTTGCCACCGCCGACGGGGTGATGCGCTCCTGGCTGGGCACGCTGGTGATGACCGGCTCGCTCTGGGCCATCTGGTATCACTATCTCGCCGGGCTGCGGCACCTCTACTGGGACGCCGGCAAGGGGCTGGACGTGCCCACCGCCGAGAAGCTGGGCTGGGGCGTCATCATCGGCTCGGTCGTGCTGACCGTCATCACGCTGATCATCATCTGAAGGGGGCGGCAGATGCGTTTCATCACCGACCGCAAGCGGGCCGAGGGCAAGGGCGCCTCGGGCACCGGCACGGAACACCACTGGTTCATGACCGTCTCTTCCGTCGGGCTGGCGCTGATCGTGCCGGTCTGGCTGTGGATCTTCGGCTCGGCGCTGGGGGGGACGCGCGCGGAGGTGCTGGAGACCTTCGCCCGCCCCTTCCCCGCCATCGTCACCGCGCTCCTGCTGGTGGCCGGGATGCGCCACTTCGCCGGCGGGGCCACGATGATGATCGAGGATTACTGGCGCGGGACCACCCGCAAGGTGGCGGTGATCGCGGTCACCTGCCTGGCCTGGGGCGTGGCCGCCACCGGGCTCTTCGCCCTGGCGCGGATCGCGCTCTGACCCCGCGCCCGAAGGAGAAGGACATGACCGCTTACCCTTACGAAACCCACGACTACGACGTCGTGGTGGTCGGTGCCGGCGGCGCGGGGCTGCGCGCCACCCTGGGCATGGCCGAGCAGGGCCTGCGCACCGCCTGCATCACCAAGGTCTTCCCCACCCGCAGCCATACCGTGGCCGCGCAGGGCGGGATCGCGGCGAGCCTGGCCAACATGGGGCCGGACAACTGGCAATGGCACATGTACGACACAGTGAAGGGGTCGGACTGGCTGGGCGACACGGATGCGATGGAGTATCTGGCGCGGTCAGCCCCGGCGGCGGTCTATGAGTTGGAGCATTATGGCGTGCCCTTCTCGCGGACCGAAGAGGGCAAGATCTACCAGCGCCCCTTCGGCGGCCATACGACGCAATTCGGCGAGGGGCCCCCGGTGCAGCGCACCTGCGCCGCCGCCGACCGCACCGGCCATGCGATCCTGCATACGCTGTATGGGCAAAGCCTGAAGCAGAAGGCCGAGTTCTACATCGAATATTTCGCGCTGGACCTGATCATCACCGACGGCGCCTGCACCGGCGTGGTGTGCTGGAAGCTGGACGACGGCACGATCCACGTCTTCAACGCCAAGATGACGGTGCTGGCGACGGGGGGCTACGGGCGGGCCTATTTCTCGGCGACCTCGGCGCATACCTGCACCGGAGACGGCGGCGGCATGGCGGCCCGCGCCGGGCTGCCGTTGCAGGACATGGAGTTCGTGCAGTTCCACCCCACCGGCATCTACGGCTCGGGCTGCCTGATCACCGAGGGGGCGCGCGGCGAGGGCGGATACCTGACCAATGCCGCGGGCGAGCGGTTCATGGAACGCTACGCCCCGCACTACAAGGACCTGGCGCCGCGCGACTACGTATCCCGCTGCATGACCATCGAGATCCGCGAAGGGCGCGGGGTGGGGCCAGGCAAGGACCACATCCACCTGCACCTGAACCACCTGCCGAAGGAGGCCCTGGAGCTGCGCCTGCCGGGGATTTCGGAAAGCGCAAAGATCTTCGCCGGGGTGGACGTGACCAAGGAGCCGATCCCGGTCCTGCCGACCGTGCACTACAACATGGGCGGCATCCCGACCAACTACTGGGGCGAGGTGCTGAACCCCACGCCCGCCAACCCCGACGCGGTGTTCCCCGGGCTGATGGCGGTGGGCGAGGCGGGCTGCGCCTCGGTGCATGGGGCGAACCGGCTGGGTTCCAACTCGCTGATCGACCTGGTGGTGTTCGGCCGCGCGGCGGCGATCCGGGCGGGCACGGTGGTGGACAAGGCCGCCGCGGTGCCCGCCACCAATGCGGCGCAGGTGGACCAGGCCCTGGCCCGCTTCGACGCGCTGCGCCACGCCGACGGGGCCGTGCCGACCGCCGAGCTGCGGCTGGAGATGCAGCGCACCATGCAGGCCGACGCCGCGGTGTTCCGCACCGAGAAGACGCTGGCCGAGGGCGAGAGGAAGATGACGGCGATCGCCGGCAAGCTCTCGGACCTCAAGGTCACCGACCGCTCGCTGGTCTGGAACTCCGACCTGATGGAGACGCTGGAGCTGACCAACCTGATGCCCAATGCGCTGGCCACGATCTACGGCGCCCATGCCCGCACCGAAAGCCGCGGGGCCCATGCGCATGAGGACCACCCGCACCGCGACGACGCCAACTGGCGCAAGCACAGCCTGGCCTGGGTGGACGGCAACCAGGTGCGGCTCGACTACCGCCCCGTGCATGTCGATCCGCTGACCCCCGAGGCCGAGGGCGGCATCAGCCTGAAGAAGATCGCCCCGGCGGAGCGCAAGTTCTGATGGAACCGGCGGGCTATTCCGGCACGCCCCTGCCTGCCAAGCTGGGGCTGAAGGACGGGCAGGCGGCGGGCTTCGTGGCCCTGCCGCCCTCGCTCGCCGATTTGCCGGAGAGCCGCGCCTTCGCCTTTCTCGCGCAATCGGACACCGCCGCCGACCTGCCCGCCGGCCCCTTCGACTACCTGCACCTCTTCACCGACAGCGACGCGGTGCTGGCCGCGGCGCTGCCCGACCTGCTGGCCCGGCTGCGGCCGGACGGGATGATCTGGATCTCCTGGCCCAAGAAGGTTGCGCGGATTCCCACCGATGTGACCGAGAACGGGATCCGCGCCCGGGCGCTCGCGACTATCCTCGTGGACGTGAAGGTCTGCGCGGTCGATCCCGTCTGGTCCGGCCTCAAGCTGGTCATCCGGAAGGACGCGCGCGCCCGTGTCCTGAAAGGAGCCGCCTGATGCGCCCCGCCCTCTTCCTTTTTCCCCTGGCGCTTGCCGCCTGCGACCCGGCCGAGCTGCGGTCCGACATCAACGAACGCGCGGCGCGCTCGGTGATCGTGAACGTGCTGGCCGGCCAGTACCCCCGCCCGCAGGCCGAGGCCGCCACCACCTGCGTGATCCAGAACGCCACCCAGGCCGAGCTCGAGTCGCTGGCCCGCGACGTGGGCACCCGCGCCGGCACCACCACGGTGGCGACCATCCGCGCCGTGGACGACCGCCCGGCCACCCGCACCTGCCTGCAATCGCAGGGCCTGCTGCCCATCGCGGTGGCGTCATGAGGCGCGCGGTCCCCCTCCTGCTCCTCCTGCTCGCCGCCTGCGGCCCGGTGCCGGTGCAGCAGGCCGAGCGCATGTGCATCGACGAGGCCCGCGCCGCCCGCGGCCCCACGGGCGAGATCGGCATGGGCGTGACCACCGACGGGCCCCGCGCCCGGGTGAAGGTCGCCGTCTCCTCCGACTGGCTGCTGGGCCGCGACCCGGCGGCGATCTTCGACCGCTGCGTGGTGCAGCGTTCGGGCCAGATGCCCTCGCGCCCGCTGCACGAACAGCCCGGGTGGCGGCCTTGACGCCCCCCGGCCCATACCACCGCCGGCCACCGCCCGGCCGACCGGACACAGGAGTCTGACCCATGGTGCAATTCAGCCTTCCCAAGAACTCGAAGGTCCTGACCGGCAAGACCTGGCCGAAGCCCGAGGGCGCCACCAACATCCGCAAGTTCCAGATCTACCGCTGGAACCCCGACGACGGGCAGAACCCGCGGGTGGACACCTATTTCCTGGACATGGACACTTGCGGGCCCATGGTCCTGGACGCGCTGATCAAGATCAAGAACGAGATCGACCCGACCCTGACCTTCCGCCGGTCGTGCCGCGAGGGGATCTGCGGCTCCTGCGCGATGATGATCGACGGGATCAACACGCTGGCCTGCATCTATGGCCTGGACGAGATCAAGGGCGACGTGCGGATCTATCCCCTGCCCCACATGCCGGTGGTCAAGGATCTGGTGCCGGACCTGACGCTGTTCTACGCCCAGCACGCCAGCATCATGCCCTGGCTGGAGACCAGGACCAACACGCCGCAGAAGGAATGGCGCCAGTCGATCGAGGACCGCGCCAAGCTGGACGGGCTTTACGAGTGCGTGATGTGCGCGTCGTGCTCCGCCGCCTGCCCGAGCTACTGGTGGAACTCCGACCGCTATCTGGGGCCGGCGGCGCTCCTGCACGCCTATCGCTGGATCATCGATTCGCGCGACGAGGCCACGGGCGAGCGGCTGGACGACCGGGAGGACCCCTTCAAGCTCTACCGCTGCCACACCATCATGAACTGCGCCAAGACCTGCCCCAAGGGGCTGAACCCGGCCAAGGCCATCGCCGAGATCAAGAGGATGATGGTCGAGCGGGTGGTGTGACCCGGTCGGCAGCCCTCCCGCCCCCCTCGGCCTTGCGGCCTGCGGGCGTTGGGCCGGGCAAGGGGGGCAGAGCCCCCCTTTGGACCCCCCTTCACGCTACTGGTCAGGTACTGCTGGCGGCCGGCCCCCGGGGCGCCGCCCCGGACCCCGGGATATTTGGAACACCAAAGAAAGGGCATGTATCACGCGCCACACCACGGGGAGTCGAACTCTGCCGGGTGCGGCGCGCTTTCTTCGGTGTGCGGTCATCGGCTTCCCAGCCTTACCGCAGCCGCAGAGTCGCGCCTCAGGGTTAAGAAAACCTCAATGCTTTCTTTGGTGTCTTAAATATCCCGGGGGGTCCGGGGGGCTGGCCCCCCGGCGCTGTCCACCGGGGCAACGCCCGCCAGGCTCTCAGCAGTAGCGTTCCACCCCGAAAATCTGCGCGTCGTTGTAGCGGTCGCCATGGGCCCAGCCGGGCGGCAGCAGGCGGTCGATCTCGGCCCGGTCCTCGTCGGTCAGCCGGATCGTGGCGGCGGCCAGCCATTCGTGCAGGTGCGCGGCGCTGCGGGTTCCGGGGATGGGCACGACATGCTCGCCGCGATCCAGCACCCAGGCCAGCGCCGCCGCCGCCACGGTCCAGCCCCGCGCCCGGGCGAAGGCCGCGAAGCCCCCGATGGCCCGGCGGTTGGCGGAGAGGTTGGGCTCGACGAAGCGCGGGTTGTGCTTGCGGAAGTCGCCCTCGCGCATCCCGGCCGGGTCCACCGGGCGGTCGACCAGCATTCCGCGCGCGAGCGGCGAGAAGGCGACGAAGGCCACCCCCAGTTCGGCGCAGGCGCGGATCAGCCCGAGGTCCGGCTGCCGGCTCCACAGCGAATATTCGCTCTGCACCGCAGCGACCGGGGTCACCGCATGGGCGCGGCGCAGGGTGGCGGGCGCGACTTCCGACAGGCCCCAGCCGCCGATCCTGCCCTCCGCGATCAGCCGGCCCATGGTCAGCGCCACCTCCTCGACCGGCAGCGAGGGGTCGCGGCGGTGGATGTAGTAGAGTTCCACCCGCTCGCGCCCCAGCCGGCGCAGCGAGCCCTCGAGTTCCGCGCGGATATGCGCCTCGGTATTGTCGAAGCGGCGTTCGGGCGCGGGGACGATGCCGACCTTGGTGGCCAGGTGCACCTCGGCCCGCCGGTCGGCCAGCCATTCGCCGATCACCGTCTCGGACCGGCCCATGCCATAGATGTTGGCGGTGTCGAAATGGGTGATCCCCGCCTCGCGCGCGGCGTCGAGGCAGGCGAAGCCCTCTGCCCGGTCGGTGCGGCCGAAGACGCCGCCCAGGCTCATGCCGCCGAAGCCGATGGGGTGGACCATGCGGGTGCCGATCCGTCTCATGCCGCGGCCTCCGTGGCGGCTGTCAGCGCGATGTCGATCATGTCGGCGAAACTCCTTTCCCGGTCGGCGGCGGGCAATGCCTCGTGCGTCAGCAGATGGTCGGAAATCGTCAGCACCGCCAGCGCCCGCACCCCGTGCCGCGCCGCGATGGCGTAAAGCTCGGCCGTCTCCATCTCGACCGCCAGCACGCCATGGGCGCGCAGCACCTCCTGCAGGTCGGGCCGCTCGTCGTAGAAGGCATCGGCCGAGAGGATCGGCCCCGCGTGCAGCCCGAAGCCGCGCCCCGCGGCCTTCAGCGCCAGTCCCGCGGCATGGGCGGCCGCCAGCAGGCCGAAGTCGGCCGCGGGGGCATAGTTCACCTCGCGGAACATCGGGCGCGAGGGGAAGGACATGGCCGAGGCCGCGGTCGCCAGCACCACGTCGCGCAGCGCCACGTCCGGCTGCATCGCCCCGGCCGAGCCGATGCGGATCAGCCGGCGCGCCCCGTAGTCGCGGATCAGTTCGGTGGCATAGATCGCCAGCGACGGCATCCCCATGCCCGAGCCGTGGATCGTCACCCGCTGCCCGCGCCAGGTGCCGGTGAAGCCCAGCATCCCGCGCACCTGGTTGACGCAGACCGCGCCGTCCAGAAAGGTCTCGGCCGCCCAGCGGGCGCGCAGGGGGTCGCCGGGCAGCAGGACGGTCTCGGCGATCTCGCCGGGCCTGGCGCCGATATGGGTGCTCATGCGGGTCTCCATCCGGGGGCGGGCCACTTGAACCCGAGCGCCGGGCCGCTGGCAACCCCGCTCGACGCTGGCGCTGGCCGCGGCGCTGGGATAGGCTGGCAGGATGATCGCACTCGCCCGCCGCCTGCACCGTCCTGGCTCCGGCCGTGGCGGTGGCCCGGTGGCATCCGACACGTCCCGCCCACAGGTTCGCCATGACCGCCGCACCGTATGATTTCCGCGCCCGCTTCGCTGAGAGCCACGACCTGTCCCTGCTGCTTGCCCGGGCCAGGCTGCTCTACCAGCAGATCCTGCGGGCGGGAGAGCTGCCTGCGGACCGCGAGCTGGCCCGCTCGCCCGCCTATCGCGAATTCCTGATGCTGGGCCTGCGCATCCGCGCGGCGCTGAGCGCCGAGGCGTTCCGCCGGATGGTGGACGGTTTCGCCGGCAACCCGGACGAACCCCGGGCCAAGACCCGCCGCCACCTCGACCACCTCTGGGCCGGCCTTGCCGACCAGTGGAGTTCCGTCTGAGTCAGGCCGGGTTGATGGCCGACATCAGCGCGGCCAGCAGCAGGGCGAAAAGCGCCAGAGCCTCCAGCCGCGGCTGCGCCTGGACGAGGGTCACGAGATAGTCCGCGGCGGCAAGGAGGGCGCGCCGGGCCGTGGTGGGTATGTTCTGGCAGCGATAGGGCATTCGGGGCTCGGGGACATTCAGGCGATGCGCGCGGAAGGGCCCGACAATCCCGGCCTGTCCGGGGAACCGTCAACACAACCTAAACAAAGGCCTTTTCCGCGCAGGAGCAACTAAGGGATGTAACCCGCCGAAGCCAAGCTGGCGGATGGAACATGTCTGTTTCGGCAGGTTTGGCGGCCCGGGTTCCCTCTGCCCCGACAGTCCCCGCCCAAGGACCCCGACCGTTTCCGCCCGCGACGCAGAAGGGCGGGGGAAACGGCCGCATTCCGCCCGAATCCCCCCTTTGCGCCGCGGGATCCCCTTGGCGTCGTTTGCGAAAAAGCCTGTGCGCGGAATGGCGACAATCGGGCAGGCAACGGCCTGCGGCGGACTGGCGCCCCCAGAGGGACTCGAACCCCCGACCCCCTGATTACAAATCAGATGCTCTACCAACTGAGCTATAGGGGCGCGCCTGGCTTCGGCTTAGCACCCGCGGGGCGCGGGGCGCAACCGGCCCGTCACGCCCGCAGCAGGGTGGCCAGCCGCCGCAGGGCGAAGAGATAGCCCTCGGTCCCCAGCCCGGCGATCACCCCCTCGGCCCGGCCCGAGACGAAGGAATGGTGCCGGAACGCCTCGCGCCTGTGGATGTTCGAGATATGCACCTCGATCACCGGGCCGTCGAAGGCGTTCAGCGCGTCGAGGATGGCGACCGAGGTATGCGAATAGGCGCCGGGGTTGATGACGATGCCCTGCGTGTCCGCCCGGGCCGCCTGGATCCGGTCGACCAGCACGCCCTCGTGGTTGGACTGGAAGCAGTCGAGCGCGAGGCCCAGTTCCCCGGCCAGCGCGGCGCAGGCCCGTTCCACGTCGGCCAGCGTCTCGCGGCCATAGACCTCGGGCTGGCGCTGGCCCAGCAGGTTCAGGTTCGGTCCGTTCAGGATCAGCACGCGCGGGGCGGCGGGGTGGCTGGGCATCGGGTCCTCCGGGCTGTCGGGTGCAGGGATAGACGCTGGCGGGCGGCGGGGGAAGCCCGCCTGCGGCTTGACCCGGGCCCCGCTTGGCCGCAGGAAGGCCGCCGGGTTGCAGAGAGGCAGGCATGGCGCGGCGGGCGGTGGTCACGGGGTCGGCGGGGTTCATCGGCTATCACCTCTGCCGCCGGCTGCTTGCGGATGGCTGGCAGGTCACCGGGCTCGACGCCCTTACCCCCTATTACGACGTGGCGCTGAAGGAGCGGCGCCATGCGCTGCTGACGGGCGCGCCCGGCTTCCGCGCCGTGATCGGCCGGATCGAGGAGCCCGGGCTGGTCGCCGGCCTGATCGAGGGGGCCGGGGCGGTGATCCACCTGGCCGCCCAGGCCGGGGTGCGCCATTCCATCGAGGCGCCGCGCAGCTATGTCGAGGCCAACCTGGTCGGCACCTGGGAGGTGCTGGAGGCCGCCCGCGCCGCGCGCCCCGCGCATCTGCTGATCGCCTCCACCTCCTCGGTCTACGGCGCCAACACGAAGATGCCCTATGCCGAGGACGACCGCACCGACCATCCGATGAGCTTCTATGCCGCCACCAAGAAGGCCGGCGAGGCGATGGCGCATTCCTATGCCCATCTCTACGACCTGCCGGTGACGCTGTTCCGCTTCTTCACCGTCTACGGGCCCTGGGGCCGGCCCGACATGGCGCCGCACCGCTTCACCCGCGCCATCCTCGCGGGCGAGCCCATCGACATCTACAACCACGGCGAGATGCGGCGCGACTTCACCTATGTCGAGGATCTGGTGGAGGGGATCGTGCGGCTGATCGACTGCGTGCCGGCGGCGGGGGCCGAGGGCGCCTCGCCGGTGGCGCCCTGCCGGGTGGTGAACATCGGCAACGGCGCGCCGGTGGGGCTGATGGACTTCGTGGCCGCGATCGAGGCCGCCGCCGGGCGCACCGCCGAGAAACGCCTGCTGCCGATGCAGCCCGGCGACGTGCCGGCCACCTGGGCCGATGCCGGGCTGATCGAACGGATCACCGGCGCCCCCCTGCCCCGCACCGACATCCGCGAAGGCGCCCGCCGCTTCGTGGACTGGTTCCGCGACTATTACGGCGGCTAGCCTTCCGGCGTCGGTCCGGCGGAGGGCGCCGGACGCATGGGAGGAGGGGCCTTGACCCTGCCCGCCGGCCGGCCCAGTGCTGGGGCGATCCCGAAAGGAGCCGCCATGACCGCCGATCCCGCCGCCTTCGCCTTCCTCGCCCGTCGCCAGTCCTATCCGGCCAAGCTGATGACCGCGCCCGTCCCCGACCGCCAGGCGTTGACCGGGATCCTGACCGCGGCGCTCAGGGTGCCCGACCATGGCAAGCTGGAGCCCTGGCGGCTGATCGTGCTGCCCCGCCCCGCGCTCGACCGGCTGGCGGCGCTGGCGGTGGAGATCGGGGGCGAGACCGGGCTCGACCCCGAGACCGCCGACAAGGGCCGCGGCCAGTTCGCCCGCTCCCCCCTTGCCGTCGCGGTGATCGCCAGCCCGAAGCCCTCCGAGAAGATCCCGGCGCTGGAACAGACGCTGTCCACCGGCGCGCTGTGCCTCAACCTCGTCAACGCGGCGCAGGCGGCGGGCTGGGCCGCCTGCTGGCTGACCGGCTGGTGCGCCTATGACCGCGGCTTCATGGACCGGGGGCTGGGCCTTGCCCCGCAGGAATGGGTGGCGGGCTTCGTGCACATCGGCACCCCCGGCCCCGCCGCCCCCGACCGCCCGCGGCCCGACCCCGCGCGCGTCGTCACCTGGGCGGACTGAAGTGGGCGTCCTGCGGGACTTCCTGCTGGCGCTGCGGCAGATGGGCGACCCGCGGTTCCGCCGGGTGCTCCTCTGGGGCGTGGCGCTGACCGTGGCGCTGCTGACCGGGGTCTATGCCGGGTTCCTCGCCTTCGTGCAGATGATCACGCCCGAGGTGGTGGAGATCCCGCTGGTAGGGCCGGTGGGGGGCCTCGACACCCTGCTGACCATCGGCTCGGTCCTCTTCATGATCGGGCTCTCCATCTTCCTGATGGTGCCGGTGGCCTCGGCCTTCTCGGGCCTCTTCCTCGACGACGTGGTGGATGCGGTGGAGGCGCGGCACTATCCCCATCTGCGCCCCGCGCCGCGGCTGCCCTGGGGCGACACGCTGATCATGACCGCCAATTTCTTCGCGCTGCTGGTGGCGATCAACCTGATCGCGGTGCTGGCCTATATCGTGGTGGGCCTCGCCACGCCGCTGGTGTTCTGGGCGCTGAACGGGTTCCTGCTGGGGCGGGAATACTTCACCCTGGTCGCCGCCCGCCACCTGGGCCGGCAGGGGGCCAGGGAGCTGCGCGGCCGGCACTGGGCGCAGATCTGGCTGGCCGGCACGCTGATGGCGGCGCCCTTGTCGATCCCGCTGGTGAACCTCGTCGTCCCGGTGCTGGGGGCGGCGACCTTCACCCACTTCTTCCACCGGCTGGCCGGCGACGCTCAGCTGCCGCGGTAGGTCGAATAGGCGAAGGGCGAGATCAGGAGCGGCACGTGATAGTGCTGGCCGGCATCCGGGATGCCGAAGCGGATCGGGATCTCGTCCAGGAACAGCACCCCCTCGCCCGCCTGCCCGCTGGCGCGCAGATACTCGCCGGCGAAGAACACCAGTTCGTAGGTGCCTTCCGTCAGCGCCTCGCCCGCCAGCATCGGCGCATCGGTGCGGCCGTCGGCATTGGTCACCGTCTCGGCGATCTTCCGGTGGCTCTGCCCGGAGAGGCGATAGAGCGCGATCCGCACCCCCGCTGCGGGCCGTCCCCGCGCGGTATCCAGCACATGCGTGGTCAGCCGTCCGCCCGCCATGGTCACCTCCGCCTTTCCCGGCATCCTAGCGGTTCCCGCGGCCTGCGCGAGGGGTTTGCGGCCCGACAGGTCTTTCGCGCAGAATTTGAAAAACAAACCCCGCCCGCTGCCCTAACCTCCGCCCGGCAAGGAGCCTGCAGATGAACCGTTACCCCCGCGACTTCCACGGCCACGGCCCCCATCCGCCCGCGGCCAACTGGCCCGAGGGCGCGCGGGTCGCCGTCTCGCTGGTGCTGAACTACGAGGAGGGGGGCGAGAACTGCCTGCTGCACGGCGACGGGGGGTCCGAGGGCTTCCTGTCCGACATCCCCGGCGCCCAGCCCTGGCCGGGGATGCGGCACTGGAACATGGAATCGGTCTACGACTACGGCGCCCGGGCCGGGTTCTGGCGGCTGCATCGCCTGTTCACCGGCCGCGGCCTGCCGGTCACCGTCTATGGCGTGGCCACCGCGCTGGCCCGCGCCCCCGGGCAGGTGGCGGCGATGAAGGCGGCGGGGTGGGAGATCGCCTCGCACGGGCTGAAGTGGATCGACCACCGCGACATGCCCGAGGCCGAGGAACGCGCCCAGATCGCCGAGGCGATCCGGCTGCATACCGAGGTGACGGGCGAGCCGCCGCGCGGCTGGTACACCGGCCGCTGCTCGATGAACACCGTGCGGCTGACCGCCGAGACCGGGCTTTTCGACTGGATCTCGGACACCTACGACGACGACCTGCCCTACTGGATCGAGGCGGGCGGCCGCGACCAGCTGGTCATCCCCTATACGCTGGAGGCCAACGACATGCGCTTCGCCGGCGCCCCGGGCTGGGTGACGGGGCGCGACTTCGGCGACTACCTGATCGACGCCTTCGATGCGCTGGATGCCGAGGGCGGGCGGATGATGTCGGTGGGCCTGCATTGCCGGCTGGTGGGGCGGCCGGGCAAGATCGGCGGGCTGGTGCGGTTCCTGGACCATATCGCCGCCAGGGGCGCCTGGGTCGCCACCCGCGGCGCGATCGCTGCGCATTGGGCTTCCGAGCATCCTCCGGTACGCCGGGACCGCCCCAGCCGGATGGACCGCGACACCTTCGTCGCCCGTTTCGGCGGCGTGTTCGAGCACTCGCCCTGGATCGCGGAACGCGCCTGGGCGCTGGAACTCGGGCCGGCGCATGACACCGCCACCGGGCTGCACAATGCGCTCGCCCGCGTGTTCCGCTCCGCCTCGCACGAGGAACGCCTGGGCGTGCTGCGCGCCCACCCGGATCTGGCCGGCAAGCTGGCGGCGGCGAAACGGCTGACGCCCGAGAGCACCGCCGAACAGGCCAGCGCCGCGCTCGACGCGCTGACCGACGCCGAGCGCGCCACCTTCCAGCGGCTGAACGCGGCCTATGTGGAGCGCCACGGCTTCCCCTTCATCATCGCCGTGCGCGACAACACCAAGACCACGATCCTGACCGCCTTCGACCGGCGGATCGCCAACGACAGCGCCACCGAATTCGCCACCGCCTGCGCGCAGGTGGAGCGGATCGCGGAACTGCGCCTGAAGGACATGCCATGAGCACCTATGCCACCCCCGCCGACGGCCTGCCGCCGCAGACCGCGCTGCACACCGGCCGCGCGGTCTTCACCGAAGCCTATGCGGTGATCCCCCGGGGCGTGATGTCCGACATCGTGACCAGCCTGCTGCCGGGCTGGAGCCGCACCCGGTTCTGGGTGATCGCCCGGCCGATGTCGGGGTTTTCCGAGACCTTCTCGCAATATGTCCTGACCATCGACGCCGAGGGCGGGTCCGACACGCCGGAGGTGGAACCGGGGGCGGAGGGGGTGCTGTTCGTGACCGAGGGCCGGCTGCGGCTGACCGTCGAGGGGCAGGGCCACGACCTCGCCGCCGGCGGCTATGCCTACCTGCCGCCGGGCTGCGCCTGGACGCTGCACAACACCGGCCCCGGCCCGGCCGGCCTGCACTGGGTGCGCAAGCTCTACGAGCCCGCGCCGGGGGTCGAGGTGCCGCAGGCCTTCGTGACCAACGAACAGCACATCACCCCGGCCTCGATGCCCGGCACGGCGGGCGGCTGGGCCACGACGCGCTTCGTCGACCCCTCCGACCTGCGCCACGACATGCATGTGAACATCGTGACCCTGCAGCCGGGCAACGTGATCCCCTTCGAGGAGACCCATGTGATGGAACACGGGCTCTACGTGCTGGAGGGCAAGGCGGTCTATCGCCTGAACCGCGACTGGGTGGAGGTGGAGGCGGGCGATTTCATGTGGCTGCGCGCCTTCTGCCCGCAGGCCTGCTATGCCGGCGGCCCGGGCCCGTTCCGCTATCTGCTCTACAAGGCCGTGAACCGCCACGCGAAGCTGCGCGGGCCGGGGGGCTTCGGACGATAGGATCGACTCTCGCCCCCGTCCTTCTTCTCTTGTCAAATATCCTGCGGGGGTCCGGGGGTGCACAACCCCCGGGGCTCTCCTCCAGACCGAAGGCTTGCCCATGCAAGAGATCCTCGCCGAACCGCTGACCCCCGCCGCCTTCGCCCCCTTCGGCGAGGTCTTGCAGGCGGGCGGCGAGCATCGCCTGATCAACGCCGGCCTCTGCCGCCGCCACCACGACCTCGCCCGGCTGGACTTCGGGGCGGAGGGGCGGGCGGGCATCTCGGTCTTCCTGGCCGAGCCGCGGGCGCTGCCCTACAGGCTCGACCTGATCGAGCGCCACCCCGAGGGCAGCCAGGCCTTCATCCCGATGACCGCCCACCCGTTCCTGGTGACGGTGGCGACCGGCCCCGAAGCCGCGCCCCGCGCCTTCCTGACCGACGGGACGCAGGGCATCAACCTGCACCGCGGCACCTGGCACGGGGTGCTGACGCCGCTGGCCGCCCCCGGCCTCTTCGCCGTCATCGACCGCATCGGGCCCGGAGCGAACCTCGAGGAACACCGCTACCCCAGCCCCTGGACCATCCGCGCGGCCTGATCCCGAATCCGGGCCGGACGATTCCACGATCCTTGCCATCGGAGCTTGCGCCGATCCTGGCCAGCCCCTATCGTCCGCGCGCAATGCGATTGCCGCCAGGAAGCAGGATTTATCATGACCGGCCGCCCTCCCAGAATTGGCATCATCGGCGCGGGAACGATTGCCGGCGCGCTGATCGACGGGCTGGAGAGATCCGGGATCGCCGAAATCGACCATGTGCTGGTGACCGAATCGCGCCTGGCCCGGACTTCGGATCCCCATCACCGGCTTTATGTCGCCGATCCCGCCCGGGCGCTGGCGCGCGGGGTGGATCTGGTGGTCGAGGCCGCCACGCCCGACGCGGTGCGCACCCATGGCGCGCAGGTGCTGGCAAGGGCCGACCTCTGCCTGTTCAGCTGCACCGCGCTGGCGGAGCCGGCGGTGATGGAGGCGCTGCTGGCGGCCGCCGCCGCCTCGGGCCGCAGGATCTTTGTGCCGCACGGGGCGGTGCTGGGGCTGGACGGGATCGCCGATGGCCGCCCGGTGCTGGAAAGCGTCACCATCACCACCACCAAGAGCGGGAAAAGCCTTGGCGTGCAGGAGGATGCGGAAGGGCTGCTCTATGAGGGCCCTGCCCGCGGCGCCTGCGCGCGCTTTCCGCGCAACGTCAATGTCCATGCCGCGGTGGCGCTGGCGGGGCTGGGCTTCGACCGCACGCTGAGCCGGATCGTCGCGGTGCCGGGGTTGCAGCGGATGGAGCACCGGATCGAGGTCACCGGCCCCGGGCTGGACTGGGATATCCGCGTGGCCTCGCAGTCGCTGGGCGGGGTGACGGGCAGCTACACGCCGCTGTCGGCGCTGGGCTCGGTCAGTCGCATCCTCGCCGGCCGCGGGCTGCTGATCGTCTGATCCGGCCTGAGGAACGGCCCCCATCAAATCACGATGCGGGGCGCCGGCGAATTGCCGGCGTCGGCGCGGATATTTCCCGGAAGCCCGGAAACGAAAGGGCAAACGAAATCGCGCCAATTCCCCGCCGGAATTGACGCCCCTGCCGTCGCTCAATTCCAGCCTGCCCGCCCCCTCCATTCCAGAGCCGGTTTCACCGAGGCATGGGCCCCTGCTAGCCGGTCGCGGCCCCCGCCCCTGTTCCGACAGTGACGCCCGACACTCCGTTCCTGCCATGGCCGCCCGGCTGGCCGGCGCCGGAAGATTCCGCTTGCCTGGATTTCAGTATACTCTAAGGATACTGAAATGCGGATTCTCAGAGGGACATGACACGATGGAGAGGTGGATCGTCGGCTGCGATGTCGGGGGAACCTTCACCGATTTCGCCGCACGCGAACTGGGCAGCGGACGCGCGGCCGTCCACAAGCGGCCCTCGACCCCGGACGATCCCTCGCGCGCGGTCCTGCACGGGCTGCGCGAGCTGACCGAAAGGCACGGGATCGACCCGGCCGCCATCACCCGCTTCGGCCACGGCACCACGGTGGCCACCAACGCCCTGCTGCAACGCAAGGGGGCGAAGATCGCGGTCATCACCACCCGGGGCTTCCGCGACCTGCTGGAGATCGGCCGCCAGATCCGGCCCAGCATCTACGACCTGCAGGTCGACCCGCCGAAACCGCTGGCCGACCGCGCCCATCGGATCGAGGTGGACGAACGCATCGGCGCCGACGGCCGGGTGGTGCGCCCGCTGAGCGACGAGAGCATCGCCGCGGCGGTCGAGGCGATCCGCGCGATGCCCGGGATCGGCGGGGTGGCGGTCTGCCTGATCTTCGCCTTCCTGAACCCCGAGCACGAGCGGCGGCTGGCCGAGGCGCTGCGCGGGGCGCTGCCCGGCCTTGCCGTCTCGGTCTCCTCCGAGGTGCAGCCGGAGTTCCGCGAGTTCGAACGGTTCTCGACCACCTCGATCAACGCCTTCCTGCAACCCGAGGTCGGCAGCTACATGAACCGGCTGCGCGAGCAGGTGGCGGATTACGCGCCGAACGCCGACTTCGGGATCTTCCAGTCCAGCGGCGGGCTGATGTCGGTCAGCCGCGCCGCGCTGTTCCCGGTGCGCACCGCGCTGTCGGGCCCGGCCGCGGGGGCGGTGGGTGCGGCGGGGGCCGGGCGGATGTCGGGGGCGGGCGACGTGATCACGCTGGACATCGGCGGCACCAGCACCGACGTCTGCCTGATCCGCGGCGGCAAGACCGCCATTGCCAGCGTGCGCGACATCGCGGGCTTCCGCATCCGGCTCCCGCTGGTGGATATCCACACCGTGGGGGCGGGCGGCGGCTCCATCGCCCATATCGGCGCCGACGGGCTGATGAAGGTGGGGCCGGAAAGCGCGGGCGCGGTGCCGGGGCCGGCCTGCTACGGCCACGGCGGCACGAAACCCACGGTCTCGGATGCCAACGTGATCCTCGGCCGGCTGCCCACCCGGCTGACCGGCGGCGACATGCGGATCGACCGCGAGGCCGCGGTGCGGGTGGTCGAGCCCTTGGCCCGGCAACTGGGGATCGGCATCGAGGAGGCGGCGCTGGGCATCATCGGCATCGTCAACTCGAACATGGCCCGGGCGATCCGCGCGGTCTCGATCGAGCGGGGCTACGATCCGCGCAAGTTCCTGCTGATGCCCTTCGGCGGCGCCGGCGGGCTGCACGCGACCGATGTGGCGCAGGCCATCGGGATGCGACGGATCATCATCCCGCGGGCGCCCGGCATCCTCTGTGCCGAGGGGCTGATCCTGGCCGACCTGCAGGAAGACTTCGTGCAGAGCATCCGCATCACCGTGGGGGGCGGGATGGGCGGCGCCGCGGCCGAGGTGGCAGCCCTGGCCGCCCGCGCCCGCGCCTGGCTGGCCGACGAGGCCGAGGGTGCGGCGGAAACC
>JBBCJM010000269.1:0-10770 GCA_037190175.1 Paracoccaceae bacterium | reverse complement strand
GCGACGAGCGCCCCCGAAAAGGAGCCCGCATGATCCCCGCCGCCTTTCCGCCGAAGGACGAGATCGCCCGCCTGACCGCCCGCGCCCTGCTGGAGATCAAGGCGGTGCATTTCAACGCGCGCGAGCCCTTCACCCTGGCCTCCGGCCTGCCCAGCCCCACCTATATCGACTGTCGCAAGCTCATCTCCTACCCCCGCATCCGCTCGATGCTGATGGATTTCCTGGCCGCCACCGTGCTGCGCGAGGCGGGGATGGAGGCGTTCGACAACATCGCCGGCGGCGAGACCGCGGGCATCCCCTTCGCCGCGCTGGTGGCCGAGCGGCTGGCGCTGCCGATGACCTATGTGCGCAAGAAGCCCAAGGGCTACGGCCGCAACGCCCGCATCGAGGGCGCGATGGCCGAAGGGCAGAGGGTGCTGCTGGTGGAGGACCTGACCACCGACGGCGGCTCCAAACTCTCCTTCGTCGAGGCGATCCGCGAGACCGGGGCCACCTGCGGCCATACCGCGGTGATCTTCTCCTACGGCATCTTCCCCGGCACCGAGGAACGGCTGGCGGAGCATGGCGTCCGGCTGCACTCCTTGTGCACCTGGTGGGACGTGCTGGCCGAGGCGCGGGCGCAAGAAGCCTTCGACGCGGGCACGCTGGCTGAGGTGGAGGCGTTCCTGAAAGCCCCCCGCGCCTGGCAGGAGGCGCGGAAACCCGCCTGACCCCACGTCACCTGTGCATGGGGCTGGGGACGGATTGGGGAGGAATCGCGCCCTTTCTGCGCTGCGGCTAGTGGGCGACACCCCGCCGACCCGCGAAATCTGGTGGCGAGAGCGGCCGGTATCGGCTAGTCTGGGTCCCTCCCCGCGGTTGTCCACAGGGATGTTGGCTCTTGCACCGCGGGGGCGCAGGCGCGCATCAGACGCGCGGGGCCAGGATGGGTTGAGGCATGAGCGAATTGGCGGCACTGCGGCCGGTGGCACCGGCTGCGCCCGAGGCGGCGGAACCCGAGGCGCTTCCGCATAATATCGAGGCAGAACAGCAGCTTCTGGGCGCGATCCTGACCAACAACGACATCTACGACCGGGTGTCGGCGCTGGTGAAGGCCGAGCATTTCTTCGAGCCCACCCATGGCCGCATCTTCCAGATCGCCGCCGCGCGGATCCAGAAGAACGCGCTGGCCTCGCCGGTCACCCTGAAACCCTTCATGGAGGACGACCCGGGGCTGAAGGAACTCGGCGGCCCCGCCTATCTGGCGCGGCTGGCGGGCGCCGCGGTGGCGGCCTTCGCGGCGCGCGACTATGCGCAGATGATCTACGACCTCGCGGTGCGGCGCGAGCTGATCGGGCTCGGCCGCGACATCGCGGCGCGGGCCGCGGCGGTGGACGTGGCCTCGGAGCCGAAGGACCAGATCGTCGAGGCCGAGCAGCAGCTCTACCGGCTGGGCGAGCAGGGGGTGGCCGAGCGCGGATTCCAGAGCTTTCTCAAGGCGGTGACGGACGCGGTTCATGTGGCCAACGCCGCCTATCAGCGCGACGGGGGGCTGGCCGGGATCTCCACCGGGCTGGCCGATCTCGACCGCAAGCTGGGGGGGCTGCACCCTTCGGATCTCCTGATCCTCGCCGGGCGGCCCTCGATGGGCAAGACCTCGCTGGCCACCAACGTCGCCTTCAACATCGCCCGCGCCTATCGCCGCGGCCGCCGCCCGGACGGGTCGGAGGGCGCGGTGGAGGGGGGGATCGTCGGCTTCTTCAGCCTCGAGATGTCGGCCGAGCAGCTGGCGGCGCGGATCCTGTCCGAGGCGGCCGAGGTGCCGAGCGAGCTGATCCGCCGCGGCGACATGTCGGAGGCCGAGTTCCGCCGCTTCGTCGAGGCGGCCAAGGCGCTGGAATCCTGCCCGCTCTTCATCGACGACACACCGGCACTGCCCATCGCCCAGGTGGCCGCCCGGGCGCGGCGGCTGAAGCGGACGCAGGGGCTCGACCTCATCGTCATCGACTACCTGCAACTTTTGCGCGGCAGCAGCAGGACGGGCGAGAACCGGGTGCAGGAGGTTTCGGAAATCACCCAGGGTTTGAAGGCGATAGCCAAGGAACTCAACATCCCGGTCATCGCCTTGTCCCAGCTGTCCCGGCAGGTGGAAAACCGCGAGGACAAGCGGCCGCAGCTGTCCGACCTGCGCGAGTCGGGCTCCATCGAGCAGGACGCCGACGTGGTGATGTTCGTGTTCCGCGAGGAATACTACAAGGAGCGCGAGAAGCCCTCGGACACCGACCTCGACGCCATGGCCAAGTGGCAGGCGGTGATGGAACAGGTGCATGGCAAGGCCGAGGTGATCATCGGCAAGCAGCGCCACGGCCCGATCGGCACGGTGGAACTGGCCTTCGAAGGGCGGTTCACCCGGTTCTCGAACCTCGAACGGCGGTATCAGGATCCGGGGTACTGACGGGCCGGGCGGGCCGGCCCCCCACCCCATCCCTCCCCCACACGGGGGGAGGGAGCCGCCCGGCCCTGCGAGCGGATCGCCGGTGGCATGGCTGGGATCCCCCCTCCTCCTCGTGGGGAGGGGATGGGGAGGGGGCTCCCCAACTTACCCCCGCCGGATCGGGTCGGCCAGCAGCCGCAGGCCGTTCAGCACGACCAGCAGCGTGCCGCCCTCGTGGCCGATGACGGCGAGCGGCAGGGGCAGGTCGAGGAAGAGGCCGCCGAGGACCAGCAGCACCATGGCGCCGATGGCGAAGGTGAGGTTCTGGCGGATCACCCGCAGGGTGCGGCGGGAGAGCGCCTGCGCGGCGGCCAGCCGGCCCAGATCCTCGGCCATCAGCGCCACGTCGGCGGCCTGCAGCGCCACCTCGCTGCCCGCCGCACCCATGGCGATGCCCACATCGGCGCGGGCCAGGGCAGCGGCATCGTTCACCCCGTCGCCGACGAAGGCGACCGGGCCCTCGGCCGCCATCTGCCCCACCAGCCGCACCTTGTCGGCGGGCAGCAGGCCGGCGTGGATCTCGGCCAGCCCCAGCGCCGCGCCCACCCTTTGCGCTACCGCCGGCCGGTCGCCGGTCATCATCGCGACGCGCTCCACCCCGGCCCGCCGCAGGGCGTCCAGCGCGGGGCCGGCGCTGACGCGGGGTGCGTCGGCCACCGTCACCGCGCCCAGCAGCCGCGGGCCGCGGCCCAGCAGGACCAGCGTCTCGGCCCCCGCCTCCAGCCCTGCCAGCCGCGGGTCCGGCGCCGCGCCCATCCGGGCGGCCAACCGCGCATTTCCGGCCCAGAGCGGGCCTTGCGCATCGACCCCCGTGATCCCCTCCGAGGGCAGGGCCTGCACCTGCGCGACCGCCACCGGCGCCAGCCCCCGCGCCGCCGCGGCCCGGCGGATCGCCGCGCCGATGTGATGCTCCGACTGCGCCTCGACCCCGGCGAGCAGCGCGAGGAAACGATCCTCGCTCCCCTCCAGCGCCACCATCCCGGTGACCTCGGCCCGGCCGGTGGTCAGCGTCCCGGTCTTGTCGAAGGCGAAGGTCCGCACCGCCGCCAGCCGCTCCAGCGCCGCGCCGCCCTTGAACAGCACGCCCCCGCGGGCGGCGGCCGAGAGCGCCGAGAGGATCGCCGCGGGGACCGAGATCACCACCGCGCAGGGGCTGGCGGCGACCAGCAGCACGGCGGCGCGGTAGAGCGCGGCCTCGGCCTCGTGCCCCAAGAGCAGGAACGCGCCGAAGGCCACCGCCGCGCCGGCCAGCACCGCCACGGTATAGCGTTGCCCGAACCAGTCCGACACCCGCTCGGAGGGCGAGCGGGCCGCCTGCGCCTCGGTCACCAGCCGGATCATCCGGGCGACCGTGCTGTCGGCGAGCGGGCGCAGCACCTCGGCCACCAGCACGCCGTCCAGGTTGACGCAGGCCTCGTGCACCAGGTCGCCCGGCGCCTTGCGCACCGGCAGGCTCTCGCCCGTCACCGTCGATTCGTCGATCCGGCCGGTGCCCTCCACCACCCGGCCGTCCACCGGCACCCGCGCGCCGGGGCGCAGCACCACGCGGTCGCCGGGGGTCAGGCGCGCGACCGGCACCTCCTCGACCGCCGCGCCGGCCAGCCGCAGGGCGGTCTCGGGGCGCAGCTGCATCAGCGCCTCCACCGCCCGCCGCGCCCGGCCCATGGCGCGGGCCTCCAGCGTGCCGGAGAGCGAGAAGAGCGCCAAGAGCACCGCCCCGTCCAGCGCCGCCCCCACCGCGGCGGCGGCCAGAGCGGCCACCACCATCAGGAGGTCGATGTCCAGCCGCCCGCGCCGCAGCTCCCGCGCCGCCGCGACCGCCGGGGGCAGGCCGCCGGCCAGATAGGCCAGCCCCAGCGCCGCCCAGACCAGCGGCAGGGGCGCGACCCAGCGGTCCAGCGCGGCCACCGCCAGCCCGGCGAAGGTCAGCGCGGTCAGCGTGGCGTCGGAGAGGACTGGCTGGGTACGAACCTGGCTCATCCCGCCCTTGCTTGCGCCTTTCCCGCAGGGCGGCAAGCGGGAAAGTGACGCAGCCGGCTTTCCCCCTTGACCCCGCCCGCCGGGCTGCCGAGAAGGGCGGCTTGGGAGGCCCCGCCAATGTCCACCGGAACCCTGACCATCGACCTCGACGCGCTTTGTGCCAACTGGCGGGCGCTGGATCGGCTGTCCTCGGGCGGCACCCAGACCGGGGCGGTGGTCAAGGCCGATGCCTATGGGCTGGGGGTGGGCCGGGTGGCGCGTGCGCTGGCGCAGGCCGGGGCGCGGCGGTTCTTCGTGGCGGTGGCGGAGGAGGGCGCGCAGGTGCGCCAGGCCCTGGGGCCGGGGCCGCAGATCTGCGTCTTCTCGGGCCATATGGCCGGCGACACCGACATGATCGGCGACCTCGACCTGACGCCGATGCTGAACTCGATCGACCAGGTGACCCGGCATCTGGAGGCGCTGCCGGGCCACCCGTTCGGGGTGCAGCTCGACACCGGCATGAACCGGCTGGGGATGGAGCCGGCGGAGTGGGAGGCGGTGGCGGCCTTCGTGCTGGAGGCCGGGCCGGAACTCTTGATGAGCCACCTCGCCTGCGCCGACGAGCCCGAGCATCCGATGAACGAGGCGCAACTGGCCGTGTTCCACCAGCTGACCGACGGCACCGACCTGCCGCGCTCGCTGTCCGCCACGGGGGGGATCCTGCTGGGCCCGCGCTGGCATTTCGACCTGACGCGGCCGGGGGTGGGACTCTATGGCGGGCTGCCCTTCGAGGGCGCGGCGCGGGTGGTCGGGCTCAGCCTGCCGGTGGTGCAGGTGCGCGACCTGACCCCCGGCGAGGCGGTGGGCTACGGCTGCACCTGGGTGGCCGAGGCGCCGGCGCGGATCGCCACCGTCTCGGGCGGCTATGCCGACGGGCTGCACCGGGCGCTGTCGCACCGCGCGGTGCTCTGGGCGGGCGAGGTGCCTTGCCCGGTGGCGGGGCGGGTGTCGATGGACCTGATCGGGGTGGACGTGACCCACTTGGCCGAGGAGCCGCGGTCGCTGGACATCCTCGGCCCGCACCAGTCGGTCGATGACCTCGCCGCGGCGGCCGAGACCATCGGCTACGAGATCCTGACCTCGCTGGGCCACCGCTACGCCCGCCGCTATGTCGAGGGCGCGGCGTGACTGCCATGCTGGCCGCCATCGGCCGGCCGGTGCTGGCGGCGCTGGCGCTGGTGGGCCGCGTGGCGATCTATGCGGTGCTGGTGGTAACGCACCTCGCCCGCCCGCCGTTCTATCCCCGCGAGTTCGGCCATGCGCTGCTGCACATCGGCTGGCTGAGCCTGCCGGTCGTCGGCATGACCGCGCTTTTCACCGGCGGCGCGCTGGCCCTGCAGATCTACGCCGGATCCTCGCGCTTCGGGGCCGAGGTGGCGGTGCCGCAGATCGTGGCCATCGGCATGGTGCGCGAACTGGGCCCGGTGCTGGGCGGGCTGATGGTGGCGGCCCGCGTCGCCTCCTCCATCGCCGCCGAGATCGGCACCATGAAGGTGACCGAGCAGATCGACGCGCTGGTGACGCTTTCCACCCATCCGCTGAAATACCTCGCGGTGCCCCGGGTACTGGCCGCCACGCTTTCCATGCCGGTGCTGGTGGCGGTGGGCGATGCCATCGGGATCATGGGCGGCTGGCTGGTGGGGATCACCCGGCTGGGCTTCAACTCGGCCGCCTACCTGCGCAACACCGTGGATTTCCTGGAAACCTGGGACGTGGGCTCGGGGCTGGTGAAGGGGGCGGTGTTCGGCTTCCTGGTGGCGCTGATGGGCTGCTGGCACGGGATGAACTCGGGCCGCGGCGCCATGGGCGTGGGGCGGGCCACCAAGGCGGCGGTGGTGGCGGCCTCGGTGCTGATCCTGGCCGCCAACTACCTGCTGACCGAACTGTTCTTCTCGGCATGATCGAGCTTTCCGGCGTCCACAAATCCTTCGGTCCGAACCGCGTGCTGCGGGGGGTGGACCTGTCGGTGGCGCGCGGCACCTCCACCGTGGTGATCGGCGGCTCGGGGACCGGCAAGTCGGTGCTGCTGAAATGCATCCTGGGGCTGGTGACGCCGGAGGCCGGCACGATCACCGTGGACGGGGCGGACGTGGGGGCAGGGGACCGCGACGCCTTCCTGGCCCGCTTCGGGATGCTGTTCCAGGGCGGCGCGCTGTTCGACAGCCTGCGGGTGTGGGAGAACGTGGCCTTCCGCCTGCTGCGCGGGCGGCTGAAGCGCCCCAAGGCCGAGGCGCGGCAGATCGCCATCGCCAAGCTCGCCCGCGTGGGGCTGGAGCCGCGGGTGGCCGACCTCTATCCGGCCGAGCTCTCGGGCGGGATGCAGAAGCGGGTGGGCCTGGCCCGCGCCATCGCCGCCGAGCCCGGGATCATCTTCTTCGACGAGCCCACCACCGGGTTGGACCCCATCATGTCGGGGGTGATCAACGAGCTGATCCGCGAGATCGTGACCGAGATGGGCGCGACCGCGATCACCATCACCCATGACATGACCTCGGTCCGCGCCATCGCCGACCGGGTGGCGATGCTGCACGGGGGCGTGATCCGCTGGACCGGGACGGTGGCGGAAATGGACGCGACGCCGGACCCTTACGTGCAGCAGTTCATCCACGGCCGCGCCGAGGGGCCGATCCCCTCGGTTCGCTGATGCCGCTTTCGGCGCTGCTCCTGCTGGCGGCCGGGGCGGCGGCGATCCTCTGCATGGTCTGGGTGGCGCTGGCGGCCTTGACCGCGGGGCGCGCGGGCCGCGCGGCGGTGCTGCTGGCGGCCGCGCTGGCGCTGGCGGGCGGGCCCTCGCTGATGATGCGGATCCGCGCCGCGGGGGCGAGCCCGCCGGATGCCGCGGTGGCGCTGGGCGCGGGGCTGCTGATCGCGGCCGCCATGCTGGCGCTGTGGCGCCTGCGCGGGGTCGAGGGCGCGGGGCTGCCGGCCCGCGCGGGCCTGTTCGCGCTGGCCGCGCTGGGGCTGGTGCTGGCGGGGCTGGAACTCGGCTGACCATGCACGGGCGGAGAGCGCCGGGGGGCCGTCTGCCCCCCAGACCCCCCGCGGGATATTTCCAGCAAGAAAGAGGGAAAGTTTGATTCAAATTGTCCCCCTTACTCCTTTCTTTGGTGTTCCAAATATCCTCGGGGGGTCCGGGGGGCAGACGGCCCCCCGGGGTTCCGGCAAGCGCCCCGCCGGGCTTGCCCTCCCGGCGGGGCCGGCTAATGTCGCGGCCGTCATGCCGACCTCCCCTCCCTTGCGCCGCTCCCTGCTGATCGCGCTGACCGCGGTGCTGGCGGTGCTGTTCCCGGTGGCCTGGTTCGCGCCGCTGATGACGGTGAAGGTGCGGCTGGCCTTCTGGGCCTCGGGCACCGACCTGACGCTCATCTCCACCCTGCAGTCGGTCTGGGCCGAGGATGCGGCGCTGGGCCTCGTGCTGACCTTCGCCGCCATCGTGGCGCCCACGGTCAAGGTGCTGGGCACCGGGCTGATCCTCCTGCGGCTCCTGTCGCCCCGGGTCGCGGGCATCCTGTGGCACATCGGCCGCTTCGCCATGGCCGACGTGTTCCTGATCGCGGTCTATGTGGCGCTGTTCAAGGGGATGGACGGCGGCACGATCGCCATGGGCTGGGGGCTCTGGCTCTTCACCGCCTGCGTGCTGGGCTCGCTGGTCCTGTCGCTGCTGTCCGAACGCCCCCGGGGGCATCCGCATGGCTGACCGGGCGCAGCTTCAGGCCCTGGCGATCGCCGCGGCGGGCGGCGCGCTCTTCTGGGTGGCCGGCGCGCCGCTGCCCCTGCTGCTGGGGCCCATGGCAGCCTGCCTGGTGGCGGGGCTGGCGGGCGCGCGGATGCGCGACGCCGGGCTGGTCGGCAGCGTGATGCGCACCTTCCTGGGCGTGGCGGTGGGCGCCTCGATCACCCCCGACCTCATGGGCCGGGTGCCGGGAATGGCGGCCTCGCTGGCGCTGGTGCCGGTCTTCGTGGCGCTGATCGGGGCGGTGGGCTATCCGCTCTTCCGCCGCGGCTTCGGCTTCGACCATCCGACCGCCTGGTACGCCGCCATGCCGGGGGGCCTGCAGGACATGATCGTCTTCGGGCAGGAGGCCGGGGCGGACGTGCGGGCGCTGTCGCTGATCCAGGCCACGCGGGTGCTGGTCATCGTCAGCGTGGCGCCGGTGCTGATGGTTTACTGGTGGCAGCTCGACCTCACCCAGGCGCCCGGGCGGCCGGCGGCCGAGACCGACCCGGTGCAGATCGCGCTGATGGTGGTGGCGGGGATCGCCGGCTGGCGGATCGCCGAACGGGTGGGCCTTTTCGGCGCCGCGATCCTGGGGCCGATGATCCTGACCGCGGCGCTGTCGCTGGCCGGCATCGTCACCACCCGGCCGCCGGCCGAGATCATCTGGGGCGCGCAGTTCTTCATCGGGCTTTCGGCCGGGGTGCGCTATGCCGGGATCACCCTGCGCGAGCTGCGCGTCGACGTGGTGGCGGGGCTGGTCTATGCGCTGGTGCTGGCGGCGGTCAGCCTCGTCTTCATCGAGCTGGTGATCCTGGCGGGCGCGGCGCCCGCGCTCGACGCCTTCCTGGCCTTCCTGCCGGGCGGGCAGGCCGAGATGGTGGTGATCGCCATCATCGCCGGGGCGGATCTGGCCTTCGTGGTCAGCCACCACCTGTTGCGGGTGATCATGGTGATCGTGCTGGCCCCGGTGGTCGCGCGCTGGTTCGGCAGGTAGCCTGGCCCGGGAAAAGGGGGGAGCCGATGCATCCGATGGACATGGGCGCGGGGGCGCTGCTGGCGCTGCTGCGGGCGGGCGGGATCGCGCCTTCCGAGGTGATGGCGGCGCATCTGGAGCGGGTGGTGGCGCGCAACCCGGGGATCAATGCGCTGGTCTCGGCCCGCGACCCCGATGCGCTGATGGCCGAGGCCCGCGCGCTGGACGGGCAGCCGGCGCGGGGGCCGCTCTGGGGCCTGCCGCTGGCGGTGAAGGATCTGGTGGCGGTCAGGGGGATGCGCACCACCTGGGGCTCGCCCTTGTTCGCCGGTTTCACGGCGCCGGCCGACGACCTGATCGCGGCGCGGATGCGGGCGGCGGGGGCGATCTTCACCGCCAGGACCAACACGCCCGAATGGGGCCACGGCAGCCATACCTTCAACGAGGTCTTCGGGGCGACCCGCAACCCCTATGATCCCGGGCGCAGCGCGGGGGGTTCCTCGGGCGGGGCGGCGGCGGCGCTGGCGGCGCGGATGGTGCCCCTGGCCGACGGGTCGGACATGATGGGCTCGCTGAGGAACCCCGCGGCCTTCTGCAACGTCTACGGCTTCCGCCCCACCTGGGGGCTGGTGCCGGGGGATCCGGTGGGCGACACCCATATGGCGACGCTGGCCACCGAAGGCCCGATGGCGCGGGAGCCGGAGGATCTGGCGATCCTGCTCGACGTGCTGGCCGGCCCTTCGCCGCTGGTTCCCTTCGGCCGGGTGGCGGAAGGCTGTGCCGGGCGGCCCCCGGCGGATCCGCGCGGAAAGCGGATCGGCTGGCTGGGCGACTGGGGCGGGGCCTGGGCGACCGAGCCGGGGATCCTCGACCTCTGCCGTTCCGCGCTGGGGGTGTTCGAGGACATGGGCGCGGTGGTGGAGGAAGTGCCGCCCCCGTTCCCGGCGGAGGAATTGTGGGAGGCCTGGACCACGCTGCGCGCCTTCCTCAACGCCGGGGCCAGGTGGGCGCTGTGGGAGGATCCGGCGAAACGCGCACGGCTGAAGCCGGAAAGCCGGTGGGAGATCGAGCAGGGCCAGGGGCTGGGGGCGGCGGCGGTCTACCGCGCCAGCGAGACCCGCAGCCGCTGGTACGCCCGCGCCGCGCGGCTCTTCCAGCGGTTCGACGCGCTGGTGCTGCCCGCGGCGCAGGTCTGGCCCTTTCCGGTGGAATGGCGCTGGCCCGAGCGGATCGGCGACCGCCAGATGGACACCTATCACCGCTGGATGGAGGTGGTGGTGCCGGTCAGCCTGATCGGCCTGCCCGCGCTGGCCTGCCCCGCGGGCTTCGGGCCGCAGGGCCTGCCCACGGGGTTCCAGCTGATCGGGCCGGCGGGGGCGGACGGGGCGGTGCTGGCGCTGGGCCGCGCCTACCACGCCGCCACCGACTGGCCGGGCCGGCGCCCGCCGCCGGGCTGAGCCGGGGGCGCTCCCGCCCCCCGTCGCCTTCCGCTCCGGGCGTTGGGCCAGGCAAGGGGGGCTGCCGCCCCCCTTGGACCCCGCGCTCGGGCCATCTGTCGGACGGCGGCTTTGCGGTGAGCGCCGGGGG
>JBBCJM010000268.1:0-10285 GCA_037190175.1 Paracoccaceae bacterium | reverse complement strand
GGGCTCCACCTGGCACGCGGCGGGCTTGCTGCCGCTCTTCAACCTCTCCTTCGCCACCACCCACATCCACAAGTACAGCGTGGATTTCTACAAGCGGCTGGAGGCCGAGACCGGCCTGAACCCCGGCTTCTTCGTGGTGGGCAACCTGCGCATGGCGCAGACCGACGCGCGGATGGACGAATACCGGCTCTATTCCTCGGTGGCCGAGACCGCGGGGGTCTATCACGAGTTCCTGACGCCCGGGGAGATGAAGGACCGCTGGCCGCTGCTGCGCACCGACGACCTGAAGGGCGCCCTCTTCCACCCGCAGGACGGCTACATCAACCCCGCCGACGTGACCCAGGCCATGGCCAAGGGCGCCCGGCAGCTGGGCTGCGCCATCGAGCGCACGGTGCAGGTCGACGGCTATCGCTGGACCGGCCAGCATTGGGTGGTGAGTTGCACCCGCATGGCCGACCAGGGCGGCCGGCTGGTCCCCACCGAGGAACGGTTCGAGATCGTGGCCGAGCATGTGGTGACCGCCACCGGCAACCACGCCCAGCGCACCGCCCGCCTGCTGGGTATCAGGATCCCCGCGATCCCGGTCGAGCACCAGTATATCGTCACCGAGCCCGACCCCGCGCTGGTCGAGTGGCGCCAGACCAACCCCCAGCACCCGGTGCTGCGCGATGCCGACGCCAAGTGGTACGTGCGCGAGGAGCGCGGCGGCTGGATCCTCGGCCCCTATGAGCGGGGCGCCCCGGCGCGGTTCCTGCATTCGGTGCCGGAGGGCTTCCGCGCCGACCTCTTCCCGCTGGATCTGGAGCGGATCGAGGCGGAGTACATGTCGATGATCCACCGCCTCCCCTCCGCCGAGAACGTGGGGCTGAAGGACGATTTCAACGGCCCGATCTGCTATACCCCCGACGGCAACCCGCTGGTCGGCCCCGCGCCCGGGCTGCGGAACATGTGGCTGGCCGAGGGCTTCAGCTTCGGCATCACCGCGGCGGGCGGCACCGGGCATTACCTCGCGCAGCTGATCACCGGGGGCGAGGCCGAGATCGACCTCTCGGCGGTGGACCCGCGGCGCTATGGCGGCTGGATGACCACCGAATACGCCGCGCGCAAGAACGAGGAATGTTACGAGCACGTCTTCATCCTGCACCACCCGGACGAGGAGCGCGAAGCCTGCCGCCCCCTGCGCACCGCGCCGGCCTATGACCGGCAGAAGGCGCGCGGCGCACAGTTCGGGCAGGTGAACGGCTGGGAACGGCCGATCTACTATGGCCCGGTGGGGGCGCCCGAGGACTTCGACCACCACGCGCGGTCCTTCCGCCGCGGCGGCTGGTGGCAATATGCCGAGGCCGAGGCACGGGCGATCCGGGAAACCGCCGGCCTGATCGACGCCACCGCCTTCGCCAAGCACTGGGTCTCGGGCCCCGGCGCGACCGCCTTCCTCGACTGGCTCACCACCAACCGGCTGCCCAAGGTGGGGCGGATCAACCTGACCTACGCGCTGACCGCGGCCGGCACCACGCGCACCGAATACACCATCGTGCGGCGGCGGGAGGACGGCTACTACCTCGTCTCCGCCGGCGCCTGGGCGGCCTATGACGGCGACCATCTGCGCCTCTCGGCCGAGGATTTCATGGCCCGCGGCGGCGCCGCGGTGCTGGTGCCCGAGGTCACCCCGCAATGGGGCGTGTTCGCGCTCGCCGGGCCGAACAGCCGCGCCATCCTGAAGGAGCTGATCCGCGACCCCGACCCCGAGACCGCGCTGTCGAACAGGCGCTTCCCCTGGCTCTCGGCCCGCGACATCGAGCTCGGCATGGTGCCGACGGTGGCGATCCGGGTGGCCTATACCGGCGAGCTGGGCTGGGAGCTGCACCACCCGATCGAGATGCAGAACCACCTGTTCGACCGGCTGCTGGCGGCGGGCGAGCGGTACGGGATGCGGCCGGTCGGCGCCCGGGCGCAGAACTGGCTGCGGCAGGAAAAGAGCTATCGCGCTTTCGGCAACGAACTGGGCCGGGACGCAACGCCGCTGGAGGGCGGGCTCGACCGCTTCGTGGACCTGTCGAAGGACTTCCTGGGCAAGGACCGGATGCTGGCCACTGGCATCCGGGCGAAATGCGTGACGGTGCTGATCGACGGGCCGGACGACGCCGACCCCTGGGGCAAGGAGGCGCTGGTGAAGGACGGCGCGAAGGTCGGCCGGCTCACCTCCGGCGGCTGGTCGGTGGCCTTCGGCAGGCAGATCGGCATGGGCTATGTGCCGCCCGAGCTGGCCGTGCCCGGCACCCGGCTGCAGGTGCGGATGCTGGGGCGGCTGTGGCAGGCCGAGGTCACCGAGGACTGCCCGTTTGATCCGACCAACGCCCGGATCCGGGCGGACGGGTAGGGGGGCAAAGCAGGGACGGAGCAGCCGTTTGCCCACCGCCATCCCGGCCGCAGATCACCCGCGCGCCGTCAGAAGATTGGCGTCGCGCGCAAGCCGCCACTTGCCATCGGCCTCCTTGCGCCAGAGCGTGAGCGTGTATCCCGATCGGCGGATGGGCTCGCCGCCAGGCGGAGTAACCGTCATCTCGATGCGATTGCGGGAAAATGCCCAATCCCCGAGGATCTGGAGCTCCACGATCTCGTTGGTGCCCTCTATCCGGGTCTCGTCCCCGCTGTCCGAGGCCGCGGCGAAGGCCTCCTTTCCGAACGGTTCGTGCCCCGGCACCATGAAGACCACATCGTCGGTCATCAAGGCGAGGACGGTTGCGCCGTCGCCCGCCCGGGTCGCGGTCATCCAGGTCTCGACGGCCTGCCGGATCGCCTTTTCGTCGTCGGTCATCTGCCGGATCCTCCTGCCCCCGCAGGGTAGCCCAGCCACGATGACCTGCAAGACCGTTCCAGCGGGTCGTCACGGCGCCCGGCTCGCCAGCCAGGCCGCCCATTCCTCCGGCCCCCCCGCAAACACGTTGAGGTCGCCGTCGTTGGGGATGCCCGGGATCACCCCGGTTCCGGAATACTGCCAGAACACCCACGGCCGCCCCGGATAGACCCGCGCCGGGTGGTCGGCCACCGAGCGCAGCCAGAAATCCGCCCCCCGCAGCCGCCACAGCTCGCGGTCGTGGAAGATGTCGGGCGAGGCATAGACCAGCGGCCTTTGCCCGTAGTGCCGGGCCACGATGTCGAGGAAGGCCTGCGCTTCGCGCAACAACTCCTCCTGCGGGGTGCGGCGGGTGCAGGTGGGCGAGAACGGCGTCCATTCCAGATCCAGCACCGGGGGCAGGGCGCGCGGCACCCGGGGGACGTGGCGGATGAACCAGCGCGCCTGCTCTCCGCCCGGCCGGCAGTGATACCAGAAGTGATAGGCCCCCGCCCGCACCCCGGCCGCCCGCGCCCCGTGCCAGTGCTCGGTGAACATCGGGTCGGCCAGGTCGCCCCCCTCGGTCGCCTTGACGAAGACGAAGTTGATCCCGTTCGCCCGCGCCGCCTGCCAGTCCACCGCGGTCTGGAACCGCGACACGTCGGTGCCGTGCACGGGATAGTCCTGCGGGCTGCGGCCGGACCAGGGATGCGGCCGGGTGTCGCCGAAGTTCGGCGCGGTGACCGCGCCCGGCGGCGCGGGGTCGCGCACCGGCTCGGGCGTGCGCGCGGCGCAGGCGGCCAGCAGGATCAGCGCGGCGAGGGCGGGGCGCATGTCAGCCGCGGGCGAAGCGGGCGGGGGAGAGCCGGGCCACCAGGTCGGCCGGTAGGGCGGGGGCGCGGCCGCCCAGCAGGTCGGCCGCCAGCCGCGCCGCCGCCGGGGCGGTCTGGAAGCCGTAGCCGCCCTGGCCCGCCAGCCAGAAGAACCCCGGCGCCCCGGGGGCATGGCCGATCGCCGGCACCCGGTCGGGGCTGAAGGTCCGCAGGCCCGCCCAGTTGGCCAAGAGCCGCGAGACCGGCTCGGTCACCATCGCCTCATAGCGCGCCAGCCCCTCGGCCAGCACCATGTCGTCGGCGAAGGCGTCGTGCGGTTCGGCCACCGGATCCTCCTCGGCGGGCGAGACGATCAGCGCGCCGGCGTCGGGCTTCATGTACCAGGTCTCGCCCGCGCCGATCACCATGGGCCAGCGGGCGGGGTCCATACCCACCGGCGCCGGGATCCGCGCCATCGAGCGGCGCAGGGGGCGCAGGCCCAGCGGCTGTACCCCCGCCATGGCCGCCACGCCATCGGCCCAGGCGCCGGCGGCATTGACCAGCGTGCCCACCCGCGCCTCGCCGTCCTTCCAGCCCAGCCGCCAGTCGGCGCCGTCGCGCGCGATCCGCTCCACCCGCGCCCGGGTCAGGATCTGCGCGCCGCCCGCCCGCGCGGTCCGGGCCAGCGACTGGACCAGCCGGTCGGTGTCGATGTCCCAGGCGTGCGGGGCATAGGCGGCATGGGCCGCGGAACGCGCGAGGATCGGCAGCAGTTCCCGCGCCGCGGCGGGGTCCAGCACCGCCAGTTCCATCGCCGCCACGTCGCGGTCGAAGGCCGCGCGGTCCTCCGCCCCGCCCACCACCATCAGCCCGCGCGGGGTCAGCAGCCCCTCCATGGTGCGGAAGGCATCGCCCGAGGCCAGCGACAGCGCCACCACCGCCGGGTTGCCGTAGCGCGGCTCGTAAAGCGCGGCCGACCGGCCAGAGGCGTGGAAGGCCAGCGCCTCCTCGGCCTCCAGCACCAGCACCGAGCCCAGGCCCGACAGTTCCGCCGCCGCCGAGATCCCGGCGATCCCGCCCCCCACGATGCCGAAGTCCGCCTGCATTCCGCCCCTCCGCTGCCTGTGCGGCGGCACCATGGCACGCGGACGGGAGGGAGGGAAAGGCCGGCTCTGGCCAGCGGCCGCGGTTCGCGCTATGGGCTGGGCCACCGCGCCAGGAGACCCGACCGATGCAAGCCGCCGTCGTCACCTTTCCCGGATCGAACTGCGACCGCGACCTCGCCGTGGCGCTGGAGGCCGCGGGGGCCAGGGTCGCGCGCGTCTGGCACAAGGACAGCGACCTGCCCGCGGGCACCGACCTGGTGGGGATCCCGGGCGGGTTCTCCTTCGGCGACTACCTGCGCTGCGGGGCCATCGCCGCGCGCTCGCCCATCGCCGCGGCGATCCGCGCCCATGCCGCCCGCGGCGGGCTGGTGATCGGGATCTGCAACGGCTTCCAGGTGCTGACGGAACTGGGCCTCCTGCCCGGGGCGCTGATGCGCAACGCCGAGCTGCGCTTCGTCTGCCGCCCCGTGCGGCTCACGGTGGGCACCGTCGACAGCGCCTTTACCGCCGGCTATGCCGCGGGGCAGCAGATCGTGTTGCCGGTGGCCCATCACGACGGCAACTACGTGGCCGACCCCCGCACGCTGGACGCGCTGGAGCAGGAGGGCAGGGTGGCCTTCCGCTACGCCGAACCCGTCAACGGCTCGGCCCGCGACATCGCCGGGGTGCTGAGCGAGAACCGCCGGGTGCTGGGGCTGATGCCGCATCCCGAACGGGCCAGCGACCCCGCCCTGGGCCCGGCCGACGGGGCGGCGATGTTCCGCGCACTGGCGGGTGCGGCGGTGCCCGCCTGAACGCCTTCCGCGGCTTTGGCTTGAGCGGGGCCGGCGCCGGCCCTAGTCTGGCGCCCATGTCCGAGGCCGAGCCCGCCCCCCAGACCGCCGCGCCGCCGCCCGAGCCGCCGATCACGCGGCCCGAGGGGCTGTCGCTGTGGATGCGCGTGGTGGTGGCGGTGCTGGTGATCGCCGCGGTGGCGGTGGTCTTCGTCACCAACCGCTGGCTGACCGAACGCTTCTCGGAAACCACCCGCAACCGTTCCGAGGTGCGGCTGGCGCTCTATTCGGGCAACCTGGTGTCCGAGTTGCAGCGCAATTCCATCGTGCCCCTGCTGCTCTCGCGCGACCCCGAGTTGATCCGGGCGCTGACCGAGGGGCTGTATCCCTCCACCTCCGCCCGGCTGATCTCCTTCCAGGCCGAGATCGGCGCGGCCTCGATCCTGCTTCTGGACCGCGACGGGCGGGTGGTGGGGGCCACCAACCGCAACCGGCTGGGCTCCAGCCACCGCAACGCGCCCTATTTCGTCGATGCCCAGCGGGTGCGCGACACCGTGTTCACTGCCGCCCCGCGCGACGGGGGCGGCACCGACTTCACCTATTCCCGCTCGATCTTCCGCGACAACCGCTTCCTGGGCGTGGTGGTGGTGGCGGTCGACCTGCAGAAATACGAACGCTCCTGGGCCGGGCTCTCGGACGCGATCCTGGTGACCGACAGCGAGGGCAAGGTGATCCTGTCCACCGAACCGCGCTGGCGGGGGCGGCCGCTGGAACAGGCGTTGGCCCTGCAGGACCCGCCCTCGGCGGTGCAGCGGGCCATGCAGGCCGCGGCCGACTGGGCGCAGGAGCCGCCCGACGCCTATCTGCGCGGCGAGGCGGTGCTGCGCTCGGACGCGCGCGTGCCCTTCCGCGGCTGGCGCATCGTCAGCTTCACCGCCATGGCCTCGGTGCGCGAGCGGGTGAACTCGGTGCTGGCCTTGGAGATCATGGGCTTCGCCATCCTGCTGGCCGCGACCTTCTACATCCTGTCGCGCCGGGCCTGGTCCAAGACCATCAGCTACCAGCGCGAGTCGGCCGAACTGCGGCTGCTGAACGCCCGCCTGCAACGCGCCATCGCCGAGCGCGAGAAGGTGCGGAAGGATCTGGAGGTGGCCGAGGCCACCCTGGCGCAGTCCTCCAAGCTTGCCGCCCTGGGCGAGATGTCGGCCGCGGTCAGCCACGAGCTGAACCAGCCGCTGGCGGCGATGAAGACCTATCTGGCCGGCGCGCGCCTGCTGCTCCAGCGCCGCCGGCCGGAGGAGGCGCTGTCGTCGTTCCAGCGCATCGACGACCTGATCGAGCGGATGGGGGCGATCACCCGGCAGCTGAAATCCTATGCCCGCAAGGGCGGCGAGGCCTTCGAGCCGGTCGACGTGCGGGCCGCGCTGTCCTCGGCGCTGTCCATGATGGAACCGCAGTTGAAAGCGCGCGTTGTGCGCATAACCCGCAGCGTCCCCCGCAAGCCCATCATGGTGATGGCCGACCGCATCCGGCTGGAACAGGTGATCATCAACCTTCTGCGCAACGCACTGGACGCCACCAAGGAAACCGCCGAGCCGCGGATCGACCTCGCGCTGACCGAGGACGAGACGGTGCGGCTGACCGTGCGCGACAACGGCCATGGGATCGTGGATCTGGATAACCTCTTCGAGCCCTTCTACACCACCAAGAAGCCGGGCGAGGGGGTGGGGCTGGGCCTCGCCATCTCCTCCGGCATCGTCACCGACCTGGGCGGCCGCCTGACCGCACGCAATGGTGAGGGCGGCGGGGCTGTCTTCGAGGTGCAACTGCCGATACTCAGGCGCGACATGCAAGCAGCGGAGTGACTATGGCGCGAGCGATGAAGGTGGCGATCGTGGATGACGAGGCGGACATGCGCGCCTCGATCAGCCAGTGGCTGGCCCTCTCGGGCTTCGACACCGAGACCTACGCGAGTGCGGAGGAGGCGCTGAAGGGCATCGGGCCGGACTATCCCGGCGTGGTGGTCAGCGACATCAAGATGCCGGGGATGGACGGGATGGCGCTCTTAAAGCGCCTGCTGTCGCAGGATTCGGGCCTGCCGGTCATCATGATCACCGGCCACGGCGACGTGCCGATGGCGGTGGAGGCGATGCGGATCGGGGCCTGGGATTTCCTGGAAAAGCCCTTCAACCCCGACCGGATGACCGAACTGGCCAAGAAGGCCACCCAGGCCCGGCGGATGACGCTGGACAACCGCGCCCTGCGCCGGGAACTGGCCGACGGCTCGACCGTGATGAAGAAGCTGATCGGGTCGTCGCCCGCCATGGAGCGGCTGCGCGAGGATATCCTCGACCTCGGCCAGGCGGATGGCCACGTGCTGATCGACGGCGAGACCGGCACCGGCAAGACGCTGGTCGCCCACGCCCTGCACGCCACCGGCCCCCGCGCCGCGCGTCGCTTCGTGTCGATCAACTGCGCCGCCTGGGCCGAGGACCAGCTGGCCGCCCGCCTGTTCGGCCCGGTGGAGGAAGGCGCCAGCCTGCCGATGGTGGAGGAGGCCCGCGGCGGCACCCTGCTGCTGGAAGATATCGAGGCGCTGCCGAATGCCCTGCAGGCGCGGCTCTTGACCTTCATCAACGACCAGGGGATGCCGCCCGAGACGCGGATCATCGCCATCTGCAACCAGCACGCCCCGGACAAGACGCTGGAGGGGCTGCTGCGGCAGGACCTCTATTACCGGCTGGGGGCGATGACCATCGTCTGCCCGCCGCTGCGCTCGCGCGGCGAGGACATCCTGACGCTGTTCACCCGGCTGTCCGAACAGTTCGCCGAGGAATACGGCTGCGATGCCCCCGCCCTGACCGCGCAGGAGGCGGCGCAGCTCTTGCAGGCCCCCTGGCCCGGCAACGTGCGGCAACTGGTGAACGTGGCCGAGCGCGCGGTATTGCAGAACCGGCGGGGAACCGGCTCCATCGCCTCGCTGCTGATGGCGGACAACGAGGCCGCGGGGCCGACGCTGACCACCGAGGGCAAGCCGCTGAAGGACTATGTGGACGCCTTCGAGCGGATGCTGATCGACAACACCATGCGCCGGCACAAGGGCTCCATCGTCGCGGTGATGGAGGAGCTGTGCCTGCCGCGGCGCACACTGAACGAGAAGATGGCGAAATACGGGCTGGCGCGGGGGGACTACGTGTAGAGGTATGATCGGCGATCACTCCTGGCTATGATGGCTACTTTGAGAGGTTGCTGAAATCATGCGAGGACGAACTGATTGTACGCGTCTCCGGCTGTCAGCGACGGCGTTTGCCGCTACGTTTTTGGTCACCGGCTGCGTTGCCGGCGATACCCCTTGCCTGACCGATTTTTGCGTTGTCTCGACCGAAGCCATTCGTCAGGTTGATTGGATTCCCGAACAGTTGGTGGAGCGGCATCCCGATGGCGTCGCTCCTCCCGGCCTTGAGGACGCATTGGGAATCCGCCTTCCTGCAGTTCTTCCCAACGGAGGAACCCTTGTGCCTTGGGAGCAGGGGGAGAGTTCAAAGTTTAGATTAACGCTTCCAAATGGTCGAGAGATGATGCTTTCCTATGGCAACAGAAGTCAGCTACACCCCGGCCACAATGCAATGCATCTTGAAATTCTGCTTTCCTTGGAACCTCCGTTTGGATCGTGCGTCTGGAATGACAAAAGTAAAACTTGGGCATGTCTGAATAGGTGAAAAGATGAGTGGACTCCGCGAGCTGACGGACGGCGAAATCAACATGTTGTCAGGCATATATGGCAACGCAATCGACTATTCCCGCGTGCAGGTCCGGAATGGAGGCACAATGGCGGGCAGTGGATTCACTCCATTCAATACGATCAATGTCGGAAGAGATATTTATCGCAGCGACTACAGTATTGTTAGTGAGCTGAACCTGAGGGCCTTTTTTGTTCATGAGGCCGGGCACATACTTCAGCATCAGAACGGCAGACCCCCTAGCCTCAATGCACTCGTTCCGCAGATAGTTGCGACTCTAACCGGAAGAATACCCGAGCGGTACGACTATTCGGACAAGCTGGAGAAAGGCACAGATTTCAGGAAATGGAATATTGAAGAGCAAGCAACCTATTTTGAGCATCTGTATGTTCGGCTTGAGGAGAAGCGCGGGATTCCACTTACTGCAAGATACGCCGGAATTGCAACTCTTGATGAACTTCTCGCGGTTGACACGTCGCGCTATCCTGGGCTTGCACTTGGGGGCTTTGCAAGACCCGAATGCTTCCTCGCCGGTACTCCGATCACCATGGCCGACGGCTCGACCAAGCCCATCGAACAGGTCCGCCCCGACGACTGGGTGCTGTCGTTCGACCCGAAGACCGGCGAGACCAGGCCGGGGCGGGTCAAGCGCACCATGCGCAACACCGCGAAGATCGTGCTCGACTTCCATGGCACCTTCGTCACCCCCGGCCATGTCTACTGGTGTGCGGGCGGTACGTTCGATGGCCGCTTTGCGCCGCTGATCGACATCCTGCGCGACGACGGGGTGATCCAGCATCAGGACGGCAGCCTGATCCGTGCGTCCACGGGCTGCGAGGTCGATTCGCCGGACGATGCGCAGTTTTGGGCCTTTCTGGTCCGCGAGGCGCCCGATGGCACCGACCGGGTGTTGGACCGAAGGCAGTTGCGTTTCGGAACCCGGTGGATGCTGCCGGGTGGAAGACATTTCTCGATGCAGGAGTACATGGAGGGTGTCGGTATCGAACCCCGGCCGGAT
>JBBCJM010000267.1:0-29066 GCA_037190175.1 Paracoccaceae bacterium | reverse complement strand
GCGTGGTGCTGCGCGAGGACCGCATCGCGGGCACGCCGATCCTGCATCTGGTCGACCTGTTCGGCGACCCCGCCGATGCCGGGGCCGCCATCGCCTTCGTCGAGGCCGCGGCGCGGGGCCGCGGCGCGGCCTTCGTGGATTTCACCGGCACCGCAGGGGTCTGGGGGGGCCTTCTGCGCGCGCGGGGGTGGAGTTCGGCGGTGGACGACCCGCTGGTCGAACTGCCCTCACTGTTCCATCCGGTCGAGCTGCGCCGGCCGCCCACCACCTCGGTGGTGATCTGGGGGCGCGAGCACCGGGCGCGGCTTTACGACTTCGCCCGCCTGCACCTGACCAAGGGCGACCTCGACCTCGACCGCCCGACGCTGGCCTATCTGGAAGGGGCCGCGCCGTGCTGACGGTGGTGATGTACCACTATGTCCGCCCGCTGGCGGGCAGTGCCTGGCCGCGGCTGAAGGCGCTGGAGCCGGAGCGGTTCCGCGGGCAGCTGGACTGGCTGGCGCGGCATTACAACCTGATCGCGCCTGCGGCGCTGCTGGAGGGGGCCGAGCTGCCGCCGCGGCCCTGCCTGCTGACCTTCGATGACGGATACTGCGACCATCACGACCGGGTGTTCCCGCTGCTGGTGGAACGGGGCCTGGGCGGGCTGTTCTTCGCCCCGCGGTCCTCGCTGCTGGACCGCAAGGTGCTGGAGGTGAACAAGATCCAGTTCACCCTGGCCAGCCTGGAACGGCCCGAGGCGCTGGCGGGGGAACTGGACGGCCTCCTGCGGGCCGAAGGGCTGGCCGACCCCGGCCCGCTGCGCGCCGCGCATCTGCACCCCAACCGCTTCGACGATGCCGAGGTGGCCTATGCCAAGCGGCTGTTGCAGCATGCGCTGCCGGCCGAGGTGCGCACCCGAGTGGTGGACGCCCTGTTCCGCCGCCATGTGACCGCCGACGAGGCCGGGTTCGCCGAGGAACTGTACCTCTCGCCCGCGCAGGCCCGGGCGATGCGGGCGGGGGGGATGGAGTTCGGCGGCCATGGCGACCGGCACCTGTGGCACGGGGAATGCTCGGCCGAGGATCTGGCGGCCGAGGTGGCGGGCAGTCTGGCCGCGCTGGCGGCGGTGGGCGCGCCGGCGCGGTTCTATTCCTATCCCTTCGGCAGCGAGGGGCCGGCGGTGCGCGCAGCGGTCGGCGCGGCGGGGTTCGCTATCGGCTTCACCGTCGAGCCTGCGGTTTGTAACCCCGCCACCGTCGACCCCCTGCGTATCCCGCGGCTGGACACCAACGACCTGCCGCACGACCCCGGGGCCGGCGGATGACCGGCTGGCAGACCCGTGCCTATCTGGCGCTGCGGCCGCTGGTGCAGCCGCTGATGCGGCTGGTGCTGAAGCGGCGGCTGCGGCAGGGGCGCGAGAACCCGGCGCGGGTGGGGGAGAAGCTGGGCGAGCCGGGGTTGCCGCGGCCGGAAGGGCGGCTCGTGTGGCTGCACGCGGTGGGGCTGGGCGAGGTGCTGGCGCTGCGGCCGTTGATCGTGCAGATGCAGGCGTTGGCGCCGGAGCTGCATTTCCTGATCACCTCGACCGCGCGCTCCTCGGCCCGGGTGATCGGGGCGAACCTGCCGCCGCGCTGCCTGCACCAGTTCCTGCCGCTGGACGGATCGGGCTTCATAGCACGGTTCCTGGACCATTGGCGGCCCGGCCTGTCGGTCTGGTCGGAACAGGATCTCTGGCCCGGGGCGATCCACGACTGCGCGGCGCGGGGCATTCCGCTGGCCTATGTGAACGCGCGGATGGATGCCGCCAGCCGCCGCCGCCGGGCGCGGATGGGCGGGCTCTACCGCGACACGCTGGCCCGCTTCGCGCTGGTGGCGGCGCAGGACCCGGCGACGGCGGCCAACCTGCGCGACCTGGGCGCGGGGCAGGTGGAGGTCACCGGCTCGCTGAAGCCCGCGGCCGAGCCGCTGGCGGCCGACCCTGCCGCGCTGGCCGATCTGCGCGAACGGCTGGCGGGGCGGCGGATCTGGGTCGCGGCCTCTACCCATCCCCCGGACGAGGCGGTGGTGATCGCGGCGCAGCAGGCGCTGGTGGCGTCCGATCCCGCCTGGCTGCTGATCCTGGCCCCGCGGTTGCCGGCTCGGGCGGACGCGGTGGCAGGGGCGTTGCAGGCGGCGGGGTTGCCCCATGCCCGGCGCAGCGCCGGCGGGGTGCCGGGGGCGGAGGATGCGGTCTGGCTGGCCGACAGTTTCGGCGAGCTGGGGCTGTGGTATCGGCTGGCGCGGGCGGGCTATGTGGGCGCCTCCTTCGGCGGCCTGGGCGGGCATAACCCGTGGGAGGCGATCTGTCTCTCGGTTCCCGTGCTGCATGGGCCAGACACCGCCAACTTCGCCGCCGACTACGCCCGGCTGGATGCGGAGGGGCTGGCGGTGCCGGTGACCGGCGCCCCGGATCTGGCCCGGGCGGTGCAGGCGGCCGCAGCCCGCGACATCGGGCCCCAGGCGCAGGCGCTGGTGCAAGGGGCGCGGCAGGCGCTGGTCCCGCTGGCCCGCCGGCTGGTCGCGATGGTGGGCGCATGATCCTGCGCGGGTTCCTGATCCTCTACCGGCTGGCCTGGCTCGCGCTCCTGCCGGTGGTGCTGGCCTATCTGGGCTGGCGCGGGCGGCGCGACCCGCTCTACGCCCGCCACATCGCCGAGCGGTTCGGGGTCTACCCCCGGCCCCTGCCGCAGCGCCCGATCTGGGTCCATGCCGTCAGCCTGGGCGAGACCCGCTCGGCCGTGGCGCTGATCCGGCTGGCGCTGGCCGAGGGCTATCCGGTGGTGGTCACCAACTTCACCCCCGCCGGGCGGCGCGAGGCGGAACGCCAGTTCGCGGCCGAGATCGCGGCGGGCCGGCTGGCGGTGGTCTGGGTGCCCTTCGACATGGGCTGGTGCCATCGGCGCTTCTTCCGCGCCTGCCGCCCCCGCATCGGCCTGACGCTGGAGGTCGAGGTCTGGCCGGCGATGATCGAGGCCGCGCGGGCCGCGGGCATCCCGCTTTTCATGTGCAACGGGCAATACGGCTCGCGGCCTTTGGCGCGCGACAGCCGGGGCCTGCGGATCCGCCAGCGGGTGATCCGCCGGCTGGCGGGGGCCTTCGTGAAGTCCGACCTTCAGGTGCGCCGCTTCGCCTCGGTCGGGCTGGGCAATGCCGTGGCCACCGGCGAGCTGCGCTTCGACCAGCCGATCCCGGCGGCGCAGGTGCAGGCCGCGGCGCGGGCGCGGCCGCTGCTGGCACCGGGGCGCGAGGTGATCGCCATCGCCAGCGGGGTGGAGGGCGAGGAGGCGCTGTACCTGCGGGTTATCGCCGCCCTGCGGGAGGGGGCCGAACCGCCGCTCTTCGTCTATGTCCCCCGCGCGCCGGAGCGGTTCGATGCGGTGGCCGAGGGGCTGGCCGCGGCGGGGCTGGCGGTCGAGCGGCGCAGCCGGCTGTTCGGGCCGGGGCTGGAGCTGGCGGCCGAGCCCGACCCGCAGGCGGCGGTGCTGCTGGGCGACAGCCTGGGCGAGATGTTCTTCTACCTCGCGCTGGCCGACCGGGTGGTGGTGGGCGGCGGCTTCACCCCGCGCGGGGCGCACAACATCATCGAGCCGCTGGCGCTGGGCAAGCCGGTGCTGACCGGCCCGCATGTCTGGACCATCGAATACCCTTTCGTCGAGGCCGAGGCCGCCGGCATCGCCCGCAGTGTGCCCGACGAGGCGGCGCTGGTGGCGGCGCTGGCCGAGCCGGTGCCGGATCTCTCCGCCCCCATCGCCGGCTTCCTGCGCGATCACGCCGGCGCCAGCCGCCGCACGCTGAAGGCGGTGCGCGCGGTGATCGGCGGGCCTAGAGCGTGACGGCGGCCAGCAGGTGGCCCTCGGCGCAGGCATGGCGGCCGGTCAGGGCATGGCCGGCGGGAAAGGGGCCTGCGGGGGCAGTGAAGGTGGCGGTGACGGTGGTGGCGTCCAGCGTGATCGCGAGGGCGTCGAATTCCAGAAGCCGCCGGGTGGCCGGGTATTGCGCCTTGTAGGCCGCTTCCTTGGCGGCGAAGACCAGCCGGGCCTTCACCGGGCTGTCGCAGGCGGCGCGCTCAGTGGGGGAGAGTATGCTGTCCCAGAGTTCCGGCGGCAGCGGTTCGGCGGGCTCAAGGTCGATCCCGAGGCCGCGGGCCCCGGGCAGCACCGCGGCCAGGGCGGCGGTGGCGGTATGGGTGATCGAGCCGGCGAGGCCGGGGGGGAAGGCCGGGCTGCGGTCGGGGTTCACCAGGATCGCGACGGGCGGCAGGCTCAGCTCCGCCAGCGCGGCGCGGGCGGCGGCGCGGCCGGCGCGGAACTCATTGAGCCGCCTAGGGACGGCGGCGCCGATGTCCTCGCCCGGCCATGCGGGATGCGGGGTGCGCGGATCGGCCGCCCCCACCCCGGCGCCGGGCAGCAGCGCGCGGGCGGCGGCGGCCAGCCGCGCGAGGTCCATCAGCGCGCGGCGCGCAACGCCCGGCGGCGGGCCATCGCGTCCATCCGGGCATTGGCGCGGTCGTCGGCGGGCGGCTCGGGCGCGGGGGTATTGGCCGGGGCCGCGGTGCCGCCCACATGCGCGGCCAGCGTCCGCAGCACGGGGAAGCGGAAGATGTCGGTGATCGACAGCCGCTCGGCCCCCAGCGCCGCCTTCAACTCGCGATGCGCCTGCACCGCCAGCAGCGAATGCCCGCCCAGGGTGAAGAAGTTGTCCTGCGGCCCGACCTGCGGCAGGCCCAGCACCCGGCACCAGACCTCGGCGATCCGCGCCTCGGCCTCGGCCAGATCGGCGCCGGAGATGAGCGGCAGCGGAGTCTCCTCCACCGCCGGCGCGGGCTGGGTGACCAGCGGCACCGCCTGCGGCGCGGGCAGCGCCTTGCGGTCGACCTTGCCGTTGGGCGTCAGCGGCATGGCGGGCAGGCGGACATAGTGCTGCGGCCGCATGTGCTCGGGCAGCGTCTCGCCCAGCGCGGCACGCAGTGCATCCTCGGCTGCCGTCCCGGTCAGCCAGGCCACCAGCCGGGTGTCGCCCGGCGCCATCTCCCGCGCCATCACCACCGCCTGGGTCACGCCCGGCTGCGCCTCCAGCGCCGCCTCGATCTCGCCCAGTTCGATGCGGTATCCGCGCAGCTTCACCTGATGGTCGGCGCGGCCCAGGAAATCCAGCCGCCCGTCCGCCCGCCAGCGCACCAAGTCGCCGGTGCGGTACATCCGGCCATCCGCGAAGGGGTCGGGGCGGAAGCGTTCGGCGGTCAGGTCCGGCCGCTGCCAGTAGCCGCGCGCCACGCCCTCGCCGCCGATCCACAGCTCGCCCGCCACGCCCTCGGCCACCGGCGCCAGCCCCTCGTCCAGCACATAGACCCGCTGGTTGGCCAGCGGGCGGCCGATATTGGCGACGGGTTCGGGCGTGGTGACCTCCTCCACCGTCGACCAGATCGTGGTCTCGGTCGGGCCGTACATGTTGAGGATGCGGGCCGATGTGGCCGCGCGCAGGTCCTGCACCAGGGCGCCGGGCAGCGCCTCTCCCCCCACCATCAGCAGTTTCACGCGCGAGAGCGCACCCCGCGCCTCGTCGTTCAGCGCCAGCATCCGGGCCATCGAGGGGGTGCATTGCAGATGCGTCACCCCGTGGCGCACCACCTGCGCGGCGATGGAATGATCGCCCTCCGCCGGCCCGGCCTCGGCGCGCACCCGCGCCACCACCTCGGCCAGCGGCCTCAGCCCCTCCATCACCCGCTCCGGCGCGATGCCGTAGTCGATCAGGCAGGCGACCTCGCCCACCCCGATGCGCTTCAGTTCCGCCACCCGGGCCAGCGCGTCCTCCACCGTGCCGAAGAGCCCCGAGTCCTCGAAATAGCGGTGGAAGGCGAAATCGAGGATCGCCTCGGTCTCCTCATGGCTGAGGGTGGCGAGGTCGATCTGCATCGGGTTCGCCACGCCCTGCGGCCGCTTGAAGGCGGGGAAGGCCCAGGCGTATTGCTTGATCAGCCCCGCGGCGGACCGCAGGTAGTCCTTCATCGGCCCCCGCGCCACCTCGCGCGCCACCTCGCGGTCGGCGGCCAGATAGGTGTGCAGCATCAGCGTGACGGTGAAGCCGTCGGGGTCGTGCCCGGCCTCGCGCAGCGCCCCGTGGTAGAGCGCGATCTTCTCGCCCACCTCGGCGACCGACTGGCCCAGCAGGTGGGTCAGCACGTGGACCCCCAGCCGGCCGGCCTCGATCCAGGTCTCGGGGTTGCCGGCGGTGGTCAGCCAGACCGGCAGTTCCGGCGACACCGGGCGGGGCAGGGTGGTCACCGCATGGGTGCCGCCGCCGGCCTTGGGAAACTCCACCGCCTCGCCGCGCCACAGCCGGCGGACCTGATCGGTCGCCTCCAGCATCGCCGCCTTGTTGCCGGGCGGCGCGTTCTCGGGGCGCAGCACGAAGTCGTCGGGGTGCCAGCCGGAGGCCATGGCCAGGCCCGCGCGGCCGTTGGTCAGGTTGTCGATCACCGCCCATTCCTCGGCGATCCGGGCCGGGTGGTGCAGGGGGGCCACGCAGGACCCCGCGCGCACCCCGATCCGCTTGGTCACCGCCGCCACCGCCGCCCCGGTGACCGAGGGGTTCGGGTAGGGACCGCCGAAGGCGTGGAAATGCCGCTCGGGCGTCCAGACCGCCACGAACCCGTGCTCGTCGGCGAAGCGGGCGCCGTCCAGCAGCATCTGGTATTTCTTGGGCCCCGGCCCGTCGTCGTTGCCCCAGTAGTAGAGGCTGAAGTCCATCCCCCCGCTGCCGATGGCCCCGCCCGAGACCAGCGCCCGGTTATCGTCCGAGGTCAGGATCACCTTGAACCCGCGGGCGAGGGTCCAGAACAGCTCCAGCACCGAGATGTCGAAGGACAGCGAGGTGACGGCCAGCCAGGTGCCGGGCGCGGTGCCCAGCCTTTCGTCCATGCCGGCGAAGAAGTTGATGACGTTGCGATGCTCGACCATCACCCCCTTGGGCCGGCCGGTGGAGCCGGAGGTGTAGATGAGATAGGCGAGATCCTGCGGTTGCGGGCCGTCCGGGGGTGTTGAGAGGGCTGTGGCCAGCCGGGGATCGGTGTCGAGGATCAGGTGTTGCGGGCCTTGCGGCAGCGCGCTTGCGAGGTGCGACTGGGTGACGATCACCTGACAGCCCGAGTCCCCGGCATAGAGCGCCAGCCGGTCGGCCGGATAGGCCGGGTCCATCGGCACATAGGCCCCGCCCGCCATCTGGATGCCCAGCGCGCCGGCCACCATGTCGGTGGAGCGCGCGGTGCAGAGGCCGACCAGCGATCCGCGAGCGATTCCCATCCGGCGGAGGGTGTTGGCGATGCGGGCGGCCCTTTGGGCCAGTTCGCCGTAGGTCAGCGCGTTGTCGTCGCAGACCAGCGCGGTCGCTTCCGGCGTGCGGGCGGCCTGGGCCAGGAACGCCGCGGGAACGGTTAACGAACGGTCGTGCGGTTTCGCGGTGGCGTTGCGGGCGTGCAGCAGTTCCTGCAACTCCGCCGGGGGCAGGATGGGCAGGGCGGCGAGGGGGGTATCCTCCGGCGCCTCCGCCAGCGCCGCGGCGAAATGCGCGAGGCGGGCGGCGAGCCTGGCGGCCTCGGCCGGCGGCAGGCGGGTGGCGTCGTGGTGCAGGGTGACGCCATCGCCCAGCGCCAGCGTCACAGCCGTGCCGGGCAGCGGCCCGCGGGTGGACAGCGCCACCGGCGGCAGCGCCAGCGCCCCCAGCCGCGGCTCGCGCAACGCCAGGTCCAGCGCGAAGCCGCCGGCCTTCCGAGCCTTGGCGAGCCCCGCCTCCACCGCCGCCAGTGCAACGGTCACCGTGCCGTGGGTATCCGCCCGCAACGGCAGCCAGTCGGAGACATAGCCGGACGCGGGCGAAGGCCCGGCGTGGAAGGCCAGGTCCGCCGCCTTGCCGCAGGCCCGCGCCAGACCAAGGGCCAGCGCCGCCAGCGCCCGGTCTCCGGTGAGGCCCGTCGGCAGGGCCACCGGCACCGCCCGCCAGTCCGGCGAAGCGCCCGCGGGCCCGCCGATCTCGACCGGGTCCAGCGTGGTGAGGCTGCGGCGGGCGGCCCCGTCGAAGGGCGCCACCCGGGCCAGCGCCGCGGTCAGCCGCTCCGCCTCGGCCGCGTCGGGCGAGGGGATATGCGTCACGCCCAGGCTCCGCGGGCAGACCGCCGTGCCGGCCATGTCGCGCAGGCCCATGAGCCGCACCGCGCCCGCGCCGCAGGCCACCACCAGCCCGGCCTCGGTCGCCTCCAGCACCGTGCCGGGGGCGCCCTGCCCGGGCTCCACCGCCGCGCGGCCCAACGCCAGCACCCGGCCGTCGGCTTCGATCTTCGGCACCGCCAGCGGGTTCCACCAGCCGCCATGGTCCAGCGCGCGGACCAGCCGCGCGACCACTTCGGCGGGTCGGGTGAAGTCCAGCCGCCCCGCCGCCGCCGGCCGGTCGGACCGCAGGTGCAGGCTGCGCTGGGTCAGATCTTGAACGACAGGTCGTAAACCGTTTTCCAACTGACCCAGCAACTCGGGGAAGCTCTCCACCGCCGCCTCGAAACAGCGGGTGTTCAGCGTCAGCGCGGTGTCGTCGGGGCGGATCGGGAAATGCCGCTGCAACAGCACCGGCCCCTCGTCCACGCCCCCCTCGATCAGGTGCCAGGTGATGCCATGCGCCGCCTCGCCCTCCAGGATCGCCCAGACCGGCGCGTTCAGCCCGGCATGGCGCGGCAGCGGCCCGTCGTGGAAGTTCACCGCCCCCCGCCGGGCCAGCGCCAGCACCGCCCCGGGCACCAGCGACAGGTTGGCGACCGACAGCAGCCAGTCACACGGCACCTCTGCCGCCTGCGCCTCGACCCGCAGCCCTTTCGCCGCCCCCCAGGCCGCGACCTGCGGGCTGCGGGTAACGAGCATCGCAACCGTGTGCCCGCGCGCCAGCACGGCCTCGCCGCATTCGATGGTCAGGCTTTCGTTGCCGATCAGCAGGATGGTCAGGGCCATGGGGGCGTCCTTGCGGTCATTCGGCGGGTGTGGCCCGCCCGTGTGGCGACATCAGGGCGCGCAGGTGGTGGCGCGCCATGTCGCGCAGGAAACACGGCGGATCGGCCCTGTCCTTGCGCTGGATCAGCCGGCGCAGTTCATATAGCCCGCCGCCCGCCAGCCGCGCCAGCGTGGCCGCCACCGCATAGCCGCGCCCGTGCACCTTGGTGAAATAGCGCCAGCGGCTGTCCAGCCAGAAGCCGGGGATGCGGGCCCAGGTCTTCATGCCGGTGGAGGCCGAGCCGATATGCGCCACGCGGCTCTCTGGCACGTAGTCGGTGGGCCAGCCGGCCGCGGCGGCGCGGCGGCACAACTCGGTCTCCTCGAAGTAGAGGAAGAAGCCCTCGTCGAACAGCCCGATGCGGTCCAGCACCTCCATCCGCATCATCAGCGCCGCGCCGGCCAGCCAGTCGACGCGGGTGGCCGCCTCGGGGATCGGCATGGCGACGACGGCGTTGCGCAGGAGGCGCGAGACCGGGCCGAAGCGGATCGCCGCCTCGAACTCTCCGGCTATGGAGGGGAAGCGGAAGGCGGTGCGGTGCGGATCGCCGTCCGTGCCGTGGATGAAGCTGCCGGCGAAGCCCGTGGCGGGATGGGCGTCGAGATGATCGCGCAGGATGCGGATCGCGTCGGGGGCGGGGAAGGCGTCGGAGTTCAGGATGAACACGTAATCCGGCCGCCCGCCCCCCGGCAGCCCGGCGCGGATCCCGGCGTTGTTGCCCGCGCCGAAGCCGCCGTTGCGGCCGGACTGGATCACCTGCACGCGATCCCAGCCCCGGGCGGCGACCTCGGCCGTCAGACGCTCGAAACTGCCGTCGCCCGAGGCGTTGTCCACCACGGTGATCGCGCCCTCGACGCCATCCATCGCCTGGATGGCCGAGGTTAACGAACGCAGCGTCATCTCGGCCGAACGCCAGTTCAGGATCACCGTCAGGACGCTGGACATCTTATTCCGCCGCCCGGGCCAGCGGGGGCAGCGGCTCCTGCGCCTCGGCCTCGGAGATCGCCTTGCGCATCCTTGCGGCCAGCACGCGGACATTGGGCTCCAGCACCATCGAGTCGTGGTCGCCCGGAACCTCCACCACCTCCAGCGCGGGCGCGAAGCGAGTCAGGTCGTTGTCCGGGAACACATATTCCCGCGCCCGGCTGACCCAGCGGCCCCCGGTCACCTGCCAGTATTCGTCCAGCGGCGGGCGGTAGAGCACGGTGCGGCCCTGCCGCGGCGGCAGGTCATAGGCGGCGATGGCCTGGCGGAAGGCGGCCTCGATGGCGGCATTGTGAAAGGCGCCCTCGGCATCGGCGGCCTTGTCCTGCGCCTGAACCCGCCGCCACTCGGCCCGCGCCCGCATCCATTCCAGCAGGTAGCCCGGCCCCTTGTCGCGGAATTCGGCCAGCTTGATCAGCGCCTTGTCGGGGCGGGTCAGCTCCGGCCGGCGCGGCAGGGGCGTGTCGAGCAGCACCAGCAGCGCGACCTCATCGCCCGCCGCCTCCAGCTGATGCGCCATTTCCCAGGCGGTCAGCCCGCCGCCCGAGAAGCCGCCGATCAGATAGGGGCCATGCGGCTGCACCTGCTTCAACTCGGCGATGCAGGCGGTGGCGGCCTCGGGGATGGTGCGATGCGGCTCGTCGTCGCCATAGAGCCCCCGGGCCTGGAGCCCGTAGAACGGCCGGTCGCCGCCCAGCAGCTGCGCCAGATGCCGCAGGTTCAGCACGTTGCCGAACATGCCGGCCACCAGGAAGAACGGCGTGCGCGGCCCGCCCTCGCGTTCGTGCATCGGCACGACATGGGTGAAGCGGCGGCGCGGGGCGGGGGCCTCGGCGCTGTCCTGCGGGCCGATGCGTTCCTCGATCAGCGCGGCGCAGGCGGCGATGGTCGGGGCCTCGAACAGCACCGAGATGGGGAAGTCCACCCGATACGCCTTGCGCACCCGCGCGAAGAGCCGCACCGCGATCAGCGAATGGCCGCCCAATGCGAAGAAATCGTCGTTAACCCCGATCCGGGCCACCCCCAGCAGCTCCTGCCAGAAGCCGGCGAGGGTGCGTTCGATGTCGTTGCGGGGTTCCACGAAGTCGGTATCCAGCTCGGGCCGGTCGAAGCTCGCACCCTCCTCGCGGGAGGTTTCGGTGGCATCGGCCTGGCGCACCAGCGCGGGCAGGTCCAGCGAGGAGACGATCACCTGCGGCAGCCCGGCGGCGAGCGCGCGGGCGAAGGCCTCCGCCCCTTCCTCGGGCCGGATGCCCTGCGCCACGCTGGCGGCCAGGCGTTCCTCGGCCGGGGAGAGCGCGCGGGTGGTGTCGTTATCGAACGAAAGTTCCGATTCCTGCGGGGCAGGGAAGGAAACCGGCCCCTCCAGCCGCCGGATGGTGAAGCCCTGCACCTCGACACAGACCCGGCCCTCGGGCGTCGCCAGCGTGATGTCGAACCGCGCCACGGGATCGGTGGCGCGGTTCGGCCCGGCGTTCCTCACATGGCTGACCACCCGCGCCGGCAGCGCCGCGTGCACCGCCACCCGGCCATAGGCCACCGGCACCCAGAGGTGATCGGGCCGGTAGCCCTCGATCAGCCCCATGGCCCAGCCGGTGGCGAGGTCCGTCAGCGCCGGGTGCAGGGCGAAAGGCCCGGCCTCGCCGGCATGGGCGGCGGGCAGTTCCAGATGCGCCAGCCCCTCGCCCGGCCCGAGCGCCATCGCGCGCAGCACCCGCCAGCGCGGGCCGAAGTTCAGATGCGCCTCCTGCGGGCTGCGCAGCCCGATGCCGGTCAGCGGCAGGTGCAGGCGGGCGGATATGCCTGCGGGATCAATCGCCTGCGCCGCGCCATCCAGCGGCATCAGCCGGGCGGTGGCGTTCAGCGCCCAGCCCTGCCGGCCGCGCAGCAGCGCGTCGGAGCGGACCTCGACCCCGAACCCCTCTTCGCTGCGCCGCAGGATCACCCGCAACTGCCGGCGCAGGCCCTCGGGCACCTCCAGCGGGCGGAAGAAGGTGAGGTCGCGGATCTCGAACCCCGGCAATCCCTCGGCCGCCGCCGCCTCGGCGATCAGTTGCAGATAGCCGGTGCCGGGCAGCAGCGCGCGGCCGTCGGCCAGCCGGTGCTCGCCCGCCACCCAGTCCTCGGTGGAAAGCCGGCCCTGGTAGAGCCGGTTGCCCTCGCGGTCGAAGGTGGCCTCGGTCAGCATCGGCCCGGGCGCAGGGGCCACCGGCGCCTCGGGCCGCGTGCCCATGCGGTCGGCCAGCGCCTCGGCCGCCATGCCCACGCCCTGCCAGACGCCCCAGTTCAGCGCCACCACCCGGGTCTTGCCTCCGGCGCGGGATTGTGACCAGGCGTTCAGGTATTCGTTGGCCGCCACGTAATCAACCTGCCCCGCGGGCGCGGTGACGGTGGAGGTGGAGGAAAACACCGCCATCCAGTCCAGCCTGCCGTCCGGGAACAGGTGGTCCAGCACCTGCAACCCGTGCAGCTTGGGCGCCAGAACCTCCTCCACCCCCGCGGCGGTCTTGGCCAGCATCGGGCCGTCGTCCACCACGCCGGCGGCATGGATCACCGCGCGCACCGGCCCCAGCTTCGCCTCGCCCACCGCCACCGCGCCGCGCATCTCCTCGGCGTTGCAGACATCGGCCGCGGCGACCTCCACGTGGCCGCCCAAAGCCTCCAGCCGTTGCAGGGCCAGGATGCGGCGGGCGGTGGCCTCGGTCGGCGGGTGGCTGGCCAGATGCGCGCGCCAGCGGTCGCGGGGCGGCAGCGGGCGGCGGGCGATCAAGAGGATCCGGGCGCCGCGGCGGATCAGATCCTCGGCCAGCGTCATGCCGATCCCGCCGAAGCCGCCGGTGATCAGCACGGTGGCATCCTCCTCCACCGCCAGGTCGGCCGGGGCCAGGTCCACCGGCGCCACCGTCTGCGCCAGCCGGCGGTGGCCGCGCAGGGCGGCGGTGGCGTTGCCGGGCTCGGCCAGCAACTCCTCCAGCGCGGCGGTCGCCACCTCGTCGGGCACCCGGCCGCGGGGCAGCATCAGGTCCAGTGTGGCGCAGGTCACCCCGGGCAGTTCGCGCGGCATCACCCGCATCGGCCCGGCGATGGCGGCCTTTTCCGGATAGGGCAGGGGCTCGGATTTCACCCGGGCGGCGCCGGTGGTGAAGGCCACGATGTGCAGCGGGCGGGGCAGGTTCTCCTCGGCCACCGCCTGGCCCAGGAAGAACAGCGACCAGAACCCCTGTTCCAGATTGCGGTGGAGGAAGGAGGAGCCGGGGCGGAACCTCTCCTCCACCGTCACGCCCCAGAAATGCCCGATCCTTTGCGGTGCCAGGCCGCGGGCCACCAGATCGCGGATCAGCGCGTCATAGCCCTCGCGCCCCCGCTCGGGCGACAGGGTGTAGTCCTCGCCCCGGCGCAGGAAGGCGTCGCCGGCGCGCACGCAGGTCACCCGGTGGCCGGCCTTGCGCAGCCGTTCGGCGCAGGCGGCGCCCAGCCCGGCCTCGTCGAGGAACAGTAGCCAGGTGGTCACGGGCGCGGTCGCCAGATCCTCGGCGTCGCAGGTCAGGTCCGCGGCGCGGGGGCGCCAGACCGGGCGCCAGCCCCAACGGGTCAGGTCCTCGATGCGCCGGGGGGCGGGGTCGGCAGCGGCCACAGCCTGCCCGGGGGCGATGAAATAGCTGCGGCGCTGGAAGGGATAGGTGGGCAGCGGTACCCGCCGCCGCGCCCGGTCGCCCCAGATCGGCGTCCAGTCGGCGGGCACCCCGCAGGCCCAGAGCCGGGCGATGGTGCCGAGATGCCAGGCGTCGTCGGCGATGCGCTGCTCGGGGTGGCGCAGGGCGGGAATCACCTGCCCGACCGGCACGCCGTTGGCCTGCGCCAGGGACGACAGCGCCCGGCCCGGCCCCATTTCCATGTAGACCCGGGCGGGGTTGGCCTTCAGCGTCGCCATCCCTTCCGCGAACAGCACCGTGTTGCGCAGGTGCTGCACCCAGTAGTCGGGGTCGGTGGCCTGCGCGGCGGTCAGCGGCTGGCCGCTGCGGTTGGAGATCACCGGGAGCTTCGGCGGGCTGAGCCGGATGGATCGCAGGTAGTCGCCGAACCTGCCCAGGATCGGTTCCAGCATCCGCGAATGGGCGGCGATGTCGATGGCGATGCGCTGGGTCTCGACGCCCTCGGCGGCCAAGGCGTTGGCGAACTCCGCCAGCCCCGCATCGGGGCCGGAGACCACGCAGAGGCCCGCGGCATTGACCGAGGCGAGGTCCAGCCCCTCGGGCAGCCGGGGCATCAGATCGGCGGCGTCCAGCGGCACCGAGAGCATCCCGCCGGGCGGCACGGTATCGAACAGGGTGCCGCGCAGGTGCACAAGCCCGATGCAGTCCTCGAAGCTCATCACCCCGGCCAGGCAGGCGGCGGTGTTCTCGCCCATCGAATGGCCGATCAGCGCGGCGGGGGTCACGCCCCAGCTTTCATAAAGCTTCGCCAGCGCCACTTCGGTGATCATGATCAGCGGCAGCTGCACCGAGGGGCGTTTCAGCCGCTCCTCCGCCGCGGCCTCCTGCCCTGGCTCGGGCAGCCAGACCGCGCGCAGGTCGTAGTCGAGCCGGGGTTGCAGCACGGCCAGGCCGCGGTCCATCCAGTCGCGGAACTCCGGCTCGGTCTCGTAGAGGTCGCGGGCCATGCCGGCATATTGCGCCCCGCCGCCGGGGAACATGAACACCACCTCGGGGGTGGCCAAGGCCTCGTGGCTCCAGACCCGGCGGGGGTCGCGGCCTTCCAGCAGGTCGGCGGCCTCGGCATGGCTGGCGGCCACCACCACCCGGCGTTTGTCGAAGGCCCGCCGCCCCTGCTTCAGGGTGAAGGCCACATCGGCCAAAGGCTGCTCCGGGTGGGCGCGCAGGTGGGCGGCGAGCCGCGAACAGGCCTCGTCCAGCGCCTTGGCGCTGCGGGCCGAGACCACCAGCGGCTGGAAGGGCCAGTCGCTGTCCTCCGACGCCGGCCGCGCCGGGGGCTCTTCCACCACCGCATGGGCATTGGTGCCGCCGACGCCCAGCGAGTTCACCCCGGCCCGGCGCGGCCCGTCCGAAACCCAGTCCGCCAGCCGGTCGGCCACCCGGAAGGGGGAGCCGTCGAAGGCGATGGCGGGGTTGGGCGCCTCGTAGCCCAGCGAGGGCGGGATCTGCCCGTGGTGCACGGCCAGCGCGGCCTTGATCAGGCTGGCCACCCCCGCGGCGGTGTCCAGATGGCCGATGTTGGTCTTGACGCTGCCGATGCGGCAGAAATCGGCGGCCTCGGTGGTGCGGCGGAAGGCATCGGTCAGCGCCGCGACCTCGATCGGGTCGCCCAGATAGGTCCCCGTCCCGTGGCATTCGACATAGCCGATGCTCTCGGCGCCGATGCCGGCCACCGCCTGCGCCTCGGCGATGCAGGCGGCCTGCCCCTCGACCGAAGGCGCCAGATAGCCCGCCTTCGCCGCCCCGTCGTTGTTGACCGCCGATCCCCTGATCACCGCCCAGACATGGTCGCCATCGGCCAGCGCATCCGCCAGCCGCCGCAGCACCACGCAGCCCGCGCCCGAGCCGAAGACCGTGCCGGCCGCACGGTGGTCGAAGGCGTGGCACTCGCCGTCGGGCGACAGGATCTCGCCCTCGTTGAACACGTATCCCCGCCCCGCCGGCAGTTCGATGGTGACGCCGCCGGCCAGCGCCATGTCGACCTCGCCGTTCAAGAGCGCCTGCACCGCATAGTGGATCGCGACCAGCGAGGTGGAGCAGGCGGTCTGCACGTTGATCGACGGCCCCTTCAGGTCGAGGATGTGCGAGACCCGCGTGGCCAGGAAATCCTTGTCGTTGCCGGTATGGCGCAGCAGGAAGGCGCCGGTCTCCTCCACCAGCCCGGGGTTGGAGTTGATGTTGACCCAGTAATAGGTGCCCTGCCCGCAGCCGGCCCAGACCCCCACGGCGCCGCGGAACCCCTCGGGCGGATGGCCGGCATCCTCCAGCGCCTCCCAGGCCACCTCCAGGAACTGGCGGTGCTGGGGGTCGAGGATCGCGGCCTCCTTCTGCGAGAAGCCGAAGAACTCGGGGTCGAAGCGGTCGAAGCCTTCCAGCGCCGCGGCGGCGGGCACATAGCGGGGATGGCGCAGCCGGGCGGGGCTTTCCCCGGCGGCCAGCAGCTCGGCCTCGGTAAGGCGGCGGATCGAGGAGACCCCCGCGGTCAGGTTGGCCCAGTAGTCCGCCACGCTGGCGGCGCCCGGCAGATGGGCGGCCATTCCGACGATGGCGATCGCGCCCTCGTCCGGGTGCCGGGTCACGTCAGCGTCACTCATCCCACAAGTCCTTGCCTGCGGCCGGTCTGCGCAGAACCTGGCGCCGCGGAAGCGAAATTACCGTAAACCTCCGCCCGGTGATACCCGGGACAGGCCGCCTGCGCCACCGTCGCCCCATGGGCCACAATGCCGCGGAAATGCCACATTCCCGCCACATTGCCCGCCGGATCGTGGCGGCGCGCCCGGAAGGCGCCGCCCGCGCGGCCGGAAGCGGCGGCCGATTTGGCCCCCTGCGGCGACAGTCGGGTCAGATCGCGGTGCGCCGGCCGGGCGGCAGGCTGGCCTCCCAGGCGGCGCGGGTGGCGCGGCGGCGCTCCGCGGCCAGCATCTCGGCCCAGGCGAGCAGGGCGCCCGCCATCAGCCAGGTGAAGGGGATCAGGGTGTCGTTGGGCAGAAGATCCACCAGGTTCGCGGCATAGATCAGCGCCACCCCGCAGCCCCAGCGGCTGAACTGCGCGCTGCGCGACAGCAGCGCCTCGCGGCCCAGGAGCAGCAGGGGCAGCACCAGCATCCCGAACTGCGCGACATAGCCGGCCCAGCCCCAGTGCCCCAGCGCGATGATCCAGCCCCCGTCGGGAACGGTGATGGTGCGGCCGTCCCAGGGATCGTGGATCAGGTTGCGCCCATAGCCGCCCCAGCCGAACCAGAACTTCTCCTGCGCCTTGGCCAGCAGCTGTTCCTCGTTGAGGATGCGGTATTCCAGCGACTGGTGCCGCTCGGCGCTGTAGCTCATCGCCAGCTCGAGGATGCGGTCCAGCGGGATCAGGTGGGCGCCGCGCAGGAAGGGATAGGTGATCACCACGGCCGCCAGCCCCGCCGCCAGCAGCAGCTGCGCCCGCCGCGGCGCGAAGACGATCACCGGCGTCAGCCCCAGCGCATAGACCATCGGCCCCACGCTGCGGCACAGCACCAGCAACGCCATCAGATAAAGCCAGATGCCCAGCCGCCGGGGCCGTTCCTCGGCCGGCGCCTCGCGGAACACGACCAGCGCCGACATCGCCGCCATCAGCGCGAAGAAGGCCACCCACAGGCCATGCGGCATGAAGACGATGGGCCGGAACCCGCCGCTGCGCATCATCTGGGCGAAGTCGTGCTGGAAGAAGCCGTAGATCCACACGTTCAGCTGCGGGCTCAGCCATACCTCGACCAGCATCGGCACCGAATAGATCAGCCCCGCCAGCGCCAGCGCGGTGACGATCACCCGCATCCCCTCGGCCGTGCCCAGGAAGCGCCGGGCCAGGAAGAAGGGGATCAGCGCGATCAGCTGGTTCGAGACATAGGCGACCGAATCATAGATCCGCAGCGCCGGTATGGCGCCGAACTGGAAGGTGATCGGATCGGGATTGGTCAGCGTGGTGACGAAGGGGCTGGCCACGAACAGCACGATCAGCGCCTTGCCCAGCGGATTGGCCGGCAGCACCGGCACCCTTTGCCGTAGAAGCAGCAGCGTCAGCGCCAGCGCGCAGAGATTGGCGATCGAGAACTTGTCGAAGTCCGGCACCGCCGGCAGGTCGAAATTCGCCAGCGGCGGCAAGAGCATGTAGGCGCCGAGGATCGACCAGACCAGCGCGCGCCGCGGATCCAGCCGCCTGTAGAGGTTCCAGGCCACCACCGGCCAGGCCAGGAGCATCAGATAGGCGAGCGTGTTGGGCATGGGGTCGCGGGCGGGGGATCCTCCCCCTCTCGATAGCACGGCGGGGCGGTTCGGGCCATGCTGCGACGGAAACACTCTGTCGCCGGAATGTTGCAGGGATAGCGCGATGCGCGGACCCCCAGTATGGGTGGACAGGCAAGCGTCCTGCCGGAGTGACCGGGTGCATTTCCGCTTTGACGGAGCCAGCATTTCCGTGACCCATCCCGACCGCGCCGCGGCGCTGGCCGAGGTTTCGGCGCGGCTGGCCGCAGGGCGGGGTTTCGCCATGGCCACGATCAACCTCGACCACCTGGTGAAGCTGCGCCGGGACGGCGGCTACCTCGCCGCCTATGCCGCGCAGGACATCGTGGTGGCGGACGGCAATCCCATCGTCTGGCTGTCGTGGCTGGCGGGGCGGCCGGTGGGGCTGGTGCCGGGCTCCGACATGGTGCTGCCCCTGGCGCAGGCGGCCGCGGCGGCGGGGCGGCCCGTCGTGCTCTTGGGTTCGACCGGGCCGGCGCTGGGCGGCGCGGCGCGGCGGCTGGCGGCCGAGGTGCCGGGGCTGCGGGTGGTGCTGGAACTGGCCCCGCCCATGGGCTTCGACCCGCAGGGGCCCGAGGCGCGGGCGATGCTGGCGCAGGTGGCCGCGGTGGGACCCTGCCTCTGCCTGGTCGCGCTGGGCGCGCCCAAGCAGGAGCGGCTGGCGGCGCTGGGGCGCAAGGTGGCGCCGCAGGCGGGCTTCGCCTCGGTGGGGGCGGGGATCGACTTCCTGGCCGGCAGCCAGCGGCGGGCGCCGGGCTGGGTGCGGCGGCTGGCGCTGGAATGGCTGTGGCGGATGCTGACCGCCCCCCGCCGGCTGGTGCCGCGCTATGCCGCCTGCGCGCTGATCCTGCCGGCCGAGGTCAAGGCGGCCTGGCGCCAGCGCAACGAGCCGGGCTGAAGGGCCTCACTTGTACTCGATCAGCCCGCGGCGGCGGCCGGTCAGCCGGCCCAGGTGAAAGCCCAGCACCCCCAGCGCCTCGGCCGGTTTGCCCAGCACGGTGAAGGCCGCGACCTCCCACCCCGCGCGCCCCTCGGCCCGCCAGCGCCAGCCCAGCCGCAGCATCTGCAGCGGCCAGAGAAGCAGGATGAGGAGCCCGGCGGGATGGACCAGCCCCGCCGCGACGGCCGCCGCCGGCACCCCCGCGCCCCAGAGCAGCGCGCGCCGCGTCTCGGCCACCCAGTGGCGCTCCGGCCCCGCGCCGTGGCGGAAGGCGCCCTCGGCGAAGGCATGGCCGGCCCGGCGGGTGCGGCGCCACCACTGGCCGAACCGCGTCATCGCCGCGTCGTGCAGGGTCATCCCGGCCCCGATGCGCCAGACCTGCCCGCCCGCGCGGATCAGCCGCAGGCACAGTTCCGGCTCCTCGCCCGCGATCAGGCCCGGGTCATAGCCGCCCGCCGCCTCCACCGCCGCCCGCCGCATCAGCGCGTCGCCGCCGCAGGCCGTCGCGGGGCCCAGGGGCGTGTTCCATTCGCGATCCGCCAGCCGGTTCCAGACCGAGGCTTCCGGGTGGCGTTCCCGCCGCCGGCCGCAGACCACCACGGCGGCGGGGTGCCGGGCCATATGCGCCAGCGCGGCGGGCAGGAAGCCGGGGTCCAGCGTGCAGTCGCCGTCCAGGAACAGCACGAAGGGCGGGGCAAAGGGGTCGGCGGTCAGCCGCGCCAGCCCGGCGTTGCGGGCGCGGGCGGCGGTGAAGGGGGTGGCCATGTCCAGCGCCACCACCTCGGCCCCCGCCGCGCGCGCGGCCGCGACGCTGCCGTCGGTCGAGCCGCTGTCGACATAGACCACCCGCCGCACCTGCCCCGCGAGCGAGCCGAGGCAGGCGACCAGGCGCGCGCCCTCGTTGCGGCCGATGACCACGGCATCGACCGGATGGGGCGGGGAAGGGGGCGGAACGGCGGGCATCGCTGCCGACCATAGGCCCCGGGGACACCGGGCGCCAAGGGGCCAGCCCCTTTTGCGGCCACGGTTTATCTGCTATTCACCGAGGCGCAGGGCGGGGGCCCGGCCGATTCCGGTTCCAGGCGGCAGCGCGGCGACGCGGTGCCGGCCCGCGGTCAGGCCACCAGAGATCCGTCCCCCGGGGCGGAACCGCGACAAGTCCCCGGCGGGGTTCCCTCCCGCCCCCGCAGGAGCCGGCCGTCCGATGACGATGCACAACATATCGCTGGAGGACGGTGTTCCGGCCGAAGATGCTGGGTCCGGCGGCATGGACGACGTGAGCCTGCGCAAGCTGGAAGCCGCGGCGCGACAGCCCGTGCGGGCCCGGGTGCGGCTGTTCCGGCCGGGCACGACATTGCCCGTCGCCGGGCCGGTGGCGGGCCTGCCCGTGCCCGTGCAGCCGACCCCGCCCGACCCGGTGCGGGCCTGGAACGCGCTGACCCCGGTGGAGCTCGACCCCGCCCGGCTGGCGCGAAACGGTCTGTTTCTGCGTTCCGGCACCGATCCCGCGGTGGCGGCCTTCGACATCCTGCGCACCCGCACCCTGCTGGCCATGCGGGACAACGGCTGGCAGCGCATCGCGGTGACCTCGCCCACTCATGGCTGCGGCAAGTCGCTGGTGGCGGCCAACCTGGCGCTGAGCTTCGCCCGCCGGCCCGACTGCCGCACGGTGCTGATCGACCTCGACCTGCGGCGGCCCGGCCTTGCCGCGCTCTTCGCCCTGCGCGAGACCGAGCCGCTGCGCGACATGCTGACCGGGGCGCAGCCTGCCGAGCAGCACCTGCTGCGCGCCAGCCCCACGCTGGCGCTGGGGCTGAACGGCAGCCCGGTCGAGGATCCCTCCACGCTCCTGCAATCCCACGACATCGCCGGCGTCATCGCCGCCATGACCGAGACGCTGGCGCCCGGGGCCATCCTCTTCGACCTGCCGCCGGCGCTGGTGACCGACGACGTGATCGCGCTGCTGCCGCAGGTCGACGCGGTGCTTCTGGTCGCCGACGGCACCCGCACCACGGCGGCCGAGGTGGTGTCCTGCGAACGGCTGTTCGGCGGGCGGGTGCCGCTCCTGGGCGTGGTGCTGAACCGGGCGCAGGACCTGTCGCTCACACGCTATCGCTATGGCAGGGGGAAGCGATAGATGGGCCAGATCCAGACGCTCGACGAATTCCTGGGCCTCCTGCTCCGCCGCCGGCTGGTCATCGCCGCGGTGGCGGTGCTGGGCACGGTGCTGTCGCTGATGTACGCGCTGTCGCGCCCGGCGATCTTCGAGGCCGTGGCGGTGATCCAGGTGGAAAGCCCCACCGTGGCCGAGGGCGGCGGCGCCCCGGTCGGCGTGGGCTCGGCGCAGAGGTTGCAGACCATCCAGCAGCGGCTGACCACGCGCGAGAACCTGCTGGCGATGATCGACCGGCACGGGCTTTACGAGGGCCTGCCGCTCTCGAACGACGAAAAGGTCCACCAGCTGCGGACCTCGGTGCGGTTCCAGCCGGTCAGTTCGGCGACGCCCGCGGCCTACGGGATGCCGCAGCAGGTCTCCGCGGTGCTCATCTTCGCCCAGGCCGACGACCGGGACAGGGCGGCGCGGCTGGCCAACGACTTCGCGCAGGGCATCCTGGACGCCGGCGCGCAGGGCCAGGCGGGCCGCACGCGCGAGACGGTGGCCTTCTTCGCCGCCGAGGTCGGGCGGCTGAGCGAGGAACTGGCGGCGCTGGAGGCGCAGGTGGCCGCCTACAAGAATGCCAATGCCGGGGCGCTGCCCGCCGTGCGCGACCTGCGCCGGGACGAGATCGTGGGCATCGAGGGCGACCTGCGCAGCACCGAGACCGGGCTGGCCGCGCTGGCCGCCGAACGGGCGGCGATCGAGGCGGGAGGCCGGGCCCTGCGCGAGACCGACCGCCGCCGGCTCGAGACGCTGGGGGCCGAGGTGGCGGCGCTGGAGGCGCGGCGAGGCGCGCTGCTGGCGCGGCGCGACGCGCTGGTGGCCACCATGGCCGGGATGCCCGAGGTCGAGCGGGTGCTGATCGGCTACGAGCGCCAGACCGACCAGCTGCGCGCCGCCTATGACCAGGCCACCCAGCGGCTGGCCGAGGCCGAGACCGCGGCCCGGCTGGAGGATCGCCAGCAGGGCGAACGCTTCCTGATGCTGGAACGCGCGGTGCGGCCGGAATATCCCATCACCGGCGGGCGAAAGCGGCTGGTGATGATGGGCGCGGTGGCCAGCGTGATGGCGGGGATGGCAGTGGCCTTCCTGCTGGATCTGCTGCACCCCGTGCTGCGCACCACCTCGCAGGTGGAGCGCCAGTTGGGCCTGCGCCCTGTGGTGGCGATCCCCGAGATCCCGGGCCTGCGCCCGGCGGGCAAGGTGCGCCCGGCGCGCGGCGAGGACCGGGCGCGCGGGGGGCTGTGGTCGCGCCTGCTGCCGCGCTATGTGCCGCTGGTGGCCGGGCTGGCCCTGCTGGCAGGCGCGGTGGCGATGGGCTGAGGGTGGGCGAGGCGACCCGTAGGGTGGGCGATCCGCCCACCCCCGCGCCTCAGCAGCCGGTGCCGCGCAGCACCACGCCCACGGTGCGGAACAGGATCTTGATGTCGGTCAGCAGGCTGAGTTCGCGATCATAGGTCGCGTCGTAATCCGCCCGGGCGGCAAAGCTGGTCGCGTTGCGCCCCGCGGTCTGCCAGTGCCCGGTCAGCCCCGGCCGCAGCCGGAAATAGGCCTTGCCGGGATAGAGCGACCGCTGCTCGGGCATCATCGGCCGCGGGCCGATCAGGCTCATGTCGCCCCGCAGCACGTTCCACAGCTGCGGCAGCTCGTCCAGCGAGGAGGTGCGCAGGAACCGCCCGAAACGGGTGATGCGGGGATCCTTGCGCAGCTTCTGCGTCAGGTCCCATTCCGCCCGGGCCGCGGGGTCGGCGGCCAGATGCTCGGCCATGCGGCGGTCGGCATCGGTGACCATGCTGCGCAGCTTCCACATGCGGAAGGCGCGGCCGTCGCGGCCCACCCGCTCCTGCACATAGAAGGCAGGGCCGCCGTCGCGGCGCACCATCATGGCAAGCCCGGCGACCACCGGCACCACCACCGGCGCCGCCATCAGCACCGCGGTGACGTCCAGCACCCGCTTCAGCCCGCGCCGATAGGGTGCCAGGCCGTCCTTGCGGGCAGGCTTTTCTCTGGCCGGCAGGAACTCGGGGTAATTGACGCTCATTGTGCCGCCCTCAGGGACAAAGCGGCGGCATGAACAAAGGATACATACGGCATTTCAGACAACACACACCACAACACGACCTGATTCCGACACGAACATGCGCCGGACCGGCAACTCTCCAGTGACATGATCAGCACTCGGGTTGGAGCGCCCCCACGTTCGTATTTTAGATGATTTGTAAGGAGCTTGGCGATGGCAATCGGCATCGCGGGCGGGGGTGGGGGGCGCTTTTTCGCACGATACTTTGCCCCGGTTCCGCCCCGCCCGGGGCGGGTTCCCGGACAGGTAGACGGGGCATTTTGGGCTTCAACTAGGGGTTGATGCTGCGGTGCGGAGTGATTCGGGGCGGATCCCCGGGGCCGCGGCCGGATGCCGGGCGAAGGGCAGGCGGTGGTCCGCGCAGGCGATTGTTTCGGAAATGGAAACCGATGGCGGCGGAGGCTCAGTCCTCGGCCAGTTCCCCGGGCTCCTCGCTGCTCCGCAGGGCGGCGGCCGAGGCATAGAGCACCGCCCCCAGCGACCCGAAGATGGAATAGGCCAGAAAGGTCAGCAGCAGCGATGCGGTCACCTGCCAGGCCATGGTGGCCGCCAGCAGCCCCGAGACGATGCCGAAACCCAAGATCCCGATCAGCACGCCGTTTTCTCCTGTCCCGGCCTTGCCCCCAAGGATGCTTATACAACCTTAAGGAGAGTGGTCCACCCTCTTCTTCACCCTTCTAAGCGCAGAATGCGGCCGAAAATGGACATCAGCGAGGGAATCTTGGGTCGGATTGCAGGTATTGCCGGCTCAGAGGGCCGGATCGCGCAGCACTTCGGCCAGTGCCGCGCGCCAGTCGGGCCGGGTGATTCCATGGGCGCGGGCCAGCGAGTCGCAGTCCAGGCGCGAGTTCAGCGGCCGCCGCGCCGGGGTGGGCCAGGCCGCGGTGGGGCTCTCGTCGACCCTGCAGCCCCGGCCCGCCCCGGCCAGGTTCGCCCGGGCGAAGCCGGCCCAGGAGTTATCCGGCGCGCCGGCTAACTGGTGCAGCCCGCCCGGCGCGCCGTCCCGCATCGCCCGGGCGCAGGACAAAAGCGCCGCGGCGATGGCCGCCGCCGGGGTGGGGCCGCCGATCTGGTCGGCCACCACGCCGATCTCCGCCCGCTCGCGCCCCAGCCGCAGCATGGTCTTCACGAAGTTCGCCCCATGCGCCGAGAACACCCAGGAGGTGCGCAGGATCAGCCATCGCCCGCCCGCCGCCTGCACCGCCCGCTCGCCCGCCAGTTTCGATCGGCCATAGGCGCCCAGCGGGGCGGTCGGGTCCTCCGGCCGCCAAGGCGCGCTGCCCGAGCCGTCGAAGACGTAATCGGTCGAGACATGCAGGAAGGGGATCCCCAGGTCCGCGCAGGCCCGCGCCATGGCCCCGGGCGCCTCGCCGTTCACCACGGTCGCCGCCGCCTCCTCGGCCTCGGCCCGGTCGACCGCGGTCCAGGCGGCGGCGTTGATCACCGCCCCGGGGCGATGGGCCAGGACCGCCGCGGCGCAGGCGGCGGGGTCGGCCAGATCGGCCTCCTCGCGGCCCAGGAACCGCGCGTCCGGCGCCCGGCGGTGCAACTCGCGCGCCACCTGCCCGGTGCGGCCGAAGATCATCAGCGTCACGGCATGTCCTTTCCGATCCAGTCCAGCGCGCCGTCCCAGTCCAGCGTCGGCAGCCCGGGGAAGGCCCGGTGGAACCAGGCAAAGCGCGCCTGCTCCAGTTCGGCGCCCATGTCGGCCAGCGTGGGGATCCCGCCCTCCGGCACCCGGATCAGCCCCACGCCGTGGTCGATCAGCACCAGCCGGAAGTCGAGCCCCGGGGTCGCCGCCAGTTCGACCCCCACCTTCCAGACATCCCCCGTCCACATGCCCTGCAACCGGGGGCTGTGCTCCTCGCGCCAGTCCACCGGCACCAGGTCATGGATGCCGATGAAGCCGCCGGGCCGGGTGCAGGCCAGCGCGTTCTCGACATCGCGCCGGGTCTGCCGATAGGTGTGCAGCCCGTCGATGAACACCACGTCGAAACGGTCGCTGTTGCCGGCGAAGAATTCGTCCGAGGTCATCCGCAGCGTGCCGCCCTTGACCGGATCGACGCCCACCTTGTGGCGGCAGCCGACCGCATGGAACAGCTCGTCCTTGTCGCAGCCGATCTCCAGATAGCGGCATTCCGGCCCCATGCCGAAGACGATCCGCGTCATCAGCGCCACGCGGTTGTAGGGCGTGCGCTTCCAGTTGATGGCCAGCCGCTCCTCGCAGGCATGGTGGGCGTATTTCGCGGCCAGCCGGCGCTGCCCCTCGGCGTTCAGCAGCAGGAAGTCCTCGAACTCCTCGGTCTGTCCGCTCAGCCCTTTCACCGGCCTATCCTTTCACCCCCAGCCGCTGCCCCACCCCCTGCCGGTCCAGGAGCGGCCGCCACCAGTCGGCGTTGTCGAGATACCATTGCACGGTGCGCTCCAGCCCCTCGTCCAGCGTGACCGAGGGGCGCCAGCCCAGTTCGGCCTCGATCCGGCCGGGGTCGATGGCATAGCGGGCATCGTGGCCGGGCCGGTCGGCGACGAAGGCGATCTGGTCGGCGTAGCTGCCCTCGTTCTTCGGCCGCAGGCGGTCGAGGATCGTGCAGAGCGTCCGCACCAGCTCCAGGTTGGTGCGTTCGTTCTTCCCGCCGATGTTGTAGCTGCGCCCGACCCGGCCCCTTTCCAGAACGGTGAGCAGGGCGTCGGCGTGGTCTTCCACATAAAGCCAGTCGCGCACGTTCGACCCGTCGCCATAGATCGGCAGCGGCTGGCCCGCCAGCGCGTTCAGGATGATCACCGGGATCAGCTTTTCGGGGAAGTGATAGGGGCCGTAGTTGTTCGAGCAGTTGGTCAGCAGCACCGGCAGGCCATAGGTCTCGGCCCAGGCCCGCACCAGATGGTCCGAGGCCGCCTTGGAGGCGGAATAGGGCGAGCGGGGGTCGTAGGGCGTCTCCTCGGTGAAGCGGCCGGTGGGCCCCAGCGAGCCGAACACCTCGTCGGTCGAGATGTGGTGGAAGCGGAAGCCCGCGGGCTTGCCGGCGCGGGTCCAGTGGGCGCGGGCGGCTTCCAGCAGGTTGAAGGTGCCGGTGATGTTGGTCTGGATGAAATCGCCCGGCCCGTCGATGGAACGGTCCACATGGCTTTCGGCGGCCAGGTGCATCACCGCCTCGGGCCTGTGGGCGGCGAACACCCGGTCCAGCGCCCCGCGGTCGCGGATGTCGGCCTGTTCGAAGGCATAGAGCGGGCTGTCCGCGACCATGGCCACGTTGGCCGGATTGGCGGCATAGGTCAGCGCGTCCAGGTTCACCACCCGGTGCCCCCGCGCCACCGCCAGCCGCACCACCGCCGAGCCGATGAAGCCGCAGCCCCCGGTGACCAGCAGCTTCATGGCGCGGCCTCCCACACGAAGGGCGACTGCCAGTCGCGCAACAGCGGCGCGGCGGCGTCCTTGGCCGAGAGCACGGGCGGGGCGGCGAGCCCCCAGTCGATGCCCAGATCGGGGTCGTCCCAGCGCACCGCCCCGTCGCAGTCGGGGGCGTAGACGTCGGAGCATTTGTACTGCACCTCGGTGTCCGGGGCGCGGGTGACGAAGCCGTGCAGGAAGCCCCTGGGCACCAGCAACTGCCGCCCGTTCTCGGCCGTCAGTTCCACCGCCACCCAGCGGCCGAAATCCGGCGAGCCCTTCCGCACGTCCACCGCCACGTCGAGGATCGCGCCGCGCGAGCAGCGCACCAGCTTGTCCTGCGCATGGGGCGGGCGCTGGTAGTGCAGCCCGCGCAGGGTGCCCGGGGCGGCCGACATCGAGTGGTTGTCCTGCACCCAGTCGATACCGACCCCGGCGGCGGCGAGTTTCGGGCCGTTCCAGGTCTCGCTGAACCAGCCGCGGGCGTCGCCGAAGCGCGGGGGCGTCACGACCAGCACCCCGGGCAGCGCGGTGGGTTCGATCTGCATCGGTGGTCCTTTCAGGGCAGGGCGGCGATGGCCGGCCCGTTGAACCAGAGCGCCAGCGCCACGGCAAGCGCGGCAAATCCGCCGGCGGCGAGATCGTGCCGCGCGTCCCACACCCCGTGCCGCCGGGCCAGCCAGACGATGAAGGGGTGGGAAAGCGCCAGCGCGATCCCCTGTCCGGCCAGCGCCCCCACCAGCCCGCCCCAGGCCGCCCCGAGAAGCAGCGCGGTGGTCTGCAACGCCGCCTTGGCCAGCAGCACCGCGAAGAAGCGGCGGGAGTCGCCCGCGGCCAGCGCGGCGTGGTCATAGGTCATCCCGATCACCGCCGGCATCTGCACGCAGGCCACCAGCACCACCACCGCGCCCGCCTGCGCATAGCGGGCGTCGTAAAGCAGCCCCACCAGCCAGACGCCCGCCAGCGCCAGCCCGGCCAGCAGCATGAGCATCCCCGCCGTCATCCCCATCCGCAGCCGCCTGACGCGCGGGGCATGGGCGGCCTTGGCCCCGGGGGGATCGTCGCGATAAAGCGGGATCATCACCTTCGCCGCCACCGCGCCGCCCAGCAGCCAGGGGAAGGAGGCGAGGAAGTAGCCGATATTATAGTGCCCCAGCGCCTCCAGCGTCAGCCATTTGCCGAGGATCAGCCGGTCGCCCTGCGCCAGCAGGAAGCCGCAGACGGTGGAGAGGAAGATCCACTTGCCGAAGTGGATGAGCTCCCGGGCCGCCGCGGGCTCCCAATGCAGGCGGTTCGCGGGGCCGGGCAGGAGGGCGGTGGTGAGGATCAGCTTCGCCGCCGCCTGGATCACCGCGCCCGCGACCAGCGCCCAGACCGAGCCGGTGAGCCAGGCGAGCACGATCATCGCCGCGATGCCGATGGCCTGCGCGGCGAGGTCCAGCAGGGTGACCCGCCCCAGCGTCAGGTGCCGGGTCGCGGTGTCGATGCGGGTGGGGTTGAAGCCGGCGACCAGCAGCGACAGCCCCGCCACCGGCAGCATCAGCGCCAGATCCGGCGCGGCGTAGAACCGCGCCAGCGGCCAGGCCAGCAGGGCGGCGGCCAGCCACAGGATCGCCCCCCGCGCGACCTGCACCGTCCAGGCGGTGTCCAGGAACGCCGGCTCGTCCCCCCGCGGGCTGCGGGCGATGGAGGGGCCGATCCCGGCGTCGAAGAACATCTGCAACCCCACCAGCACCACGGTGATGAGCGCCATCAGCCCGAAGGCCTCGGGGAACAGCAGCCTCGCGAGGATCAGGTTGGATATGAGCCGCAACCCCTGCCCGCCGGCATAGGCCAGGGCGGTGATCGCCGAGCCTCGCAGGGCGCGGGCGAAGAGGGGGGCGGCTGTCATGCGCTGCTCGGGTTGCCGGCGTGGGAAGCGGGGGGTTTCACACCCCCCGCACCCCCCGTGGGATATTTGAGGACAGAAGAAGGAGGCAAGGGGGCAAATCCCGGCCTTTCCGGGGCCGCAATCGGGGTTTAGTCAGGCAGCGGGGCCGCGGGGGACGCTTGCGCATGAAGATCGGCTATCTGGTGAACACCTATCCCGCGGGCTCGCAGACCTTCATCCGGCGCGAGATCGCTGCACTGGAACGCGCGGGGGTCGAGGTGCACCGCTTCGCCCTGCGATCGGCCCGCGCCACGCTGAAGGACCCGGCCGACCTGGCCGAGGACGACCGCACCGAGCATGTGCTGAAGGCGGGCGCGGGGCGGCTGGCGGGGGATCTGCTGGCGGCGCTGGTGCGCCGCCCGGGGGCGCTGCGGCTGGCCATGGCCTGCGGGGCGCGGGGGGCGGGGGGCGGCGACGGCACCGGCGGGCGGCTGCGGCATCTGGTCTATCTGGCCGAGGCGGCGCGGGTGGCGCGGCGCTGCCGGGCGCTGGGGGTGACCCATCTGCACGCGCATTTCGGCACCAACTCGGCCACCGTCGCCATGCTGGCCCATGC
>JBBCJM010000266.1:0-15106 GCA_037190175.1 Paracoccaceae bacterium | reverse complement strand
CCGGGGGGGTGGGGGGGGGTTCCCCCCCCGCCGCGCCCTTCACCGCAGCCGCGTCAATACCTCCAGGCTGACATACCCGTCCGGCACCAGCCCCAGGCTCGCCTGATAGGCCCGCACCGCGGCCACCGTATTGGGGCCGATCAGCCCGTCCACCCCGCGGGTGTCGAAACCCGCGGCGGTGAGCAGCCGCTGCACCTCCCGCCGTTCGTCGTAGCTCAACCCCCGGTCCTCGCGCGGCCAGCCGGCGGCGAAGGGCGGGCCGCCGCGCAGCCGGTCGGCCAGATGCCCGATGGCGATCACATAGGCGTCGGCGGAGTTGTACCGCTCGATCACCTGGAAGTTCGGGAAAATGAGAAACGCCGCCCCCCGGTGCCCCGCCGGCAGCAGGATCGAGCCCGGCCCGTGGTCGGGCAGCTCGCCACCCCTCGCGGGCCGCACCCCCATCGCCCGCCATTCCGCCACCGGTAGCCGGATGCGCTCGCCCGTCCGGCCGAAGTCGAAGCCCTCGGGCAGCGTCACCTCCACCCCCCAGGGCATCCCCTTCGTCCAGCCGTGATGGGCCAGATAGGCGGCGGCCGAGGCCAGCGCGTCGGCCGGATCCTCGCCCCAGATGTCGCGCCGCCCGTCGCCGTCGAAATCCACCGCCAGGGCGAGGTAGGAGGAGGGCATGAACTGCGTGTGCCCCATCGCCCCGGCCCAGCTGCCGATCATCCGGTCGGCGCCGATGTCCCCGGCCTGCACGATCCGCAGCGCGTCCAGCAGCTGGCGCTCGAACAGCGCCGCGCGGCGGCCGTCATGCGCCAGCGTGGCCAGCGCCGGGATCACCGGGGTGGTGCCGCGAAAGCCGCCATAGGCGCTTTCCAGCCCCCAGATGGCCACCACCACCTCCTTCTCCACCCCATAGGCCGCCTCGATCCGGTCCAGCAGGTCGGCGTGCCGGGCCAGGGCCTTGCGGCCGCCGGCCACCCGGTCCTCCGACACCGCGCTGTCGAGATAGGTCCAGATCGGCTTGGTGAACTCGTTCTGCGTCCGGTCGCGGCGCACGATCTCGGGCAAGGGCCGCACCCCCGCCATGGCCCGGTCGAACACCTCGGCCGTGATCCCCGCCGCCAGCGCCCGCCCGCGGAACCCGTCTACCCAGTCGGCAAACTCCACCGCCCCCTCCACCGCCGAGGGGACGGGGGCCTCGGCCCAAGCCGGGGCCGCCGCCAGCGCCCATGCCAGAAGAACCGCCCGCATCGCCCTGCCCCTGCTCTTGTTGATTGGGCGCCATGCTAGCGCAGCCGGGCCTTCGTTCAAAGCCCAAGCCTGCTTTCTTTGGTGTCTCAAGTATCCCGGGGTCCGGGGCAGCGCCCCGGGGCCGGCCACGGGCACGACCCCGGCAGGAAGGGCGCCCAAATTCCTTTCTTCGGAATTTGCCCTCAGACGAAACGGTTGACCAGGTTCTCCAGCCGCTCCTGCCGGCCCGAGCGCGGCTGCGGCTCGATCCCCTCGGCGGTCACCATGGCGGCCGCGTCCTCCAGGGAGCCCGCCAGCAGCGCCTTGCCCCGGCGGCTCTCCCAGCCCGCATAGCGGTCGGCGCGGGCCTGCTCCAGCCGCCCGTCCTCCAGCATCGCGGCCGCCGCTTTCAGGGCGCGGGCGCAGGTGTCCATCCCGCCCACATGCGCCAGGATCAGGTCGGCGGGGTCCAGCGACTGGCGGCGGATCTTGGCGTCGAAGTTGGTGCCGCCGGTGGTATAGCCCCCTGCCCGCAGGATCTCGTAGAAGGCCAGCGCCTTTTCCGCGTGGTTGTTGGGGAACTGGTCGGTGTCCCAGCCGGACTGGTAGTCGTTGCGGTTCATGTCGATGGAGCCGAAGATGCCCAGCGACGCCGCCAGGGCGATCTCGTGCTCGAAGGAATGCCCGGCCAGGATGGCATGGCCCTGCTCGATGTTGACCTTGACGGTCTTCTCCAGCCCGAAGTCCTTCAGGAAGCCATAGACCGTGGCCACGTCGTAGTCGTACTGGTGCTTGGAGGGCTCCTGCGGCTTGGGCTCGATCAGGATGGTGCCCTTGAAGCCGATCTTCGCCGCGTAATCCACCACCTGCGTCAGGAACCGCCCGGCCTGCTGGCGTTCCCGCTTCAGGTCGGTGTTCAAGAGCGTCTCGTACCCCTCGCGCCCACCCCAGAGGACATAGTTCTGCCCGCCCAGCCGCAGGGTGGCGTCCAGGCAGGACTTCACCGTGGCGGCGGCATAGGCATAGACATCGGGGTCCGGGTTGGTCGCCGCCCCGGCCATCCAGCGGCGGTGGCTGAAGAGGTTGGCGGTGCCCCAGAGCAGCCTGGCCTTGTGGCGCGCCTGCTTCTCCTCGAAATAGTCCACCATCGCCTGCAACCGCGACAGGCTCTCGGCGAAACTCGCCCCCTCCGGCCGCACGTCGGCGTCGTGGAAGCACCAGAAGGGGGTGCCGAGGATGTCGAACATCTCGAAGGCCACGTCCGCCTTCAGCCGGGCCAGATCCATCGTGTCGCCGAACCAGGGCCGCTCGAAGGTCTGCCCGCCGAAGGGGTCTCCGCCCGGCCAGGCGAAGGAATGCCAATAGGCCACGGCGAAGCGCAGGTGATCCTCCATCCGCTTGCCCAGCACGACCTCGTCGGGGTCGTAGTGGCGGAAGGCGAAGTCGTTGTCGCTGTCGGGGCCTTCGTAGGCGATGGGGGCGATGCCCTGGAAGAAGTCGGTCATGGCAGGGTCCTGATCAGGTCGCGCGCGGCGCGGTAGCGGGCATGGGCGGCGTCGAAGGCGCCGACGAGTGCGGGTTCGGGCTCGATCGCCCGGGCGATGGGGGGCGGGGTGCAGATCCGCACGCCGGCGCCGGTGGCGGCCATCAGGCCCAGCCGCGCGGCCCCGAAGGCGGCGCCGAAGTCGCCGGCGGCGGGCAGTTCCACCGGGGTGCCCAGGGCCGTGGCGATGGCGGAGAGCCAGTAGTCCGACCGCGCGCCCCCGCCCACGGCGATCAGCCGCCCGATGCGGGTGCCGGTGGCCGCCAGGGCATCGCGGCAGTCGCGCAGGGCGAAGGCCACCCCCTCCAGCACCGCGCGGGTGCCGGCGGCGGCGTCGGTCGCATGGTCGAGGTGCAGGAAGGCGCCCCGCACCGCGGCATCGTTCAGCGGCGTGCGCTCGCCGCCCAGATAGGGCAGGAACAGCGCCCGGCCGGGGGCCTGCAAGGGGCCCAGGCCGCCGGTGAGGGCCGAGGGCGCCTGCCCCACCAGCCGACTGAGCCAGTTCAGCGCGTCGGTGGCGGCCAGGATCACCCCCATCTGGTGCCAGGTCTCGGGCAGCGCGTGGCAGAAGGTATGCACCGCGGTCTCGGGCGCCGGCTGGTAGCCGTCGTTGGCGGCGAACAGCACGCCGGAGGTGCCCAGCGAGACGAAAGCCTCCCCCGCCCGCACCACCCCGGTCCCCACCGCCGAGGCCGCATTGTCGCCCCCGCCGCCCGCCACCGCCACCCCGGGAGGCAGGCCCCAGCGGGCGGCGAGCGCGGGGCGCAGGTGGCCGGAGATCGCCGAGCCCTCCACCAGCCGCGGCATCTGCGCCCGGGAAAGCCCGGTCAGCGCCAACAGGTCGTCCGACCAGTCCCGCGCGCCCACGTCCAGCCAGCTGGTGCCGGCGGCGTCCGACATCTCGGCCACATGCTCGCCCGTCAGCCACAGCCGCAGGTAGTCCTTGGGCAGCAGCACCTTCGCCACCTTTTCCCGCAGCCGGGGCTCGTGGCGTTCCACCCACACCAGCTTGGGCGCGGTGAAGCCGGGGAACACGATGTTGCCCGACAGGCGGCGGAACATCGGGTCGCCGTCCAGTTCATGCGCCTCCTCATGCGCGCGGGTGTCGTTCCACAGGATGCAGGGGCGCAGCACCTCGTCGGCGGCGTCCAGCAGGGTGGCGCCGTGCATCTGGCCGGAAAGGCCGATGCCGCGCACCTGGTCCAGCCCATGGGCCGAAAGCGCGTCCAGCACCGCCTCGGCCGCCGCGATCCAGTCGGCGGGGGACTGCTCCGACCAGCTCGGGCGGGGGCGGCTGACGTTGAGCGGCGCGGTCGCCTCGGCCAGCACCGCCTGGTCGGCGTTGATCAGCACCCCCTTGAGGCCGGAGGTGCCGAGGTCGAGCCCGATGTACATGGTCAGACCGCCTGCGGGGGTTTCTTGCCCAGGATGATCATCCCCAGGATGTCGTCGTCGGTCACGTCCTTGACGTTGACCGTGCCGACACGCTGGCCGTTCTTCATCACCACCGCGCGGTCGCAGAGCGCCATGACGTTGTGGATGTCGTGCTCGATCAGGAAGATGCCCAGGCCCTGCCGCTTCAGCTCCTGGATCAGTTCGGCCACCATCTGGGTCTCGTGCGGGCCCAGCGCGGCGGTGGGCTCGTCCATGATCAGGATCTTGGCGTTGAAATAGACCGCGCGGGCGATGGCGACCGACTGCCGCTGCCCGCCGGAGAGCGCACTCACGGGTTCCTTGAACTTGCGGAAGTTGGGGTTCAGCCGGCCCATGATCTTGCGCGTCTCGGCCTCCATCCGGCTGTCGTCCACGAAGCCCATGGGGGTGACCAGTTCGCGCCCCAGGAACAGGTTCGAGGCGGCGTCGAGGTTGTCGGCCAGCGCCAGCGTCTGGTAGATCGTCTCGATGTTGTAGGCGCGGGCGTCGCGGGGGTTGCGGATCTCGGCCCGTTCCCCGTTGATGAAGATCTCGCCCGCATCGGCCTGATAGGCGCCCGAGAGGCACTTGATCAGCGTGGATTTCCCGGCGCCGTTGTGGCCCAGGAGCCCCACCACCTCTCCGGGGTACAGGTCCACCGTGACGTGATCCACCGCCTTGATCCCGCCGAACGAGATCGAGATGTCGCGCATTTCCACCAGCGGGGTCATGGCTCAGGCTCCCTTGCGGTTGGGGCGGCCCGTCCAGGCCACGGCGGCGGCCAGCGCGGCGGTGGCCGCGGTCAGCCACCAGGGCGCGAAGAAGGCCATGACCAGCACCACCTGCGCCAGGATGATGGCGATGGTCGCGGGCCAGCGTTGCGGCGCGCGGCTGGTGATGTCGATCAGCACGGCGTTGACCAGCACGGTGCCCACCACGATGTTCTGGAAGGGCGCGTCCACCCCCACCATGGCCATGCCCGATTGCAGCGCCTGCATGATCAGCGCGCCCAGGATCGCGCCATAGATGGTGCCGAAGCCGCCGGCCAGCGCGGTGCCGCCGATCACCGCCGCGGCGATCACGCGCAATTCGTCCAGCGTGCCGAGGTCCAGCGAGTGGTTCGACAGCCGCGCCGAGGCCACCGCGGCCGAGATGCCGCAGAGGATGCCCATCAGCGCGAAGATCTTCACCGTCAGCCACTTGGTGTTGATGCCCGACAGCGATGCCGCGTCCGGGTTGCCGCCGGTTGCATAGACATAGCGGCCGAAGCGGGTGCGGGTGGCGATCACCGTCATCACCAGCGCCACCACCGCCAGCAACATGACCGAGATCGGCAGGCCGAAGGCCTGGGTATAGCCCTCGGGCATGATCTCGCCGCGTTCCTCGAACATCCGGCGCAGGCGGTTGATCGGGATGAGATAGGCATTGATCTGCGCCACGAAGCCCAGGATCAGCGCCACCACGATGGCCGAAAGCGTCCATTCCGCCCAGACGGGCTTCACCGGAAAGCCATGCCCCGCCTTGGCCTTGCGCGAGGACCAGATGCCCCAGACCGCCAGCGCCGCCACCACGATGCCGATGATCCAGGATGCGGTGACCCCCAGCGTGCCGTTGGTGCCCCCCAGCATCAGGAAGGCGGGGTCCAAGGGCCCGCGGGTCTGCCCGCCCACCACGAAATAGGCCACGCGGGACCAGACCAGCAGGCCCCCGAGGGTGACGATGAAGGCCGGGATGCCTTGATAGCCCACCAGCCAGCCCTGCAGCGCGCCGATCAGCATCCCGGTCAGCATCCCCGACAGCACCGCCACCGGCATGATCATCGGATGCCCCAGCCCCCAGCCCAGCCATTGCGGCAGGATCACCGTCTGCATCATCGCCATGACGCCCGAACACAGCGCCATCAGCGAGCCCACCGACAGGTCGATGTGCCGGGTGACGATGATGAACACCATCCCCGTGGCCATGATGGCGACCGAGATGGTCTGCATCGCGATGTTGTAGGTGTTCTGCGGGATCAGGAACCGGCCGTTGGCCAGCCAGTCCAGCGGGTTCCAGCCGGCATTGGCCCCCAGCACCCGGATCCCGGTCCAGATCTGGAAGGCGAGGCAGATCAGCACCAGCGCCCCGATCATCCCCAGCAGGCGGGTGTCGATCTCCAGCGTCTGGATCAGGCTGCGCCGCGACTGCTGCGGCTGGCCGGCCCGCGCGATGTCGGACATGGGCGATGCTCCCGTGCTGTCAGGGGAAAACCGCCCCGGAGGCATCCCCGGGGCGGCAGATCGCAGGCGGGGTCAGGTCACGGGCAGGGCGCCACGCCGGAAACGCCCTGGCACAGCACGTCGAGCGGGATCCAGCCGGCGTCGACCACCACGCTCAGGTTGTCGCGGGTGATCGGGATCGGGGCCAGGAACACCGCATCCACCTCGTTCCCGCCGGGGGTGGTGAACCTGGTGGCGTTCGGGATGTCCGCAGGCGCGGTGCCGCCCGCCAGCGCCACGGCGATCTCGCCCGCGGCCTTGCCGAGTTCGCGCGCGTCCTTCCAGACGGAAACGGTCTGGGTGCCCAGCGCCACCCGGTTCAGTGCCGCATGGTCGCCATCCTGGCCCGAGACCGGGATGCCTTCCAGCCCCACCGCGGTCAGCGCCGCCACCACGCCGCCCGCAGTGCCATCGTTCGAGGCGACCACCGCGTCCACCTCGTTGCCGCGCTCGACCAGGATCTGCTCCATGTTGCGCTGGGCGTTGGCGGGCAGCCAGCCGTCGGTATAGGCCTCGCCCACGATGGTGATCGCGCCGGAATCGATGGCCGATTGCAGCACCTCCTGCTGGCCGCCGCGCAGGAAATCGGCGTTGGGGTCGGTGTTCGAGCCCTTGATCATCACGTAGTTGCCTTCCGGCGCCGCCTCCAGCACTGCGCGGGCCTGCATCCGGCCGACCTCGACGTTGTCGAAGGTCAGGTAGAACACCCGGCCGTCCTCAATCAGCCGGTCATAGGCGATCACCGGGATGCCCTGGTCGGCGGCGGCCTGCACGGCGGGCACCACCGCGGCGGTGTCCTGGCCCAGGATGATCAGCGCGTCCACCCCCTGGGCGATCAGGCTCTCGATGTCCGAGAGCTGCTTGGCCGAGGACGACTGGGCGTCGGCCGAGACATAGGTGGCCCCGGCGGCCTCGAGCGCGGCCTTGATCGCCGCCTCGTCGGTCTTCCAGCGTTCTTCCTGGAAGTTCGACCAGCTGACGCCGACGGTCAGCGACTGGGCCCAGGCGGCCGAGGAAAAGCCGACGACCGCCACGACGGCGGCCAGAATGGGATTGCGCATGTGTAACCTCCCTGGTGACGGCCCGCCTCTCCGCGCAGGCCGGTCCGGCATGGCCGGTACGGCAAAAAGGTGACCCTATTATTTTCAGTTGTCAAACAAAAAGAAAACGTGAGACCATGGGAAGGTCAGGGAAAGGCCGATGTTTCGCTGCCTTGCGGCACAATCCGTGCATGATGCAAACGGGTTGGCGGCAGGCTGCGGGTATCTTTAGTTCGGAAGGCGAATAAAAATGCCGCAAGTGCGAAAGACGCGGGCCCCCGATGCGGCTCTGGGCTGCGGCCCGGTCATACCGCCGCTCTCCGATTCGCTGCGCCCGCTGCGCCAGCAGGTGTTCGAGCGGGTGCGGGCGGCGGGCACCGTGGCCCGCGCCCAGGTGGCCCGCGACCTGGCCGTCAGCCCCGCCTCGGTCACCACCGCCACCTCGGAACTGATCGAGGCCGGGCTGATCGAGGAGACCACCGCGCCGCGCGACGACGCCCAGGGCCGCGGTCGCCCGGCGCAGGCGCTGGGGGTGCGGGCCGCGGCCTATCGCGTGGCCGGCATGAAGCTGTCGGACCGCGAGCATACCGCGGTGATCGTGGACTTCGCCGGCCGGCTGATCGCCGACGACGTGATCCCCCGCCGCCCCGGCCCGATGTCGCTGCCCGGGATGCTGGAGGCGATCGAGACCCTGCTCGACCGGCTCTGCGCCAAGGCCGGGGTGGGGCGCGCGGAGCTCTCGGGCGTGGGCATCGGCGTGCCGGGCTTCGTCGACTGCGGGGGGGGGATGGTGCTGTGGTCCTCCACCCTCACCGACCGGGGCGTGCCGCTGGCGCAGGCGGTGCAGGCCCGGCTGGGGGTGCCGGTCGCCATCGACAACGACGCCAACCTGGTGGCGATGGCGGAGCTGTGGTTCGGGGCCGGCCGGCGGCTGGCCGACTTCGCCGTGGTCACCATCGAGCACGGGGTGGGCATGGGGCTGGTGGTCAACCACCGGGTCTACCGCGGCGCCAAGGGGCTGGGGATGGAACTGGGCCATACCAAGGTGCAGCTCGACGGCGCGCTCTGCCGCTGCGGCCAGCGCGGCTGCCTGGAGGCCTATGTCGCCGACTATGCGCTGGCGCGCGAGGCGACCACGGCGCTGAACCTGACGCGCGAGATGCCGATCAACCTGCTGCTGGAAAGCCTCTACGACCACGCCAAGGCCGGCAATGCGGCGGCGCGGTCGATCTTCCGCCGGGCCGGGCGGTATCTGGCGGTGGGATTGTCCAATGTCGTCAACCTCTTCGACCCCGCGCTGATCATCCTGTCGGGCGAGCGGATGCGCTTCGACTATCTCTACGCCGCCGACACCCTGGCCGAGATGGAGGCGCTGGCCATCGACACCGGCCGCCCCCGCGCGCCCATCGAGATCCACGCCTGGGGCGACCTGCTCTGGGCCCACGGCGCGGCGGCCTTGGCGCTCTCGGAACTGACCGACCGCCTGCTCTCGGTCCCCCGCGACGGACGCGAGGTGGCGGCGCAGTAGCGGGCCGGTGCTCTCCGTCGGCGGTTTCTCACGATCCCGGGAACACATTCGCGGGCTGTGCATTGTTCCCCGATTGGGCCGGTGCCATAGTCGGCAAAAGGCGCGTTTCGGGGGGGCGAGAGTGGGGGCAACACGGCAGAGGATCGCGCGCCTGGCCCTCATGGCGGCGCTGGCGGGCGGGCCGGCCTTCGCGCTGGACCAGCTGATCTTCCAGACCCCCGGGGCCGACCGGGAACTCGCCACTGCGCTGGCCGCCGCCTCGGCCCTGCGCGCGGCGGTGGCCGACGACACCACCCAGCCGCTGGACATCGCCGCCGCGGCGCGGGCGGAATACGGCCGACTGCTGGGCACGCTCTATGCGCATGGCTATTACTCCGGCGTCATCTCGGTGCGCATCGACGGGCGCGAGGCGGCCGATATCCCCCCCATCGACACGCCGCCCCGCATCGGCACCGTCGCCGTGCGGGTGGAGCCCGGGCCGCGCTTCGCCTTCGCCCGCACCCGCGTGGCGCCGCTGGCCCAGGGCACCGAACTGCCCGAGGGCTTCGTGCCCGGCGCGGTGGCGGAAAGCGGGCTGATCGCCAGTGCCGCCGAGGCCGGGATCGACGGCTGGCGGGCGGTGGGCCATGCCCGCGCCCGCGTCGCGCGGCAGGACATCCTGGCCGACCACGCCCGCCGCACCCTCTCGGCCGACATCGGCCTGGCCCCCGGCCCGCGGCTGCGCTTCGGCCCGCTGCGCGTCACCGGCACCGAGCGGATGCGGCTGTCCCGCGTGCTGGCCATCGCCGGCTACCCGGAGGGTCAGGTCTTCAACCCCGAGGCGCTGGAACTGGTGGCCGAGCGGCTGCGGCGCACCGGCGTCTTCCGCTCGGTCTCGGTGGTGGAGGACGAGAGCGTCACCGCCCCCGACCTGCAGGGCGTCTCGCTGGCGCTGGTGGAGGAACGGCCGCGCCGCTACACCTTCGGGGCGGAGCTTTCCAGCCTCGACGGCCTCGCCGTCACCGGAAGCTGGCTGCACCGCAACCTCTTCGGCGGGGCCGAGCGGCTGCGGATCTATGGCGAGGTGCGCCAGATCGGCGCGCAGTCGAGCGGCGAGGACTATATTTTGGGCGCCACGCTGGACCGCCCCGCCGACATCCGCGCCGACACCACCGGGCAGCTGCGCTTCGAGATCTCCAAGCTGCGGGAAGAGGACTATATCGCCGAGACGGCGAGCATCGGGCTCCTGCTGACCAACTATGCCTCGCGCCGGCTGACCTGGACCGCGGGGGTGGACTACGACTGGTCGCGGGTCGAGGACGTGACCGGCCTCTATACCTATCGCTACCTCTCCTTCCCGCTGTCGGGGGTGTGGGAGGAACGCGACGATCCGCTGGACGCCCGCGAGGGGCGCTATGGCTCGCTGGAGGTGCGGCCATTCCTGGGCTTCGGCGGCGCCGAGGCGGGGGTGCGGGTGAAGGCCGACGCGCGGTTCTACCGCAGCTTCGGGCAGCGCGACCGGGTGACGCTGGCCGCGCGCGGGCAGGCGGGCGCGGTGTTCGGGCCGAACCTCATCGAGACCCCGCGGCAGTACCTGTTCTATTCCGGCGGCGGCGGCACGGTGCGCGGGCATCCCTACCAGTCGCTGGGGGTGCAGTTGCAGCCGGATTTCAAGATCGGCGGGCAGGCGTTCCTGGCCGCCTCGGTCGAGGCGCGGGTGCGGGTGACCGACACCATCGGGGTGGTGGGCTTCGTGGACTGGGGCCATGTGGGGGGCCTGGACTTCTTCGACAGTCTCGGCGGCTCGCACGCCGGCGCGGGGATCGGCCTGCGCTACGACACCGGGATCGGCCCTATTCGGCTGGACGTGGCCGCCCCGGTCAGCGGCGACACCGGCGAGGGCGTGCAGATCTACGTGGGCATAGGGCAGTCGTTCTGATGCGGTTCCTTGCGACCTTCGCGCTCGCCCTCTGGCTGCCCTTCGCGGCGGTCGCGCAGGACGACGACCGCGGCCGGCTGACCCGCTGGCTGGAGGACAGCCTGTCCGGCGCCGGGCGCGAGGTGCGGGTGGAGGGGTTCCGCGGCGCGCTGTCCTCGCGGGCCGAGATCGACCGGCTGACCATCGCCGATGCCGAAGGCGTGTGGATCACCGTCTCGGGCGTGGTGCTGGACTGGAACCGGCTGGAGGTGCTGCGCGGCAACATCCAGATCAACGAGCTTTCGGCGCAGGAGATCGTGCTGGTCCGCCCGCCGCAGGGCGACACGACGCCCTCGCCCGAGGCCGCGCCCTTCGCCCTGCCCGACCTGCCGGTGGCGGTGAACATCGGCCGGCTGGCCGCCACCCGCATCGTGCTGGGCGACGCGGTGGTGGGCCAGCGGGTGGAGGGCTCGCTGGAAGCCTCGATGACGCTGGACGACGGCGAGGGGCGCACCACGATCCAGATCCTGCGGCTGGACGACGGGCCCGAGGGGCGGATCGACCTTCAGGCCAGCTATTCCAACGCCTCGAACGTGCTGGTCCTGTCGCTGGACGCGGTGGAGGGGCCGGGGGGGATCGCCGCCACGATGCTGGACCTGCCCGGGGGGCCCGCGGCCAGCCTGACCCTGCGCGGCTCCGGCCCCCTGACCGGCTTTGCCGCGGAGGTGACGCTGGCCACCGACGAGGTGCCACGGCTGGCGGGGCGGTTTACGCTGAGCGGCACGGCCGATGGCGGGCGCAGTTTCGCCGCGGATTTCTCGGGCGACCTGGCGCCCCTGTTCCTGCCCGAACAGGCGGCCTTCTTCGGTCCCGAGGTCGGCCTCTCGGTCGCCGGGGTGCGCGACGCCAACGGGCGGCTGGACCTGCAGCGGCTGTCGCTCTCGGCCCAGGCGCTGACGCTGGAGGGCGCGGCGGTGGTGGCCGGCGACGGCACGCCGCAGCGGCTGGCGCTGACCGGGCGGCTGGGGCTGGCCTCGGGGCAGCCGGTCGCCCTGCCCTTCGCGGCCGACGTGAACATGCGGGTCGAGGCCGCGGCGATCGACGTGAGCTATGACGCCGCCGCGGGCGACACCTGGACCGCGCGGTTCGACGTGACCGGGGTGACGCGCGACGACCTGGCGCTGGACCGGCTGCGGCTGACCGGCTCGGGCCGGATGGGGGCGCGTGCCGGACAGGGCCTGCCGGGGGTGTTCGGCGGCACCTTCCGCTTTGCGGCCGAGGGGCTGGCCCCCACCGACCCTGACCTGGCCGCCGCGCTGGGCCCCGAGGTGCAGGGCCGGCTGACGCTTTCGAAACAGTCGGGCGACGACGCGCTGCGGATCGGGGAACTGGCGCTGGACGGGCAGGGCTATGGCCTGACCGCCCGCGGGCTGGTGCAGGGGCTGAACTCCGGCTTCACCCTGTCGGGCAACATGCAGGGCGGGTTCGACGACATCTCGCGCCTTTCCGGCCTTGCCGGCCGGCCGCTGTCGGGCGCCGCGCGGCTGACGGCGCAGGGCACCGGCAGCCCGCTGACCGGCGCCTTCGACGTGACCGCGCAGGTCTCGGGGCAGGACCTGACGGTGGATATCGCCGAACTCGACGGTCTGCTGCGCGGCCGCTCGCAGATCGACCTCTCGGCCCGGCGGGACGAGACGGGGACGCTGCTGCGCGACCTGGTGCTGGTCGCCGGCCCGGCCCGGCTGGCGGTGCAGGGGCGGATCGCCACCGCGGGATCGGACCTGACGGCCGAGATCGACTTCCCCGACCTGACCGTGCTGGGCGGCAGCTATGCCGGGGGGATCTCCGGGCAGGCCACGCTGACCGGCACGCCGGAAAGCCTGCGCGCCACCCTGCGCGGCACCGGGCGCAGCCTGCGGCTGGGGCAGGCGGAGCTGGACGCGCTGCTGGCCGGCGACACCGCGCTGGACCTCGCCGCGGCGCGCACCGGCGAGCGGATCACCATCGAACGCGCCGAGGTGCTGAACCCGCAGGCGCAGGCCCGGGTGACCGGGTTCTACGACCCCGCGGGATCGGACCTGACCGCGGCGCTGCGGCTTTCCGACCTGTCGCGGCTGGGGCCGGACTACGCCGGCGAGCTGATCGCCGACGCCACCTTCACCGGCACGCCCGAGGACGGCAGCCTGACCCTGACCGGCACGGGGCGCGAGCTGCGCACCGGGCGGGCGGAGCTGGACGCGCTCCTGGCCGGCGACACCGCGCTGGATCTGGCACTCACGCGGCAGGGCGAGCGGATCGCCATCGAACGGGCCGAGGTGCTGAACCCCGCGGCCGAGGCCCGGGTCGCCGGCGTCTACGACCCCGCGGGGTCGGACCTGACCGCCACGGTGCGGATCAGCGACCTCGCCCGGCTGGGCCGCGGCTATGGCGGCGCGGTCTCGGCCGACGCCGCCTTCACCGGCACGCCGCAGGACGGGCGGCTGACGCTGGACGGCACCGCCCGCGACCTGCGGCTGGGGCAGACGCAGGCCGACCGGCTGCTGGCCGGGGACAGCACGCTGCGGCTGGCGCTGGGGCTGCGCGACGGGGTGGTGCAGGTCGACGAGGCGGAACTGCGCAACCCGCAGGTGACGCTGGACGCCACCGGCCGGATCGAGGACGACATCCGCCGCGTGGCGCTGACCGGGCGGCTGGCCAACCTCGCCCTGCTGGTGCCCGAATTCCCCGGCCCGCTGACGCTGACCGGCGATCTGGTGCAGGACGGTGCCGGGTATCAGGTCGACGTGCAGATGCAGGGGCCGGGGCAGATCGACGCCACCGCCCGCGGCCGGGTGGCCGCGAACTTCGGCAGCGCGGATCTGCGGCTGGCGGGTTCGGCGCAGGCGGGGCTGGCCAATGCCTTCCTGGGCAGCCGGGCGGTGCAGGGGGGCCTGTCCTTCGACCTCGGGCTGAACGGCCCCCTGGCGCTGTCGTCCCTGTCCGGCCCGGTGCGCTTGAGCGGCGGGCGGCTGTCGGACCCCGCCCTGCCCTTTGCGCTGGAGGGGGTCGAGGCCACGGCCACCCTGGGCGGCGGGTCGGCCAATGTGCAGGCGACGGCGGGGATCTCCTCCGGCGGGCAGGTCGCGGTCTCGGGGCAGGTGGGGCTGTCGGCCCCCTTCTCCTCCGACCTGGGCGTGACGCTGAGCGGCGCCACCCTGCGCGACCCCACGCTTTTCGAGACCACGGCGGACGCCAGCCTGCGCGTCTCCGGCCCGCTGACCGGGGGCGGCCGGATCGCCGGCCGGGTGGACCTGCGCGAGACGGAGTTGCACGTCCCCAACGCCAGCCTCGCCGGCAGCGGGCAGATCCCCGACATGCGGCACGTGAACGAACCGGCCGAGGTGCGCGCCACCCGCCGGCGGGCGGGGCTGCTGGGCGACGGCGCCGGCGCCGGGGTGGGGGGCAGCGGGGCCTTAGCGCTGGACATCCTGATCTCGGCCCCCGCGCGGGTGTTCCTGCGCGGCCGGGGGCTCGACGCCGAACTGGGCGGCCAGGTGCATCTGGGCGGGACCACCGCCAACGTGGTGCCCTCGGGCGCGCTGGAGCTGATCCGCGGCCGGCTGGACATCCTCGGGCGGCGGCTGGTGCTGACCACCGCGCGGCTGGACCTGCAGGGCGACCTGATCCCGGTGCTGGACATCGCCGCCACCAACGACAGCGACGGGGTGCTGACCACGGTCCGCATCACCGGCCCGGCCACCCAGCCCGAGGTCAGCTTCACCTCCTCGCCCGAACTGCCGGAGGAGGAGGTGCTGGCGCGGCTCCTGTTCGGGCGCGGGCTCGACAATATCTCGCCCCTGCAGGCGGCGCAGCTGGCCTCGGCGGTGGCGACGCTGGCCGGGCGCGGCGGCGAGGGGATCATCGGGCGGCTGCGCAAGGGCTTCGGGCTGGACGACCTCGACATCGTGACCGACGGCCAGGGCGGCGCCACGCTGCGGGCGGGCAAGTACATCTCGGAGAACGTCTATACCGAGGTGGAGGTGGACCAGGGCGGCCGCAGCCGGATCAACCTGAACCTCGACATCCGGCCCGGGGTGACGGTGAAGGGCCATGTGGGATCCGAGGGCGAGGCGGGGGTGGGGATCTTCCTCCAGCGGGATTACTGACGCCGCTCATCAAGCCTGCCGGCTTTCTTCGCTGCCGGTGGCGGAACGCAAGCGAAGAAAGCCG
>JBBCJM010000265.1:0-2990 GCA_037190175.1 Paracoccaceae bacterium | reverse complement strand
ATCCTGCGCAAGCCGGTGCCGGGCTTTCCCCTGCCGCGGGGCGGGGGTGCCTGCCCGCTCTGGCCGCTCTATGCCGCGCTGGTCCGCCCCGGGGCGCCGGTCGAGGCCATGGGCGAGCTGCCGGGCGCGCTGCCGCGCCGGTTCCGCCTGCGCGCCTGCGCCACGGCCGAGTTCCCCGAGGGCTTCGCCGGCCCCGAGCTGCGCCGGGCCGCCATGCTGATCCGGCCCGAGCCCGGCCCCCCCGACGCGGCGCTGCCGGTGCTGCGCATCGGCGGGGCCTGCCGGATCTGCCCGCGTGGGGCCTGCCCGGCCCGGCGGGAACCCGCGATCCTGAGCGAGGAAACCGCCGCCGGGCTGTGACGCGAGGGCTTGGCGGGCGGGGCTTTCTGCCCGATACTGCACCACCCCGGCGGAGGGAGTGACCGGCGGGGCGAGGGAGGCGCGATGCAGGGCAGGGCAGAGCCGGAGGGGCGGGCCGCCGGGACACGCGCGCGCCACGTGTTCCTGATCGAGGACGAGCCCCATATCGCCGAGGCGATCCGGTTCCTGCTGACGCGCGAGGGCTGGCGGGTCTCGACCCACCCCGGCGGGCCCGACGCGCTGGGCGCGGTGCGGGCGGCGGCGCCCGACCTCTTGATCCTGGACGTGATGCTGCCCGGCATGTCGGGCTTCGACATCCTGGCCGCGCTGCGCGCCGACCCCGCGGGGCCGGCGATCCCGGTGATGATGCTGACCGCCAAGGGCCAAGGCCGCGACCGCGAGGCGGCCGAGCGCGCCGGGGCCGACCGCTTCATGTCCAAGCCCTTCTCCAACGCCGAGTTCCTGGCCTCGGTGCGGGAGCTGACCGGCGGCGCGGCGGCATGAGCCGGCGATGAGGCGCCCGCGCCGCCCGCTGTTCCAGACGCCCTCGGGCTACCGGCTGCGCCGGCTGCACGACGCGGCGCGGATGCTGCCGGTCATCGGCGCCTTCCTGATCCTGCTGCCCATCCTCTGGGCCCCGGCCGAGACCGCGCAGCGCGACACCGCGCCCGACGGCATCTATCTCTTCGCGGTCTGGGCCGGGCTGATCGTGGTGGCGGCGCTGATCTCGCGCGGGCTCGACCCCACGGGGGAGGACGCAGGCCCCGAGGACGAGGGCTGAGCCCATGCCCTTCAACATCCTGGTCGCGGCCTCGCTCGCCTATGTGGTCTTCCTGTTCCTGGTGGCCTTCATCGTCGAGCGGCGGGCGATGGCGGCGCGGGTGGCCTGGCTGCGCTCGCCGCTGGTCTACACGCTGTCGCTCAGTGTCTATTGCACCGCCTGGACCTTCTACGGCGCGGTCGGCTATGCCGCCCGCTCGGGGCTGGAGTTCGCCACCATCTATCTCGGCCCCACGCTGGTCTTCGTGGGCTGGTGGTGGCTGCTGCGCAAGCTGGTGCGGATCGGCCGGCGCGAGCGGGTGACCTCGATCGCCGACCTGATCTCCAGCCGCTTCGGCAAGTCGAACCTGCTGGGGGTCATCGTCACCGCGCTCTGCGTGCTGGCGTCGACGCCCTATATCGCGCTGCAGTTGCAGTCGGTCACGCTGTCCTTCGGGGTCTTCGTGCAGGACGCGCCGGACGGGTTCGGCGGCGATGCCGGGGCCACGGCGATCTGGGTGGCCGGGGGGCTCGCGCTCTTCACCATCCTGTTCGGCACCCGCAACCTGGACGCCAACGAGCAGCATACCGGCGTGGTCACCGCCATTGCGGTCGAGGCGGTGGTGAAGCTGGTGGCGCTGCTGGCGGTGGGGGTCTGGGTGGTCTGGGGGCTGGCCGGGGGGCCGGCCGACGTGATCGCCCGCATCGACGCCAGCCCCATCGCCGACTGGGACCTGCGGCCGGGCCGCTGGGCGGGGCTGCTGTTCTGCGCCGGCGCCGCGGTGATCTGCCTGCCGCGGATGTTCCAGGTCATGGTGGTGGAGAACGCCGACGAGCGGCACCTGGGCACCGCCGCCTGGGCCTTCCCCGCCTATCTCTTCGCCATGAGCCTCTTCGTGGTGCCCATCGCGGTGATCGGGCTGGAGCGGATGCCGGCCGGCGCCAACCCCGACATGTTCGTGTTGACCCTGCCCTTGGCCGAGGGGCAGGGGGGGCTGGCCATGCTGGCCTTCCTGGGCGGCTTTTCCTCGGCCACCTCGATGGTGATCGTGGAGGCCATCGCGCTGGCCACCATGGTGTCGAACCACGTGGTGGTGCCGCTGTGGCTGCGGCTGCGCCGGGGCGCGGCGGTGGCGGGCGACCTGCGGCGGCTGGTTTTGAACGCGCGGCGCTTCTCCATCGCCGGGGTGCTGGCGCTGGGCTATGCCTATTACCGGATGTCGGGCGGCTCGGCGGCGCTGGCCTCCATCGGGCTCATCGCCTTCGTGGGCGTGGCGCAATGCCTGCCGGCGCTGGTGGGGGGCCTGTTCTGGCGCGGGGCGACGCGGGCGGGCGCGGTGGCCGGGCTGAGCCTGGGCTTCGCGGTCTGGGTCTATACGCTGTTCCTGCCCTCCTTCGGCCCGGGTGCGGCGATCCCCGCGGCGGTGTTCCAGCACGGCCCCTGGGGCATCGGCTGGCTGCGGCCGGTCGCCCTCTTCGCGGTGGAGGGGATGGATCCGCTGATCCATGCGATGTTCTGGTCGCTGGTACTGAACACCGCCGCCTTCGCCTTGGTCTCGGTCGTCACCTTTCCCGGCCCGGTGGAGCGGATGCAGGGCGCGGCCTTCGTCAACGTCTTCGACCGCCCGGGCGGCCCGCGGGAATGGGCGCGCGGCGCGGCCGAGCCCGAGGCGCTGCTGGTGATGGCCCAGCGCATCCTGGGCGAGGAGGCGGCGCAGGGCCTGTTCGAGGCCGAGGCGGGCACGCAGGGCAAGCAGGGGATGCTGCCCGACCCCACGCCGGCCTTCCTGGCCGGGCTGGAACGCCGGCTGGCCGGCGCGGTGGGCGCCGCCACGGCCCATGCGATGATCGGGCAGGTCGCGGGCCGCGCC
>JBBCJM010000264.1:0-5300 GCA_037190175.1 Paracoccaceae bacterium | reverse complement strand
GTGCCCCCTTGAGAAACCCCCCGGGGTATTTCGGGCAAGATGATGCGGGGCGGCGTGCATGCTCAGTCCCCCGCGGCCCGGCCCTTGAGCGCGATGATGCCGCGCGGGCGGAACTGGATGAACAGGATGATGAACAGGATCATCCAGGTCTGGGCGGCCAGCGTGTTCGAGGGGTTCAGCCACTCGATGCCCTTTTGCAGGGTGCCGATCATCAGCGCGCCGGCCAGCGCGCCCCAGATGTTGCCGACCCCACCGACGACCACGGTCATGAAGCTCTGCACGATATAGTCCGAGCCGAGCTCCGAGGTGACCTTGGCGAACAGCCCGATGGCCACCCCCGCGATGCCCGCGATGCCCGAGCCGAGGCCGAAGGTCAGCATGTTGATGCGGTCGGGGTCGATGCCCATGCTGGCGGCCATGACTGGGTTCTGGGTGACGGCGCGCACCTCGAGCCCCAGGCGGGTGCGGTTCATCAGCCACAGGAAGAATGCCAGGAACACCAGCGCCAGCACGAAGATGGCGATGCGGATGTAGCTGATGCCCAGGATGTCGTTGACCACAAGCGCCCCGTCCAGCCAGGAGGGCGCGGTCAGCGGCCGGGCCTGGGTGCCGAAGATGTTCTTGGCCAGCTGTTGCAGCGCGATGGAGATGCCGAAGGTGGCCAGCAGCGTCTCCAGCGGGCGCTTGTAGAGGTGGCGGATCACCAGCCGCTCCATCACCACGCCGGCGGCGAAGGTGACGGCAAAGGCCAGCGGCAGGGCGATCAGGATCGACAGCGTGTAGTTGCTGACGAACAGCTGCACCACATAGCCGGTATAGGCGCCCATCATAATGAACTCGCCATGCGCCATGTTGATCACCCGCATGACGCCGAAGGTGATGGCAAGACCGATGGCGGCCAGGAAATAGATCGCCGCCAGCGACAGCGCGTCGAGCGCGAGGTCGGCGGCCTGCATGGCGGCAATCTTCGTCTCGATCCCGTCCAGCACGGCGCGGGCGGCGGCGGTGACGGCCGGGTCGGGCTCGGCATAGACCGCGTGGAAGCGGTGGGCGGCGACGGCGGCGGCAGCCTCGGCGTCGGTGGCGGCGAGGGGGACGGTGCCCACGGCCTCCAGCGCGTCATAGGCGCGGTCGCGGGCGGCGGGGGTGTCGAGCGCGGCGACGGGGATGCCGGCGACCCGGCCGTCGACGATATTCGCCACCAGCGCGGACTTGAGGTCGGCACGGGTCAGCCGGGCGGGGGCGAGGCCGGCGGCGACCAGCAGGGCATAGGCCGCGTCCCCGCTCAGGTCGGTGCCGGGGCGCAGCCGGCGGGCGATGTTGGTGCCGGGGGGCGGGTCGCCCGCGGTGGCAAGCGGCGTGGTGGCGACCAGCGGGTTCAGCGCCCCGCGCAGGTCGAGCCCCAGATCGCCCGCGAAACTTTCGATGGCGGCGACGCGGGCCGCGCTGTCGGGGTCGAAGCGCAGGGTCAGCAGCCGTTCCAGACGCTGTTTCTGCGCCTTGATCGCGGCATCGGGCTCGGCAGGGATCGAGGCGCGCAGGGGGGCCAGATGATCGGGCGCGGCATCGCGGGCGATGGAGGCCACCGCGGCGGCGCGCCGCGCGCGGTCGGGGTCCGAGAGCTGGAACTGCACCAGCGCCGTGGCGATCAGCCCGCGCACCCCGGCATTGGGGCGCAGCTCGGCGATGTCGGCCTTGGGCGCGGTCCCGGCCTCGGCGCCGTCGGGCGTCTTGAGGGCATAGCCGTCGGCGGTGGGCGCGATCAGGAAGAAGGCAGCGTCGGATTTGCGGATCCCCAGCCCCTTGTCGGCCCAGGCCGACCGGATCGCCGCCGCCTGCGGATCGCCGCTGGCGGCCCACGCCGCGATCACCGGGCCGATGGTCTGGCGCGAGGATTTCTCGACCAGATCGCGGTGAGCGGCCAGGATCTCGCCGGCGGTCTGGGCCGGTGCCGCGGCGGGCAGCAGCAGGAACAAGGCCGCGACGATCGCGGCGGCAAGGGCGCGCATGGGCGGATCCCGGACTGTGGAAGGCGAAGGGCGGACGATCCCCGAGGGCGGAGGGGGCGGGCCCCTCCGCCGGCGGCGGTCAGTAGTTCGACTTGATCTGCACGCAGGTCTTGGTCTGCGTGTTGAACATCCCGCAGTCCAGCGCCGCCCAGTCGGCCTCCAGCACCGCCGATTCCGGCAGGAAGTCGGTCCAGGCATCGCCCGGGACGGGATCGGTCTGGCTGATGATGTCGAACTGGCCATCGGCGCGGATCTCGCCGATCAGCACGGGCTTGGTCAGGTGGTGGTTCGGCAGCATCTTCGCCGTGCTGCCGGTCAGGTTCGGCACCTCGATGCCATACATCGCCTTGCGCACCGCATCGACTTCGGTGGTGCCCGCCGCCTCGACCGCCTTGACCCACATGGCGAAGCCGATCACATGGGCCTCCATCGGGTCGTTGGTCACGCGTTTCTCGCCGGCGAAGGCCTTCCACCTGGCGATGAATTCGGCGTTGGCCGGGGTGTCGGCGGACTGGAAGTAGTTCCAGGCCGCCAGATGGCCGACGAGGTTCGAGGTGTCGAGGCCCGACAGCTCCTCCTCGCCGACCGAGAAGGCGACGACGGGGATGTCGTCGGCGGAAATCCCGGCCGCCGCCAGTTCCTTGTAGAAGCCGATGTTGGCATCGCCGTTGATGGTGGAGATCACCCCGACCTTCTTGCCGTCGGCCCCCAGCGCCTTGACGTCGGACACGATCTTGGACCAGTCCGAATGCCCGAAGGGGGTGTAGTTGACGAAGATGTCGGTCTCCGGGATCCCCTTGGCCACCAGATAGGCCTTGAGGATGTTGTTCGTGGTGCGCGGATAGACGTAATCGGTGCCGAGCAGGGCGAATTTCTGCACGCCGAGTTCGTCCAGGAAATAATCGGTCGCCGGAATCGCCTGCTGGTTCGGTGCGGCGCCGGTGTAGAATACGTTCTTCGAGGATTCCTCGCCCTCATACTGCACCGGATAGAACAGCAGGCCGTTCAGTTCCTCGATCACCGGCAGCACCGACTTGCGGCTGACGGAGGTCCAGCAGCCGAACATCACGTCGACCTTCGAGACGGTCAGCAGCTCGCGCGCCTTTTCGGCGAACAGCGGCCAGTCCGAGGCCGGGTCGACCACCACCGCCTCCAGCTTGCGGCCCAGGAGGCCGCCCTTGGCGTTCTGCTCCTCGATCAGCATCAGCATGGTGTCTTTCAGCGTGGTCTCCGAAATCGCCATGGTGCCGGACAGCGAATGCAGGACGCCCACCTTGATCGGGTCCTGCGCCGCGGCGGCACCGGCGGTCAGCGCAAGGGCGCCGGCCAGCCAGAAGCATTTCAGGTTGCTCATTCCATTCCCCCGTGTCGGGGCCGCCATGCGGAGACCGGCGGCCGCCCGGCGCGCGGGCGGCCCGAGGGTCCGGGCAGCGGCCTTGGTTGAACCCCGTGCGGTGGCGGCCCGTCGGGCTGCCGGCGGCACATCGGTTACGGGTGGATTGTCCCCCCGCGGGTCCACTGAACCCGTCACGCCGCGGCGCAGCAATCATCGCGGCGGGCGCGGGGAACGGGGCATGGAATTCCGCCCAAGCCTTGCGCAGGCCCGGGGCAGATGCCGGGAAAAGCGGCGACCACGGATCGGGGCCGGGCGGGAATCAGCCGGGCGCGCCGCCCTGCCCGACCGGCGCCCAGATCACGTCCTCGATCCGCGCGGCGCCGGTGGCGAGCATGGCGAGGCGGTCGAACCCCAGCGCGATGCCGCTGGCGGGGGGCATGTGGGCCAGCGCCGCCAGAAAGTCCTCGTCCAGCGGGTAGCGTTCGCCGTAGACGCGGTGCTTCTCGTCCATCTCGGCCTCGAACCGCAGGCGCTGTTCGGCGGGGTCGGTGAGTTCGCCGAAGCCGTTGGCCAGTTCCACCCCGCAGGCATAAAGCTCGAAGCGTTCCGCGACGCGGGCATCGTCGGGGCAGCGCCGGGCCAGCGCCGCCTCGTGCGCCGGGTAGCGGTCGAGGATGGTGGCGCGGCCATGGCCCAGATGCGGCTCGACCCGCTGGACCAGCACGGCGGACAGCAGGTCCGACCAGGTGTCGCCCGGGTCCACCCGCAGGCCCGTGGCTGCCACCTGAGACGCCAGCGCATCGCGGTCGGGGCGGCCCTGCGGGTCCATGGTGGCCAAGAGGTCGATGCCGGCATGGCGCCGGAACGCCTCGGCGACAGATACCCGCTCGGGCTCCAGCAACGGATCGCAGACCGCCTCACCCCGGCGCAGCAGCGCCGTGCCCGCCGCCTGCGCCGCCTGCCGCAGGAAAGCGGCGCAATCCTGCATCAGGACGGTATAGTCCTGGCCCACGCGATACCATTCCAGCATGGTGAACTCGGGGCTATGCCGGGCCCCCCTCTCCCGGTTGCGCCAGACATGGGCGAAGGCGAAGATGCGGCTTTCCCCCGCCGCCAGCAGCTTCTTCATCGCGAATTCGGGCGAGGTGTGCAGATACATCCGCCTCACCGCGCCATCCTGGCCGATGGCATCGGTCGCAAAGGCGTGCAGATGCGCCTCGTTCCCCGGGCTGGTCTGCAAGGCGCAGGGGTCCACCTCGGTGAAGCCATCGTCCTCGAACCAGCGGCGCAGCGCCGATTGCAGGCGGTTGCGCGCCATCAGCGCCGGGCGGCGGTCGGCATGGCGGGCGGCATCCCACCACGGAGTTTCGGTCATCGCACATGCCTTTCGGCTGGAATTCTTCGGACGGATGCGTTAGGCGCAACCCCAATCGCGCGGGCCTATAGGCCGCCGTCACGAAAACCACAAGGAACCGCAGACGTGAAAGTCATCGCCTCCTCGCTCCGCAAGGGCAATGTCGTCGACATGGACGGCCGCCTCTATGTCGTTCTCAAGGCCGAGAACTTCCACCCCGGCAAGGGCACGCCGACCACCTCGGTCGACATGCGCCGCATCTCGGACGGGGTGAAGGTCAGCGAACGCTGGAAGACCACCGACCAGGTGGAAAAGGCCACCGTGGACGAGCGCGAATACGACTTCCTCTATGAGGACGGCGAGGGCTACCACTTCATGGAGCCGGAAAGCTACGAGCAGGTGGTGGTGACCGAGGACGTGATGGGCGCCAACAAGGTCTATCTGCAAGAGGGCATGCGCTGCTGGCTCAAGACGTTTGAAGGCGTGCCGATCGCGCTGGAAGTGCCGCAGAAGATCACGGTGGAGATCACCGAGACCGAGCCGGTGGTCAAGGGCCAGACCGCCTCGTCGAGCTACAAGCCCGCGATGACCGACAACGGCC
>JBBCJM010000263.1:0-48231 GCA_037190175.1 Paracoccaceae bacterium | reverse complement strand
ACACGGACGTGGGCGCGCGGCTGACCCGCGCGGCCACTGTGGTCTCAGTTGGCGTTCTCGGCCAGCCAGGTCGTCATCCGCTCGATCTCGGGGCCCTGTGCCGCGATGATCTCCTCGGCGAGCGCGCGCATCTGCGGATCGTCCCCATGCGCGAGCAGCACCTCCGCCATGTCGATGGCCCCCTGATGGTGGGCGATCATACCGCAGGCGAAGGCCACGTCGACATCCGCCATCATCATGCCTTCGTGCATGGCCGGCATGGTGATCATCATCTTGCGCATGTTCTCCTGGACATGCTCGGGCATGGATTCGATGTCCATGCCTCCCATGCCCATCATCTCCATCATGCCGGCGCCCATGTCGCCGCCCTGATTGCCGTGCATGCCGCCATGACCCATGGCCGAATGGTCCATGCCGCCAGCGGCAGACGCTGTCGTGCACTGCTCGGGCAACTGGAACTCGGCGTCCTGCGCCATGACGGGCGCCGAGAATGCGGTAGCGGCGAGCGCCGCTGCGAGGATCGTCTTTGCGATGTTCATCTTGAGTCTTCCTGGTTGCGTGAATTTTCTGGGCGGTCAGACAGGCATAGGTCGAGGCGGCGGCAGCACCATCCCCTGATCGCTGCCTGTGCCACGGACTGCTGACGCGGCAGTCGCCCCGTCGCCGCAGGCGATCAAGGGCAGGTCTTGCGTTCCGACCGACATGCCCGGACAGCAATGCGCCATCATGCAACAGGCCATTGCGGAAGCGTCACAGTCTGCATTCGACTTGACGTTGAGATGGCCGACCTGGTCATCCTGCTCCATGCGCGCATGGTTGCCATGCATTTCTGCCTGCACCACGTGATCTTCGGCAGACCCGCTCCCAGTGCCGACCGGCGGCCAGACGAAGACAAAGGCCAGCGTCAGTAACGCTGCCAATCCCATTCTCCAAATCCGCGCCGACCTTTTCATCAATACACGTCCATCGAGGGAAACCGCTGTGCCAGTAAATACAATCCGCTCGCCATCAGCACGTTCCTCCTGGCAGCGTCACCGACAGCCGACAGGACATCACGCCGCGCAGCGCGGCGGAAATCCGACGTCCTGGAGCACGGCCGCCACGGCGGATTGATCGGCACGCGACTCCACGGTGACGCGCTTCAAGTCGAGATCGATGTCGACCTTCGCCTGTGGATCGACCGAGTGGATCGCCTTGGTGACGCTTCTGGCGCAACCGCCGCACGCCATGTTCTCGATCTGGAACTGCATGAAGACTCTCCCGAGCATCCGGTGAGCCTTGAACATGGGGCTTCCAGTTCATGGAAGGTCAAGGGTGGCCTTGCTTTGATCCGCGCACTTCGGCTCAAGCTTCCGTGTAAGGAAGTCGATTGCATTGCGACTGGATGGATTTCCCGACTAAATCAGCAAGAACTAGGGCGTAGTACGGATGACCTGAAAATTCCGCGACTTGGCGCGGTTGCGCTGATTTGAACAGGAGGGCCTACAATGCGATTGATGATATCTCGCCGCGGTTTCGTGCTTGGCGCCTGCGCTGTTTCAGTGAATGCGGCGGTGCCGGCCGGGGCCGAGTCCAGACCTGGTCTTCACGTCCTCAGGGATCCCAACTGCGGATGTTGCTCGGCCTGGGTCGAGATCCTGCAGGCCGATGGCTTCGAAGTAACGGTCGAGGAGAGCGATGGAGCCGCGCTCGCGCAGTACAAGCTCGACAACGGTATCCCGCAGGCCATGGGTTCGTGCCACACCGGCAGGATTGCGGGCTACATGATCGAAGGCCATGTTCCGCCTGCCGATATCCGCCGTCTGCTGGACGAGCGACCAGACGCCATCGGAATTGCCGTGCCCGGCATGCCCTATGGGTCACCGGGCATGGGGCCGGAGAGCGAACGTGAAGCCTATGAGGTGTTCCTCATCCGGCGTGACGGATCAACCGAAGTCTATTCCAGCTACGCCGCAGCCTGACTTCAGCGCGGGCTAGTTGGTGACCGCGTCCGCATCATCCGGCCAAGGCTGCCGGCAGCTCCGGTCCGACAGGGACGATGCCGGTGGGATTGAGCGCCTTGATTGAATAGTAGCCACGTTTGATGTGCTCGATGTTGACCGTCTCGCGCACACCAGGAATGGCTAGCACCCGCGCCTGATAGGCGCTGATGGCAGGATAGTCGGCGATGCGGCGCAGGTTGCACTTGAAGAGGCCGTGATAGGCCATGTCGAAGCGCACCAGCGTCACAAAGAGCCGCACGTCCGCTTCGGTGATGCGGTCGCCCAGCAAGAAGTCGCGGCCATCGCCGAGGCGTCCTTCAAGATCGTCGAGCATGCCGAAGACGTCGTGAAATGCCTCTTCATAGGCGACTTGCGTGGTGGCGAATCCCGCGCGGTAGACGCCGTTGTTCAGCGCCGGATAGATGCGGGCGTTGAGCGCGTCGATCTCCTCGCGAAGGTCGGCCGGGTAGAGGTCGAAGCTGTCATCCGCCAGATCGCCGAACCCGGAGTTCAGCATCCGCAGGATGTCGGCGGATTCGTTGTTCACGATGGTGCCGCGCTGCTTGTCCCACAGCACCGGCACCGTCGCGCGGCCCGAAATTGCGGGGTCGGCGCGAGTGTAGATCTCGTGCAGGAAATTGGCGCCGTTCAGTGTGTCGAGGTCGGCCCCGCCAGTGTCGCCGAAGCGCCAGCCCTGGTCGGAGAGTTCGGGCTCGACGACAGAGACCGAGATCGCGTCCTCGAGCCCCTTCAGCTTGCGACCGATCAGCGTGCGCGACGCCCATGGGCAGATCAGCGCGACGTAGAGATGGTAGCGGCCGGGCTCGGCCTCAAAGCCGCCTTCGCCTGTCGGCCCGGCGCTGCCGTCAGGGGTGATCCAGTTGCGGAAACTGGAGGTCTGGCGAACAAAGCCGCCCTTCTCGTCCTTGGCCTGGACGGGCTGCCAGCCCGCAACCCATTTCCCGTTCATCAGCATGGTCGTCTCCTCAATTCCTCAGCGCGATTTCGGTCCCCCAGGGGTCGCGCAGGGTCAGGCCATCGGCGTTCCTGGTGCTTGCAATGCCGGCGCCGTCGGCGCGTGCGGCAATGGCGGTGATGTTCATGGCGTCCCGGACAAGGATCTCGACGGCATCCAGACCCGCCATGCCCTGCGGGCGCACCCCCGCACGGCGGCTGTTCCAGACGTTGCCGGCAAGCTGGTGGTGATAACCACCACTGCCGTAGAAGCTGGCGCCGGGATAGCGCGCCGCGATATCGAGGCCGAGCACGTCGCGGTAGAAGCGATCGGCTTCTGCAGTATCCCCCACCTGCAGGTGGACATGGCCGACGCTGCCGGCCTCAGGGAAGCCAGACCATTCGGTGCCCTCGGCGCTTTGGAGCAGGTCCTGCAGATCGAGCGGATCGGTGCTCATGCGGATATCGCCGTTGTGGCCGTGCCAGCGCGAGACCGGGCGATCGGCGTAGACCTCGATGCCGTTGCCCTCCGGGTCGGCAAGATAGAGCGCCTCGCTGACGATGTGATCCGATGCCCCCTGCAGCGGAATGCGCGCTGAAACGACATGCGCAAGCCAGCGGCCGAGGTCGGCGCGTGTGGGCATCAGAAAGGCGGTGTGGAATAGCCCGGCTTGTCGCGGGTCGAGCGGGGCGAGCGTCGTGTCGCCCACGAGTTCCAGCAGCGGCGTGCGGCCGGTGCCGAGCGTGATGCGATGGTCGTGGCTCTCGATCGGGCGGAGACCGAGCACCGTCTGGTAGAAGGTGGAGACCGCATTGAGATCACGCACCTTGAGCCGGACCGCCCCGATCCGCATCGGCGCGGCATTCATGTCGAAGTATTCGGCTGCGATGGTCATGACGGGTCTCCTTGAAAAAGAATGCGGCCGCGGGAGGGTCCCCGCGGCCGGCAAGGGAGGTCAGGCGCGGCTGCGCTTGAGGGCGAAAGCGCCGTCGCCGAGCAGGGCCTGGACGACCAGCGTCACCGCCCAGAATGCCGGGAATTCCCAGCCGCCGCCCTCGTTCGAGAAGAAAAAGCCGGCCGCGCCATGCGGCACGTAGATCGAGCCCAAGAGGATCGGCACCAGCGCCAGCGACACCCAACGGCTGTAGACGCCGAGGATCAGCGCGAGACCGCCGAAGAGCTCGGCCGCGATGACGAGATAGGCGAGCGGCCCGGGCAGTCCGAGGCTGGCGAAGTAGCCCGCTGTCCCGGCCGGGGTGAAGACGAAAAGCTTCAGGCCGGCATGGGCGAGGAAGAGGACGCCTATCGAGACGCGCAGGATCGTCGCGGCGAGATCGGCGTTGGTGACGCCTTCGATGAGCGACGGACGGGTGGAGGCGGAAGCGGTTGCGTAGGTCATGGTCATGTTCCTTGAATCGAGGGAGCTCAGGCAGCGCGCTGCCAGGTGGGAGCGATGTCGGTGCCGTGGCCGAGGCCGTAGCCGAGGGTGATGTTCAGCGCGGCGGTGGGCTCGAGGTAGCGGGCGGTTGCAAGCGCCCCGGTCTCCAGCGTCTCGAAGCCGGCGCTCCGCGCCAGTTCGGCGACTGCGGTCCGCGCGGCCTCGTCGTCTCCGGCAACGAAGACCGTGGCGGGACGGCCGGCGGCCTGACCGCCGTTCTGGAGCACCTGCGCGAAGATCGTGTTGAAGGCCTTGACGACCTTCGCCTGCGGAGCGCGCTTCTGGATTTCCTCGGCGGCGCTGGTCGTGTGGCCGATGCTGAGGCCCGAGAAGTCCGCCTTCATCGGGTTGGTGATGTCGATGACGATCTTGCCTGCGAAGCCGCCGGCCGCCTCGATGACGTCGCCCGCAGCATCAAAGGGCACAGCCAGGACGACGATGTCCGCCGATTGCGCAGCCGCGGCGATGGATGCGGACGACACGCCGTTGCCCACGTCCCGGGCGGCAGCGTCGGCCTTGGTTTCGTCGCGGCTGGCGAGCGTGACTGTATGGCCGGCGCTCGCAAAGCGGGCCGCGAGACCCTTCGCCATGTTGCCGGCGCCAATGATCGAGATGCTCATATTCGTTTCTCCTTCTGACATCCGGCGTTCGGTTGAGCGCCAGTTCGTTCGTCATGCGGAGAACATAGACTCTGCCGAGAAAGACGATAATCCGGCCTTGGGGAAGATGATTGCTTCCCGGTGAAGGGTAATGGCCTACCAGCCTTGCTCCCAATGCGGCGTCTGCCTGTAGCGCTCGGAGAGGAAGTCGACGAGCAGGCGCACCTTGGCCGCGAGATGGCGGCTATGTGGATAAAGGACGTGGACGTTGTAGGGATCGGGTTCGAACGACGCCAGCAGTCTGATCAGCCTGCCCGAGCGCAGTGCTTCCCCCGCCACAAAGGCGGGCACGCAGGCGAACCCAAGTCCGAGTTCCGCGGCCTGGACGCAGGCCTCGGCATTCGAATAGCGGATGCGGCCGTCGACGCTCGCCATCTCGACCTCGCCGGTCTCGCCCTTGAACGGCCAGCGGTTCGGTTCGCGGAAGTTGGTGTCGATGATGCAGGCGTGCTGCGCAAGGTCCTTAGGCGACGCAGGCGCATCGTGCTGTTCAAGATAGGACGGAGCGCCGACCACGACGATGCGGACGGCGCACAGCCTGCGGATGATCAGACTGGAGTCACCGGGGCGACCGACACGAACCGCGAGGTCGAAACCTTCATCGACGACGTTGACAACCCGGTCCGAAAAACTGACGTCGAGTTCGATATCCGGGTAGAGCCCGGCAAACGCGTTCAGCGCGGGAGCCAATTCGAGAGAGCCGAATGTCAGGGGCGCCGTCAGCCGAAGCCGCCCGCGCGGGGACTGCGAGATGTTTCGGATGTCGAGATCGAGCGTGTCGAGTTCATCGACAAGCGGCTTCAGGCGATCATAATAGGCACGACCAGCCTCGGTCGGCGCGACGGATCGCGTCGTTCGGTTGAGCAGCCGCACACCCAGCTCGGTCTCCAGGCGCGAGATCAGCTTGGATGCCTGCCCGGACCTGGTGCCCAGCTTCTCGGCAGCTGCCGTGAAACTGGCTGTCTCGATGACGGCGAGGAACATCCGGTCGCATTCGAGACGGTCCATTTCTTCCTCGTGCCAAGCAATGAGGCTTCAATGGCAATCATTATATCCGTACCTGGGAGCAAAGGCCATCAACTGTCCGACGGGCGATCAGCGGATGAATGGCAGACTGGGTATGGGCGAGGATGCTTTGAGCAACTTCCACGCCCGGCGCGCCCAGCGTCGCCACTCCAGCCGCGCCGCCGTCCTTTTTGGTGGGGCTGTCGGAGAGCACTTCATGCGGTGCGAGTTCCTCCCTTTTCGCGGTATTAGAAATCCGTCTCCACATAGACCCCGGCGCAGTCGTAGGCGACGGCGGCAGCGGTCGCCCCGGTGTTCAGGAACAGCCGCGGCGACAGGAACTGCGTCGCGGCGGGCAGGTCTGCGGTGATCTCCTGCTCGAAGACGGCGCCTGAGACCTCGTCCACCACCCGCACCCAGACGGATGATCCGTTCGGCGGGGCGGCGATGAAGAGCGTCAGTACGCCACCGGTGGCGATCGCGAAGGACGCGCCAATGTCGGTCAGGGTCGGCGCCCCGGTGCCGTCGTTTGCGACCAGCTGCAAGCGGGTGTGGGTGCCGCGCTGGAAGCCGATGCCGATGCAGTTGATGGCGGCGGCCAGCGTCAGGGTGGTGGCCAGCGCGGCGGTCGAGCCATAGAGGCCGAAGAAGCCCATGCCGGTCGCCTGCAGTGTCGTGAGCGAAATCCGCGTGACGAAGGTCCAGCCGCCCAGTCCCGCCGCATTGCCGCGCCAGCAGGCCCAACCCGCAGAACGCTGTTCGGCCGCCGAATCCACCACCGCCGCCGAAGTCAGGCGCCAGCGCCGCATGCTGGCGGCCAGGTTGGTCGCGGCCAGCGTGGGGTGAGAGACAGTCCCGACCGAGGTGATGGGCAGGCCTTCTGTGGTGATGGTGGTCGTGACCGAAGGTGACCAGTTGGCGATCCGGTTGACTCCGAAATGCGGCTGCAGAGGAAAATCCCGGCCGGATGGACGCATCACGTCGATCCACGGAGCGCCCGCCCGGTTGCGCGCATAAACGGCCGCCTTGCCGGTGGGCGGAGGGGATGGAGCGGCGCTGAGACCCGGCAGGATGGTGGGTTGCGGCAGTTCCACCTGGCCATTGGTCCGGTCCACCTTGATGGCATCGAAAAAGGCCGAGCCATCCGGGCTGACCTTGAAGCTGAAATCGTCGTTGCCCAACAGGCCGATCAGCGCACGCGCCGAAAACCCGGTCTTGAAAGCGAAAGCCGCATCGTTCCCAGCCGCCGCCTTGTTGACGGTGGCCTCGATCCCGGCCCCGGCGTTGTTCATAAGCACCGCAGGCGTGTTCATCGACAACCGGTTGGTGCTATCGGCCGTCGCCCCACCGAGGCCCAGAAGCTGGGCGGTCAGGTTGTCCTGGGCATGCCGACTGCGTGTCGGCATTGGCAAAGGTCACGGTCGGCGTGTTCACGACCATGGTGCTTCCAGCGCCCGCCGAGGCTGAGCCGATGTTGACAGCCGTCGTCGATCAGGGATGCCCACACGCATGGCGATGGCGCGCCCTATTCGCGTCGCTCGCGCGGGTCATCGCTGCCTCGGGCAGTCAGGCGTCGGGAAAATAGGCGTTCGCGGGGCGCAGGAGTCGACTGATCGGAGCATCGCAGGTCCCTTCCGACCGGGTGGTCCGGCGTGGTCGGCTGCCACCTCACCATCACGCTTATCCCCTATCATTTACCTTGCCGACCTCCCCTCACTCGCGCCACACTCCCTGTCATGTGCGGCAAGTTCACCCAGATGTCGTCTTGGAGCGAGGTGCATGCGTTCAGCAGCCTGATGTCGGCGCGGCTGAACGATGACGTGGAAGTGACCTTCACGCCGATGCGGTCGGTGCCGGTGGTGCACTTGAACGCGGAGGGCGATCGGGTGATCAGCCCGATGGTCTGGGGCTTCACCGACCGAAGGGCGGACGGGCGGCGGGTGCCCAAGCACATGCATGCGCGCGGCGAGACCGTGCATCAGAAGCCGACCTTCGCGGAGGCGTTCCGGCGCAGGCGCGGGGTGACCTGGATCAAGACCTTCAACGAAGGGCTGGAGGTGCCGGTGCAGTTCACCGATGGCACGCCGGCAGGCAAGGCCTGGACCCAGCAGTGGCGGGTCCGCCGGAGGGACCAGCAGCCCGCGATCATCGCGGTGATCTTCGACGAATTTGACGTGGGAAGGGGTGTGGAGCGCGAGTTCATCCAGATCACGGTCGAGGCCAACGACCTGATAAGCGAGATCACCGACCGCATGCCGTTGTTCCTGGAAGACGAGGATTTGCCGGTGTGGCTTGGCGAAGTCGAGGCGAGCGAGGCGCAGGTTCGTGATCTGATCTGCACGAAGAACTTCGGTGACCGCTGGGAGATGTGGATCGAGGATCCGGCGAAGAAGCCGCCGCGGCCGCGCAAGCCGAAGACGTGAGCCTGCCCGCCACACTCAGTGGAAATCCCGACTTGGGAACAGCCGCCTCGCCTGCTCGCGCGGATGGGGGGCCGCGCCACGCATGCTGCCGCCAGCCGGGCGGCGGGTCTCGTCGGCGCGACCGTCGTTGGCTTCGATGCGCACGTCGCGCCCCAGGCCGGAGAGGAACGACGATACATCCTCGATCCGCTCGGCAATCAGGTGCATCACCTGCCCGTCACGCTCGATGCGTCCCGTGACGCGCAGCAGGCGTCCGGCGATCACCGCCTTGCGGAACGCCTCGTAGACCCGCCGCCAGACCACGACGTTCGCCACCCCGGTCTCGTCCTCCAGCGTGATGAAGATGACGCCCGAGGCGGTGCCCGGGCGCTGGCGGGTGATGACGAGGCCGGTGACGATCACTCGGCCCTTGGCCTGAGCCAGCCGGTCATGCGGCAGGCTTTCCGGCAGGCGCGGCCGCAGGAGTTCCAGCGGGTGGGCCCGCAGGGACAGGCGGAGGGCCACATAGTCTTCCACCACCTCCTGGCCCAGCGTCATCTGCGGCAGGGTGACGCCCGGCTCCTGGCCGCCCTCGCCATCGGCTCCGAACAGCGGCAACGGGGCGGGTGCCCGCAGCGCCTTGGCGGACCAGAGCGCGTCGCGACGCGACAGCCCCAGATCGGAGCAGGCATCAGCCTCGGCCAGACGCTCGAGCGCGGCCGGGTTCACCCCGGCCCGGCGCCAGATGCTTTCGACATCGCTGTAGCCGTTGGCCCGGGACGCAGCGATCCAGGCTGCATCCTCCTCGCGCATGCCCTTGATCTGCCGGAACCCCAGCCGCAGCGCCAGGGCGCCGTCGGCGCGCGGTTCGATGGTGCAGTCCCAGAGCGAATGGTTGACCGAGACCGGGCGCACCTCGATGCCGTGATCGCGGGCATCGCGCACCAGCTGGGCCGGGGCGTAGAAGCCCATCGGCTGGCTGTTCAGGAGAGCGCAGGTGAAGATCGCCGGGTGATGATGCTTCAGCCAGGCGGAGATGTAGACCAGCCGGGCGAAGCTCGCCGCATGGCTCTCGGGGAACCCGTAGCTGCCAAAGCCCTCGATTTGGGCGAAGCAGCGCTCGGCAAAGCCTGCATCATAGCCGCGTTCCAGCATGCCGCTGACGAAGCGGTCGCGGAATGAGCCGATGGTGCCCATGCGCTTGAAGGTGGCGAGCGAGCGGCGCAGGCGGTCGGCCTCGGAGGGCGTGAAGCCGGCCGCCACCACCGCGATCTGCATCGCCTGCTCCTGGAACAGCGGCACACCATAGGTGCGTCCCAGCACCTCCATCAGGGCCGGCCCCAGCTCCTGGACCTTCTCCTTGCCCTGGCGGCGGTTGATGAAGGGATGGACCATGCCGCCCTGGATCGGCCCCGGCCGCACGATCGCAACCTCGCAGACGAGATCGTAGAACACCCGCGGGCGCATGCGGGGCAGGAAGTTCAGCTGCGCGCGGCTTTCGACCTGGAACACCCCGATCGCATCGGCCCTGCACAGCATGTCATAGACCGCCGGGTCGTCGGGTTCGACATTCGCCAGCGTCAGTTCGCGGCGCCGGTGCGTGGCAACCAGACCGAAGGCCTTGCGGATCGCGGTCAGCATGCCCAGCGCCAAGACATCGACCTTCAACAGACCCAGGGCGTCGATGTCGTCCTTGTCCCATTCGATGACGGTGCGATCCTCCATCGCGGCGTTCTCGATCGGGCAGAGCTCGTCCAGCCGTCCTTGGGTGATGACGAAGCCGCCGACATGCTGCGAGAGGTGGCGCGGGAAGCCGATGATCTCGGCGATCAGCCGGGTGGCGAGCCTGACGCGATGATCCGCCGGATCGAGCCCGGCATCACGGATGCGGTCATCGCCGGGGGCGGAGGAGGACCAGCCCCAGATTTGCGCGCTGAGCCGGGCGATCACGTCCTGGCTGAGGCCCATGACCTTGCCGACCTCGCGGATGGCGGCGCGCGAGCGGAAATGGATCACGGTGGCGGTCAGCCCGGCGCGATGGCGGCCATAGCGGTCATAGATCCACTGGATGACCTCCTCGCGGCGCTCGTGCTCGAAATCCACATCGATGTCCGGTGGCTCGCCCCGCTCCTTGGAGATGAAGCGTTCGAAGATCAGGGTGATGCTCTCGGGGGGCACCTCGGTGATGCCGAGGAGATAGCAGACGACCGAGTTCGCGGCCGACCCGCGACCCTGGCAGAGGATGTCCCGCGACCGGGCATAGGCCACGATGTCATGCACGGTCAGGAAATAGGGCGCATAATCCACCTCCGCGATCAGCGTCAGCTCCTTCTGCACCCGCTGGACGATCCGCGGCGGTGGTCCCTTGGGATAGCGCCAGGCAAGCCCGTCGCGGGTCAGGCGTTCGAGACGGGTCTGCGCCGGCTCACCGTCCAGCGCCTCGTCGGGATAGCGATAGCAGAGGTCGTCGAGGCGAAAGGCACAGCGGGCGGCGATCTCGAGCGTGCGGCGGATGGCGCCCGGGTGGCGGTGGAACATCCGGGCCATCTCGACCCCGCTCTTCAGCCGGCGCTCGCCGTTGGTCAGGCGGTGCTCGCCGATCCCGTCGATGGTGCAGCCCAGGCGCAGGCAGGTGAGCACATCGGCCAGGGGCCGGCGCGCGGCGCGATGCATCAACACGTCCCCCAGCGCAACCATGGGCAGGCCGGCAGATTGCCCGAGCGTGGAGAGCCTATCCAGACGAGCCTGGTCGCGGCCGTCATAGACAGGGGCCGCGCCCAGGAAGCACTGGCCGGGGGCGCGGCGGATCATCTGCAACAGATCGCGACGCACGGCGCGGGCGGCCTCGGCACCACATTCCATCGGATCGGGCGGCAGTGCGATCAGGATCATCCCCTGCGCCCAGTCCTCGACATCGCCGCGGGTCAGGTGGCAATCGCCCTTGCCGGCCCGGCGCTTGCCCAGCGACAGGAGCCGGGTCAACCGAGACCAGGCGGACAGATCGGTTGGCAGCGCCAGCCATTCGACCGCGCTGTCGGTCAACGCGAGACGCGCCCCGGGGATGAGCTTCGGAAGTGCCGCATCGGGCAGGTCTGGCGCCTCGGTCGCGCCGGTAAAATGCGGCACCACCTGTCGGCTGGAATGATCCTCGACTCGCTGCGAGCGGATGATCGGCGCCTCGGCCGGCGCGAGCGAGGCCTGGTGTTCGTCGCGCAGCCGTGCCAGCTCCTTCAGCGCGGAAAACGCCCGCACGACCCCGGCCACCGAATTGCGGTCGGTGATGGCGATCGCCTGCAGCCCCAGTTCGGCAGCACGGGTGATGAGCTCCTCGGGGTGCGAGGCGCCGGTCAGGAAGGTGAAGTTCGAGGTGACGCAGAGCTCGGCGTAGGCGGTCATGCGAATTCCCCCTGCACCCACCAGGCGGGCTGCTGTGGCGTGTGGAACAGCCACAGGCGCGGTCCCTCGCGGGTCTCGATCCGCCAGTAATCGCGCAGGCCGCTGCGCCAGGCGGGCTCGTCGAACCACCATTCCGGGGCGATGCGTTCGGGTCCGGTGGCCCGCAGCGTGGAAAAGCTCATCCGCCGCCAGCGGAACCGCGACGGCGGCGGTGAGCGGGTGGTCGCCTGCACCGGCTCGGGCGGAAAGATCAGCAGCGGCCGGGGCGGGCCGTGCCGGGGAAAGCCCTCCGCCGGTTCGCTGTAGGCCGCCGGCACCAGCAGGTAGCTGCGTTCGGGGATCTTGCTCTCGGCCGGCAGGAACCGCAGGACCTGATCAAAGCCGATCCGATTGCCAAGACGCGAGATCAGGTCGGAGAGCGCATCCTCTGCCCGCACCTTCTGGCCGCCGCCGAGCTGCTCCGGAGCCAACGGTTCGACCAAGGTGGCCACTACCCGCAGCGCGTCGATTCCGAAGCCGGCATCGACCTCGTCCACGCCCTTACGGAAGAGCGCAGCGATCCGGCGCGGGTCGCGCATGGCGCGTGCCAGTCCGACCTCGACCTGGACGGTGCCACGATCCACCCGGCGCAGCTCCAGCAGCACCCGCCGGGCGCCGGCGTGGTGATGGGCAAGCTTGGCGCAGAGACGCTCGAGCAGCCGGTCGAGGCCCTCCATGACGTCGCTCTGCAGGCCGATGGGCTCGGGCAGCGTCATCCGGATCCCGTAGTGCGGCACGTCAGCCTCGGCCGCCACCGGCTCGTCCCGTGCTCCGAGCGCCTGGTCCAGCCGCAGGATCACCGCGGCGCCGAACCGCCGGGCCAGCGGCGCCCGGGGCAGCGGGATCAGGTGGCCGATGGTCGTGAGGCCGACCAGGGCGAGCGCTACGGCCGTGTCTCCATCGATCCGCAGGGACGCGACGGGGAGCGGACCGATCGCCTGGGCCACACCGCCCTCGGGCACGATCCCGCCCCGGTGGCGGGCCAGGGCATGCGCAGCCCCCCTTGTGCCGGCGATCGCACTCTGGGCGGCAAGAGCCGAACGGGCCAGCCGTGCGTGCAGATCGTCCCGCAATTCCTCCTCGCCCCCGAAGAGATGTCCCACGCCGGTGATGTCCGCAATCAGGCCGTCGCTGCCGTCGGTCGCCACCATCGGCGCATAGCGCGAGACCCAGCGCCGCAGGGTTCCGAGTGCACCGGCCTCCTGGGCAAGATCAGCGGGCCGGGTCTGGAGCCTTGGGCAGATCGCCCGTGCATCGGCCAGGGGCATGCCACGATGCAGGCCCCGATCCTCGGCCAGGATGTTAAGACAGTGCAGGTGATCGGCATTCGACGCCCGCAGCGTCAGCGCGAAAGGCCCCTCAACGGGACGTCTCCTCAGGCTCGTGTCGCTCGCGAGCCGCGGAAGCCAGATCGAAAGCAGCCGACGTTCCATCCCAGTCCAAGGTCCAGCTTCCCGTAGTTCCCCTTTTGTTCCTGATAAGCGACCACCGATGCCGAGTCGAGTCCGCTGCTGGGGACGGGACAACCTCGCACTGCCAGCGGCTCTCGGCGGCGTTGCTGCCCTGTCCCTCGCGGATCAGGATCAGGCCAGTGGTGCCTCCCGCCTCGGCCGCAAGTTGCAGCCGACGGCCGGCGGTGAGGCTCAGCGGCTTCTCCGGCTCGGCGATGACCAGGGCCACGGGCTCGGATCGGAGCGCCTCCTCGACCGACCACAGAAGATCTGTCCCACCCTTCGGCGTCAGCATCAGCAGCCGTTCAGCGAGGCCATGTGGCAGACCCCGCCCCATCGCCAACCCCACCTGGTGCGCCGGCACCACCCACAGCACCGGACCAGGATGCCGCGCCGCCTGGAACGCCGCAAATACCCACCGCCCACGGCCCTCTGCCTCATGCACGCGTGCGGGGCAGAGTGACAGGGGGTCTTGATTCGGGACGGTGGCTCGGAGGTTCATGGTTCGGGCCTAAGGGCTCGCATCGAAGGTCGGCAGAGGGGGGAGGAATCAGACGAGAACATTTATGGAACATTTTCTTGAGGTCTGCCATACGACGGAATCGAACAAAGTACTCACGGCGCAGCCGACCCAACCGATGGGCCAGCTCATCAACGCTTCGATCAACGCGGGTTCTCGCGCCAGTGCGGTTCAGATCGCAGGCCCGGCCCCGGCGGCGTCGAACCCGTCCTGTTGTGCGCCCGGTGGGGGCTCAGGGGACAATCAGGTAGTCTGCCGAGACATATCCAGTGACGGTGGGTGCTTCGGCGAGGGCGACACGACACCAAAGTTGGCCCAGTTCGGTCACGCAGTCCCGTCGGACCACCCGCGTGCCCGCCGGCAGGCCCAGCGTGACCGAGTAGCCGAGGCTTGGCCCGCCCCTCAGCCGCAGGAACTCCTCATTCCCGAGATTGCCGACGACGGTTCCGCTGGGACCGGCAGTCACGCAGCCGGCCATGAGGGTCAGGACAAGCATGCACGTGCGCGGACCTGATGGAAGCATGGTGGCGGGCCTTTCGTCCGAAGCAATCAGGCGACGGTCGTGGGACCGAACGGCGCCGTCGTCAAGCCGGGACCGACGGCCGGGCGATAGGCCACCGCGCTGCGGTCAGCCGAGCCGCAGGCGCCCTTCCTGCATTCGGGTCAGCAGGCACCCGACATTGCCCAGCCCCCAGGCGCCTCCCCTGCGGGTCCTGATCCCCCGTGCGGTGAGTTCGGCGGCGATGGCGCGCAACGACAAGTGCCCCTGCGCGCGGATGTCGGCGAACACCGGGCGGAGGTCGCGGGCGAAGGCGTCGGCATTGGCGGTGACCGTGGCCCGCAAGGCTGCGCCGCCCTTGCCGGCACGGCGCAGGGCTGCCGCGCCATTGGGGTTGCCGAGCCGGGTGCCGCGGGCCTTGGCAGCTGCCAGCGCCTCCCTGGTCCGGCGCGAGATCGCCTCGCGCTCGGCCTCGGCAACCAGGGCCATGATGCCGACGGTCAGGTCGTTGGCCTCGGGCATGTCGCAGGCCACGAAGCGCACCCCGCTGTCGCGCAGGGCGAGCAGGAATGCCGCATTCCGGCTGAGCCGGTCCAGCTTCGCGATGACCAGCGTGGCGCCCGTGACCTTCGCCAGATGCAGCGCCTTTGCCAGTTCCGGCCGGTCGGCCTTGCGCCCACTTTCGACTTCGGTGAACCGCGCGAGCACCTCGGTGCCTCGGGCCTGCGCATAGGCGGCGATCTGAGCCCGCTGCGCCTCGAGCCCCAGCCCGCTCGCCCCCTGCCGCGCCGTCGAGACCCGCTCGTAGGCCACCAGCCGTTGTCCTGCCGCCATTTCCGCCCCCTGTCCAGACCTGCGCAACGTTCGTTGCGCAGCTCCGTACAGGCCGTGACAGGTGCCGGCAGTCAAGCCATCGATCAGAGATCCTTGTTCAACACCAGCTGTCGCGTCTCGCCGGGCCGGCCAAAGCTCTCGTAGTCATCGCGGTTCCCGTCCAGGGGGCGCTCGACGATGTTGCCATTCTCGTCCTTGCCGACCATCACGATCTGGATCTTGGTCACCGGCTCCGGTTCGGACACGAGGCCCTGCACGACGATGCGCGAGCGCGCCGCAGGGGTCAGCCCGATCTCGGCCATGTAGCGGCCCATCAGTTCCATCTGCCGGTTGGCCACCGACAGCCAGGGCGATTGCTGCACATAGCCCGAGGGCGTGCGGATCAGGAGCGGCGTCTCGCGCAGCTTCTTCTCCGCCTCCACCCAGCGGCCCCAGGCCTGGCAATAGGCGGCCAGCACCGCCCGGTCGATCGCCGTGATCACCCCCATGTCATGCAGCACCCCGACCAGCCGCCGCCACTCCCTGCGCGCCTCGGTGCACAGATGCGAGGGGCAGCGCGGCAGATCCCTCGGTGGCACCGGCTCGGCATGGTTCCAGGCCCGCTTGCCGCGATTGCCCTCGGCCCGGCGCCAGGCGCTCGGCTTGCGGGGCGGGCCGCTCATGGCAGCCGGTCCCGAAGGGCGTTGAAGAGCCGGCGCACCCCATAGCCGCGCAGCAGCGACAGGCCGGTGAACACCGTCGAGACCAGCAGGTTCTCGGACAGCACGAGATCATGCCCCAGGGCCGGGAACAGCAGCCGCTGCACCCAGAGCGACAGCAGGAAGCCCGTCCCCGTGCCGGCGACGACCTCCAGCAGCGAGGCTTCACGCGACTGACCAGCGCTCATCCGACTTTCCCCTCCTGGCCTCCAGCGTCGCAGCCTGTGCCTCCAGAAGCCGCCGGGCATGTTCATGCAGCCCCGCGAGTTCCTCGTCACTCAACTGCGTCAGGTCGAGCTGATCCGGCTGCTCGGGCGCTGCCGGGGCCACCTGCAGGGTCTCGCGCCAGCCGCCTTGCGTCTTCAGAAAGAAGATCATCGCGGTGACATTGCCGGCCCGCGCGCTGGTCACCAGGCTCTGCGCCACCGCCCCCACAGCCCGGGCCTTGCCCCTTCTGTAGCGTTCGCAAAGTTCCGGATCGCGGTTCAGTAGCGCGAAGAAGGTGGTCCGGCCAATGCCGAGGAAGTCGGCGATCTGCTCGGCGTTCAGCACCGCGGCCAGCGTTTCCACCTCGGCCCGCTGCGCCTCGCTCAGCAGCACTGCCGGTCGTCCCATCATGTCGTGCCCTCCGCCAGACGCTCGGCCTTCACCGCCGCAAAGCTGCGCCCGTCGCCCTCCAGCAGGGCGTCACGGCCGGTCCCCGCCTGCCAGCGCTCCACCGCCACATCGACGTAGGATCCGCTGATCTCCATCGCGAAGACCCGTCGGCCGGTCTCTTCGCCCGCCATGATCTGCGAGCCCGAGCCGCAGAACGGCTCATAGCAGAGCCCGCCGCGGGCAACGTGCTGGCGCATCGGAATGCCGAAGGCGTCGAGCGGCTTCGGGGTCGGATGGTCGGGGCGCTCGTCCCTGGCGAAGGACGGCATCTCCCAGGTCGAGGGCAGCGTCTCCTTCGCCACTTTCGGCGGGCGGTTCGGGCGGCGCCAGCCCATGAAGCAGGGTTCGTGCTTCCACAGGTAGTGCGACCGGGTCAGCACGCCCCGGTCCTTCACCCAGATGATCTGCTGGTGCACGAAGGCACCGGCCTTTTCCCAGCAGGCTTCCAGCATCGCCTGACGACGGGAAGCGTGCCAGCAATACCAGGCCGCATCCTCGGTGATCGCCTCGGCGACCGCGGCGGCGATGAAGCCGTCGTAGAGCTCCGCACCCTGACTGCTGTCGTCCCAGGTCACGCCATAGGAGTGTGACCAGTCCTTGTTCCGCGTCGGGTGGTTCGAGCCGTCGTAGTCCACGAGATAGGGCGGATCGGTGGCGAACAGCACCGCCCGCTCGCCATTCATCAGCCGGCGCACGTCAGCGTGGGAGGTCGCATCGCCGCAAAGCAGGCGATGGCCCCCGAGGATCCACAGATCGCCCGTCCGCGAGGCCGGGTTGCGCGGCGGCTCGGGGATGGTCACCGACGGCACCGATGCCCCCGCGTTCAGCAGCGCATCCAGTTCCCCGGTCTCGAAGCCGAGGCTTGCCAGGTCCACCGCCATCTCCCGCAGATCGCCCAGTTCCAGCGCCAGCAGGTCCTTGTCCCACCCCGCCTGCTCGGCCAGCTTGTTGTCGGCCAGCACATAGGCCCGCTTCTGCGCCTCGCTCAGATGGGCAAGCTCGATCACCGGCACCACCTCCAGCCCCAGCTTGCGCGCTGCCAGCACCCGGCCGTGGCCGGCGATGATGCCGTTCGCCCCGTCGACCAGCACCGGATTGGTGAAGCCGTATTCCCGGATCGAGCCGGCGATCAGCGCGACCTGTGCCTCCGAATGGGTCCGCGCATTCCTCGCGTAAGGGATCAGGTCGCCGATCGGGCGGTAGTCGAGTGCAAGGGTCCGTGCGCCGTCCATATCCGCCTCCCATCCCCCCTCACCGGACAAGCGGCTCCTTCAAGGGGGCTCGGGGGAAGGATATCAGGACAGGCAAGATATTGTAATCATGACAATAAATGAGGAGTAACGACAGGGAGAGACAGGCTGCGTCAGGAGAGCGGACCCGCGATCCGAATGCTATCCCTGACCCCCGCGCTGGCAAACGGACATGAAGCCGGACAAGCAAGGTGGATCGCGGCATCCAGTTCACGGGCGAATGCCCCGAGCCAGGGAGCATCCATCACGGGGACACCGATTGGAATCAGTTTTGCGTACCGGTTGACAGGACCGAACACTTGGGTGGCTTGACTGCTACGACCTCAAGTTGGCGCGTCTCATCATCCCGCGTGGTCCAGGAAATCTTCGCTCCCGGACTGAGGCCAAGCAGGGCCACACCGACCGGGGTAAGCAGAGAGATCCTATGCTGGTCAATGTCCGCATCCTCCGGATAGACCACAGAGACGGTATGCAAACGGGTTACGCTGAGGTCGCGATACGTAACCTCGCTTCCCAGTGTCACAACATCATCACGCATCTTCTCCGGGGGCACCAGCTTGGCGCGGGCGATCTCGTCGATAAGGCGCTCGCCAACCTCCGGCGAGCGCCGCATCACGGACGCCGCCAGAGCCTCGAGACGGCTGACCAGGGTCTTGTCGAGATGGATCGTCGGCAGGCGTGCCGATGCATGGTTGGGCTTGGTCGTCATGTTCATTTCTTTCTCGAATGTTACGTAAAAGGGCGTAGTTCCCCGGTGTTGTGTTGTGGATTGTCACTAGGCGCGAGCGGAACCGACGCTGAGCACATGTACGCGGCTAAAAGTTCCATCTGGCTGAAGGAGGGGGCCCTGGGTGCCGGCTTTCATGCCGATCAATGTCGCGCCCAGCAGCGATCCGACGTGAATGCCGTTCTCTTCCACGGCAAATTCGTCATGGTGGTACAGTCGCCCCGACACCGGCTGCAGGTTGCCAACGGCATAAGTTACCTGTGAGCCACCGGCTGCCGCCTTGGTGTCGATCTTGCCATCGTCCAGAACAGACGCATACAGCAGTTTGAGGCCGAGCAGTCTTGAAAGGATCGCGAGGGGGCCGGTGCCGATCTTGTCGGCCCGAAGAATGTGATCGACCAAAGCACGACGATCATTTTTTGTCAGCACACTGGCAACGGCGTGCTGGCAGAGGATCGCGTAACCGATTGAATCAAAGGCAGGGAGGTGTTGTCTGGAAATGGTCATATCCGCTCCTCAGGCGGTGCTGCCGCCATCATCTCAGTTGTGATTTTCTGGAGGTGAAGGGCCCGGAGCAGCTGTGACGCTGTTGCGTTCTCAAACCGCCCCGGGCTGGGGGCGGATCTGCAGAAAATTCGGAAAGAGGATAAAAGAGATAATCATTTGATCATCCTGCAAGTCGCAGCTGAAGAGGTCGAGTTGTCGGCCACAATCTGGGTTGCACGCACCGGTGCAGCTTGGTGGTTCGGACCCCAATTGGAAGTCATGCCTTCGCCTTCTCGGGCGGACTGGCCGGGGCGACCTGGGTGCCAAGTTGACCTGTTCGGCTTTTCAGGACCGAAAAGGTCGGGGAAAAGCTCTTCGAAATCCGCATCGCACAGCATCATGTCCAGCCCTCCTGGGTTCAGCAGATTGCAGAAGTCGCGTGCGCACCGTTGCCAGGCGCGCAACGCGTCTTGAACAGGCGCCTCATGCAGCCTTTCGCAGATCGGCGCCGGCCGTGCCCCGCGTCCTTGTCGAGGGCTCGGGCGCGATCGGAGCCATCTTCAGTTCTGCGTCGCTCAGGCTATCGACGAAGTCTTCGATATTCCCGGGCTGAATGCCGATATCGATAAGGGTCAGGTCGCCCAAACGCTTCAGCGCGGCGATCATCCTTCGCCTTTCCCAACCGCGAATGGCCTGCTTCCACCATCGCAGGATGAAGGTCATCCCTGGTGCCTTGTTGATCGTGCCGCCGCCCTGCCGAGCTCCGGGCTTGATGCTGTCAGACATTGTCTGCTCCCGTTCTGAAACCACTGAGTGCCTCACGCGCACGCAAGCGAACCCGTCGCGGACGAGCCGGCCTTATGCTGATGGAGTGAGACAGGCTGTATCGGAGAACCCCGAGGCGTCGCCAAGCACGCAGGCCTGGGCCGCCCGGGGCTACCGGTGGTTCAGTAGACTCCCCGCAAAGCGCAGGGACCTCATATGGAAGCTGAACTTCATAATGCTCTCCATATGGCCCTTCGCGCCTGCGCCTTCAATAGGGCCGCGTCGAAGTCTGCCACCTGGTCGGCGCAAAGCTGCCGAGCAGGTGGCTTTTCTGAAACATGCCGAGTGGGGCCAAAACACCTGCGCGGCGGCCAAAACTGCGCCAAGGCTTCAGGCGTGCCGAGCGCCCTCAGTTCGCGTCGATTCCGAGCAGCTTCTTCGCTTCCGCCAGCGCATCAACCGAGGCCTGGTGGTTGCCGGCGGCATGCTCCGTTTCCCCGGTGGCGCGCAGTTCCTTGACGCGGGCAAGGTCCGCTTCGCTCAGGTTTGCGGTCTCCAGAGCCGCGTCGATGGCGGCCATGTCGGCCGGACATTGGAAGGCAAGGGCTGGAGAGGCAAGGACTGCAAGCAAGCCGGCGGTGATCAACATCTTCATGTCGCATACCCCAATCTTGTAAGCGCCGCAGCTGACGCGCCTGTACCATACCACCAAATGCGGTCCACGCCCCCGATTCCATGTGGCGCGGTCACCGGAAACTGTCAGATGAACCATGGGGCGCCTTCCAGCCCGCAAAAGGTCCGACAGCTTGTTCGAGACGAAGCCGGGCCTGATCTTCCGTGCCGTCGATCCACCAGGCCCGCTGCCAGGCCCGACCCCGGCCGGCGCGACGGTAGGCAGCCGATTTAAGGGACAAATCCCTATAAGAGTTATCTATAGGGAAATGTCCCCCAAATACCCCGCGCTGGAATGCCTTCTTCGCCTGCTCGACGTTCGGGAAGAGATCGGGATGCAATGCCGCCGCATCAGCGGGGCTGTCCACCGCCAGGCCAGCCAGCAGCATGCGCTGGACGATGTCCGGCACCACGCTGTCCCAGCCCAGCACCCCATCATGGATCAGCGGCAGGGCGACGTCTGCCAGAACCTGGACCTCGAGCGGATCCGCCGCTGTCCGGTTCACCCCGCGCCCCCGGCCGATGGCCTGGATCACCTCGTCGTCGCAGATGGCTGCCCGCATGAGCTCTGCCAGCGGGTCCTCGTGCTCGATCACGACGATCGGGCGCCGGGATCCGTCCCGCAGCAAGAGGCCCCGCCGGACCCGGTGGTAGGCACCCGTGGGCACATGTCCGAGGTAGGCGCTGGTGAGGTGTCCAAGATCCTCGTTTCCCGGCAGCGGCCGGCCGATGACGATCAGCAGCGCCACGTCCTTGTAGGCGTCCAGCCCGGCGATGGCCTTGAAGTGTCCCGTCTCGACACCTGGTATTCCGGTGAAGGCCGGTTCGATCTGCTTGTAGGTGACCACCAGTGTCCTGCCCGGCGCAACACGGGTCGCTTCCCAGCGGACATGGTCGACGCAGTCCCGGAGCCGGTTCCGCCGCCGCCGCGCCTCGTCCGGTGCGGCCTTCGGATCCTCCACCAGGGATGACTTGCCGAAGCTGCCCTGCACCGCGGTCAACCGCATCTGCGGCATGGACGCAGCGATCTCGGTGACATCAAGTCCTGGCAGCACCGTCCCGGCCAGGCCAGGTCGCAGCGTGGCGTCGAGATGCAGGATCGGCAGTTGGGCGAGGTCCTGATCGACCCGTTGCAGGCGGGTCACCTCGATGGAAACGGCGCCGGTCCCGGGATCGGGCGGCATGACCCGCACACGACCGTCCTGGTCTTCGGGCCCCTGCAGGCAGCCCTCGAGGGCAAGGAACAGGGCCTCGCGCCGGACCGACCGATTGGCGTCCCGGCTGAGTTCCGCCGCGCGTCGGCGCGCTCCCTGCGGCAGGCCCGGGCGCAGGCCGGGGTCAACGCGCAGCCGGATTTCCAGCGCGGCGGCAGTGGCGCATGCCGCGACGGTGAGACCTGCGTCGACAAGGTGCGGCCTCATCAGCGGTCCCGCCCCGTTGGCCCGCAAAGCGTCACTCGCCAGAGTCCGGAGGCGGAAGAGCTCGGTCCAGGCGGCTTCCTCCGCCTCGGGATCGTCCAGTCTCGGCGTGTCGACTGCCTCGGCTGCGGTGATCTCGGCCAGGCCAATCCGGGTCCGACGGATCGCCCGCTCCCAGCAGCCCTCGTCGATCACGATCAGCGCCGCCTTGCCCGCGGGCACCGACAGTCCGGTGAAGAGGCTGTCATAGGCCGCCAGAACCACATCGGCCTCTTCGGTCTCGCGCAGGTTCCGCTGCTTGGCACAGGCGTCGAAGGTGTGACAGCGGGCACCGCCGCGGCGCAGGCAGGCATTGGGGAAGGCCGGAAGCCCGGACGCGATGGCCAGCCTCACCATGTCGAGATCCCGGCACATGGGTCGACCAAGCCCGGGCACCATCGCCTCGTAGCCGCGATGGACGGCAACACGCAGATTGTCGTCCGCCCAGCCGAGCGCCGCCTCGTCCGCCAGCGCCAGGGATGGCACGAAGACGAGGATGCAATGCGGCAGGCCGGTCTCCTTCAACCGCTCCCCCAGAGCAAGAAGTTCCCGCCGTGAGATGGCCGACTTGCCGAGACCGACGCTGGCGCGAAGACCAGTCCGTGGGGCCGGTTCCTCGCGCCCCGAGGCGTTCCAGTCCTCGGCCGAACGGCAGAAGGCGGCGATCGCTTCCGCGAGCCGGTCCCGGGCGTCGCCGACGGGCAGGCCGGGGGCGACCTCGACGGGCTCCGCGTCCGGAGACGCGCGTGGCGGGAGACGGCCGGATTCCAGGAGAGACAGCTTGTCGCGGACCTTCGTCAGCGCATCATGGCGATCATAGAAGGTCCGGCTGTCCTTCTTGCCCCGGGACAGATCGGTTGTTCCGGCGAACCGCTGCCAGACGCGTTCGGCCAGAATGTCGGGGGCGAGGGTTTGACCCGCGTCGATCGCGTCGTGAACAGCGTGATAGGCAATCGCCGACAGCCAGCCGTCACGCCCGTCGACGACAATCCCGTCGGCATCGCGGACCGGACCGGCCGCAGCACCCGCGTTTCCAGCTTGCCGTGCCCGACGTTGCCGCTCCCCGATCGGCGGGAGGAGCGCTGCAAGCTCGGACAGGAGATCGCGGCAGATGGCCTGGTCGACGAGTGGCAGGTCGATCAGAGGCAGGTCGAGCGGCGTGTCGCCGGCCGGCCAGTAATATGGCTGCCCGGTGTCGGGGTGGATGCCGAAGGCAACGAACTGCTGGCCCAGACCGAGGATTTCGAGCTTGCGCGCAGACAGTTTGGCGAAGGGCGTTTCGGTTCGCGCAAGGTAGAGGCGTTTCGGCCAAAGCCCTACGCGCATCGGCGAGGGGCCGATCCGGCGTTCGACGATCTGCCCCAACTGATACGCTATCCCGGGATCCAGCACATCAATGTCGATGCCGACGAGGTTCCCCGTCCTCAGCCCCACGCCGTGCCTGGGGTATTCCTCAACCCATCTCGCGACGACGGGCTCGTCGATCGTGACCCTGGTCCAGGCGTCCACCGCAGGCCGCTTGGTTCCGGGCAGGATCGGCAGCGGAGCGTAGCCATTGTCGAAGAGTTTCTGCGCCACTTCGGCAAACCAAGGATAGCCCATGCCGAAGGGGCCGCCGCCGGCAGCCTGTCTGTCTTCCCTGTTGTCCTGCGCGGGTCCGGCCGGGCGATCCCGCGCCATGGCTCAGTCCGGCACGTAGCTCTGCCGGGCCTCGAAGGCCTCGACATCGACGATCCGGTAGAACACCCGGCCGCCGAGACGGAGCCAGGCCGGGCCATAGGATGCCTCCCTCCACCGCTGCAGCGTGCGCGGTGCCAGGCGCCACCGTGCCGCGAGCTCGCGCGTCGTGAGCAGGGCGGCCAGTGGAGGATGGGGTGCGGGGATATCCACCATCAGGATGCCCCCCGCCGAAGGACCAGGGGCAATGCCGCGCCACCGCCCTGGCACCCCTGCTCGCGGGCAAGAAAGTACAGCGCCTCCAGCGCCGCGCGTTCGGCGGGCGTCAGCATCGCCCTGCGGTCGAGGGCGAAGGCCAGGTCATCGAGCGTGGCAGTCGCAACCTCCACCTCGCGCGGGCCGAGGCGCGACGGGCCGATGACGCTGATCAGCCGCGGCAGCGCCGCGAGGGCTGCAACGGCAGCCAGGGGCGGACGGGAACGATCAGACATCGGCAACCGCCGAGGCCTGCGGCGATCCCGCGACGGGACCGGGGACGGGAATGAGGGTCGCATCGTCCCCGTCATCGACATAGATCGCCAGCAGCGGTGTGCCATCGGCGTGATGGCCGGCATCCTCGATCCGGTAGCTGCGATTGGCGGCGCAGACTTGCGCCAGTTCCCAGCGGCGGTAGAAGCCCGGCAGGCGGCGGAACTCGCCGGGCATGGTGGCAGTGATGCAGGTCATCGGCGTCTTCCCCTTGTCGGAACCGGGCACCGGCTGGTGCTCACAGGGGAAAAGCCAACCGCGCAGGCCGGATGGGACATCGGCTCAGAAGATTTCCACCAGGGCGGCGCGAAGCCTGCGCATCGCACGCTGGTAGCGCTTGCGGGCGGCCTCATGGCTGAGGCCGAACTCGGCGGCGGCCTCAGCCTGGCTGTAGCCCTCGATCGCCACCCGGATCACCAGAAGGGCATCGATGCCGATCAGCCTCTGCAGCTCATCGCGCAGCGCTGCCGCCTCCACCGCCTGCTGGCCTCCGGACTGGTCCGCGGGCACAGCATCGGGCTCGATGTTGCTGGCGAGGAACGCATGCTCTGCTTCTTCGCGATGCGCCCGGATCATGTCGCGTTCGACATTGAGCAGCACTGTGCCCGCGATCCGGGTGACGCGGTCCAGCTTCAGGCCGCGAACCGCCCCGGTGGTGCGCGCCAGCAGGTCCGAGGTGATCTCCTCGATCGAGCCGATCCTGCGCCGGATCGAGCGATACCGGATTCCGTCCAGCCCCGGCCAGAGCGCCAGCAGCAGCAGGGTCAGCGCGCAATCCGACACCGGGGCATCGCCCTGCGCCGCTTCGACGAGGGCTGTGAGGATCAGGTTGTTCTGGACCGGATCGCCGGTCGTGCAATGTAACCCGTCGAGCAGCGCAACCGGATCGTGGAAGGTATCCAGGTCCGCATGCGCAGATCGCAGGCTGTCGAAGCTGCGCTGGAACTGGAGCGTGGAGGAGGATCGGATCAGATCCTCACGGATCTCGTGCCAGGAAAAGGACACCGGACGCCAGCCTTTCGGCCGGGCGTCCAGCGCCTCTCGGGGACCAGGTCAGGGCGTCTTGCGCCTCTCAGGGGTGAAGGGGGGTGAAGGGTGCCGCGCCCTAGCGCGCGGGGCCCGTCGTGTGGTTCAGCGTGCCGCAGGTGCGGCACCGGGCCTCGACCGGAAAGCCCGAGAGATACTCGTGGCCCCGCGCGAAGCTCACATGCAGCCGGTCATCCAGAACCACGCCCAGAAGGCTGCCGCAGCGAATGCAGCGCCAGTTCGAGGACGGGGTGGTGGGCGTGGGTTTCTTCGCGGCGCCCGACCGGCGCAACGATGCGGGCGGGCGAGAGGGGAAGGAAATCGGCATCGGAGTGCTCCTCGGTTTCAGGAGCAATCCAGATGGATCAGCGAATCGGAGATTGTCAGACCCCCCAATCGGAGCCGGATCGGAGCCAGCCGTTACACGGCGATCTCCCAGGGCCCTTTCTGGCCGAGACTTCTCAAAAAGTTACCCTTCAGCTTGTCCCAGAGCGGCTGCTTGAAGATGTTCGGCAGGGACTGGCCTTCGGCAATGCCTCTGACAAGATCACCCGTCGTCATCGGCGTCGGGCCATTGTTATGGGCATCGACCAGCCGCTGAATGATGGCGATACGGTTTGCACCCTTGATGTCGATGGTGCCTTTTCCAGGTACGAAGAGGGTGGCCATATTCTCCCCGGAACGGGTGAGTCCGACCGTCATGCCTCCACGGGCCAATATCCGGTGACGCCGAAACACGGACCGGAGCTTGTCTGCGACCAGGGCGATTTCGGACTGTCCCTTGTCGATCTGATCGGCAAGCGGCGTCAGGACGTTGGCTGCCAGACACGGCCCAGGTGCTTCGCCAGCCTGAAGGACCAGGCCGATGCCGAGGTTGTGGCGCGCCCGAAGCTGCGTATCGACGTCCGACCGGACCTTCTCCCGGTCGAGACCTCGCGCGAGATAGACTGGCACATTGCCGCCATCGACCGCGAGCGTTCCAAGATAGAGAAGCTGGTCAGTCAGCTTCTCTATGGCGGGCACATCCAGCGCCTGTTCAAGACGCGCCTTCAGATGCTGTGCGACCCAGCCGTCCCGCACTCGATAGACCCGGTAGCGATCCGGTGTGCCGCCAGGGGTCAGCTGTCCTTCGGTGACCTGAAGATCGGCCACCTTATGATTTCCTGCCTCCTCATCTCCCTTTTCCACCCGGACAACAACCTCGGCTGCAACCGGGCCTATCTCGTCTTCATCGTCGATCAGGTCGTCGCCCAACCAACCGGCAGGGACAAGAAATCCGATTTCCATCAGAAGGCTGGGATCGACGCCGCGTTTAACCAGCCACTCGCCGGTGACCCTGTCTGCCCCTATGTCCCAGATGGCCAGCAACGCAGGCATGACCGCCATGCTCTCCGCATCGCCTGGCGCGCGACCCTCACGGAGGATATTCCAGTGTCGAAGCAGGCGATGCCCCAGAACCCGTTCGAACGGGTCGTCAATGCTGAGAAGGCTGCTCGTGTTACGATCGGTAAGCGTGAAGTCGAGGGTTTGCACATCGTCTCGCTCCGCGCGGCGATACCGCACCGCAATCTCGATGAAGCGGATCGCGACCGCCCGCTCGAAAATCCTCGGGAGGCCCGGCTGGCTGTGGATGAGTTCGGAGATGTCCTGATCGATAGTGGTGGAAAGCGAGAGGCGGTTGGCGAGATTGCCGATGCTGATGTCAGCGCGGATCACTTGCGCACGGGTGATCACCACATCGTCGAGTTCCGGCAGTTCCAGATCGAGGGCCTGGATGAACCGCGAGATGTCGTAGGCCTGAAAGTCGACGGGCTGGTTGGAGTAGGTCTGATCGAGGGCCTTTTCGATGAATCGCTCGGCGATGGTGTGCCTGAGCTTTCGGTTGCCAGCACGGACATGTACCCGTCCGGTTGATGGCGTGTAGACGATCATCGCCTCTCCGGGTGGCCGGAAATAGATACTTGACCTATTGCCGTTGTCGTCGATCTCCCGGACGCTCGTGGGCGGATCGGGATGATACAGCAGATACATCTCTGCCGCTGGTTCATCGCCGTCCTCGGGGATGTCGAACTTGTCGATGCTGTAGCCGTCGCCGCGATCGAGGCGCTTGTTGAGGTCGACAAGAAGCTCTTCGAGCAATGCGCTGCCGGCGTCCGGGCCTCCGTCGACCGAAGGCTCCGCCATGAAGGTCTGGTAGTGCTTGTCATAGCGCCGGTAGAGGCGCAGGTGCAGGCTGTTCTCCGCCGCTTCGAACAGCCCGTGTTCGTTCGCAAAGGCCCACAGGCTGCGCGCCAGCCTGTCCCGCTGGTTCAGAAGCTCCCTGGCGCGGTCGGGTTCGAGCCTGGTTGTGGCGAGACCTTGGAGGACATACTCACCGCGGTCACTCGCAATTGTGACGATCCGGGCGGCTTCAGTTTCGAGCGGACCCAGCCGGTCCTTCTTTTCCTGCCGCAGCATGGTCCTGGCAAGCGACGGACCGTCCGGGTTGTCCACATCGAACTTGTAGGCAGAAAGCCAGTTCAACCTCTCGAAAGCTCTAGCCGCGAGAAATCCGGACAGCAGCTTCGGCTCTGCATCATCGAATAGCCGGGAAAGACTGGGGCAGGTCTTCGTGGGCGCGCGAACCATGAGCCACCTCGCTGTCATTTCCGATGAGAGTAGGGACATCACCCGGTTTCGCCAGAGATTTTCTCCGGCCCCCTGTCCCATTGCCTCACAGGATTTGGCTTTTCCCTGGCAGATGCTCCCCGGATGCCCTGCCATGAAGCGCCCCAATCCCCTGTCTCCCTTTCTGATGACGCCCCCGGAGCGGCGGGCCGAGTTGTGCCGCATCCTGGCCCTCGGGCTGGTCCGGCTGCACATGAGGGAGTCAAGCGAACTCTCTGACGACATGGGAGAAACTTCACTACACCTTCCGCCCACAAAGAGCGTTGGTCGGCATGCAAATCACCGGAGACCCGCATGACGACCCATGATCCCATCCCCGCGCGCCTGGCCGCGCTGAAGTCCGCGACGACGCCAGAGCTGAAGGCGCAGTGGCGCGATCTGTTCGACAGCGAACCGCCGCCCTTCAACCGGCGCTACCTTGAATCCCGCCTGGCCTATCGCATCCAGGAACTCGCCTATGGCGGGCTGAAACCGGAGACCATCCGGCGCCTGGAAAGGTTGGGCGAGGAACTGGATGGCGGTGACCGCAAGAAGCGCGCCATCCGCCTCGACCGTGACCGCCCGATCACCGGCACGCGGCTGTTGCGCGAATGGCAGGGCGTCGAGCAGATCGTCACCGTCACCGCCGATGGCTTCGAATGGCAGGGGCGGCCCTACAAGTCGTTGTCTGCCATCGCGCGCGCGATCACCGGCACCCGCTGGAACGGCTGGGTCTTCTTCGGCCTTAAGAACCACAGGGGGCGGAGATGACGAAGCCACCCGAAAAATCGAAGGTCGTCCCCAAGCTGCGCTGCGTGGTGTACACCCGCAAATCCTCCGAGGAGGGGCTGGAGCAGGAGTTCAACAGCCTCCACGCCCAGCGGGAGGCATGCGAGGCCTACATCGCCAGCCAGCGCTCCGAGGGCTGGGTGCTGGTCCGCGATCAGTATGACGACGGCGGCATCTCCGGCGGCACGCTGGAACGCCCCGGCCTCAAGCGTCTGATGGCCGACATTGAGGACGGGCTAGTCGATGTGGTCGTGGTCTACAAGATCGACCGTCTCAGCCGCTCGCTCGCCGACTTCGCCAAGCTGGTGGAGGTGTTCGACCGCAACGACGTGACCTTTGTCTCGGTCACGCAGTCGTTCAACACGACCACGTCGATGGGGCGGCTGACGCTGAACATCCTGCTGTCCTTCGCCCAGTTCGAGCGCGAGGTGACGGCCGAGCGCATCCGCGACAAGGTCGCCGCCAGCCGGAAGAAGGGTATGTGGATGGGGGGCGTGCCGCCCTACGGTTATGTCGTGGAGGACCGAAAACTGGTTGTCGACGATCAGGCCGCCGGTCATGTGCGCTGGATCTTCGCCCGGTTCCTCGAAATCGGCTCCTGCACGGAACTGGCGCGCGAGGTCGGCACGCGCGGCATCCGCACCCAGCGTGGCAACCGGATCGACAAGAAGTACCTCTACCGGATGCTGTCGAACCGCGCCTATATCGGCGAGGCGGTCCACAAGGGCGAGAGCTATCCCGGAGAGCACGACGCCATCATCGACCGCGAAACGTGGGACCGCGTCCACGCCATCCTGCAGGAAAGTCCCCGCAAGCGAGCCGCCCGGACCCGCGCCGACACACCCGCGCTGCTGAAGGGGCTGCTGTTCGGACCGGACGGTGCCGCCTTCTCGCCGACGCACACCCGCAAGGGCGACAGGCTCTACCGCTACTATGTGAGCCAGACGGTGCTGAAACACGGCGCTGGATCTTGCCCTGTCGGGCGCATGCCAGCGGGCGAGATCGAGGCGGCCGTCATCGATCAATTGCGGGCCGTGTTCCGCCAGCCCGAGATCGTGGTTGGTACGTGGAAGGCAGCGCGCGCCCACGCCGACAACATCACCGAGGCCGATGCCCGCGCGGCTCTGCAGCAATTGGACCCGCTGTGGGACGAGCTGTTCCCCGCCGAGCAGGCACGGATAGTCGCGCTGCTGGTCGAGCGGGTCGAGATCGGCACCGAAGGGCTGAACGTCCGGCTGCGTATGGACGGACTGGCCGGGCTGGCGCGCGAAATCACCACCAACCTTGGAGCAGCAGCATGACCCGCGCCACGCCGATTCCCGACACCGTCACCATCCACGTCCCTTTCCGCATCGTGAGGCGCGGTGGGCGGAAGGAGATGGTACTGCCTGCAGACGTCCCGACCCAGCGCCGCCCCGACGATGCCCTCGTCAAGGCGCTGGCACGCGCCTTCCGCTGGAAGCGCATGGTGGAGTCGGGAGATTTCACGACCATCGCGGAACTGGCCGAGCGAGAGGGCATTGCGGTGTCCTACGTCACCCGGCTTCTACGCCTGACCCAGCTTGGGCCTGACATCATCGATGCGATCCTCGACGGGCGGCAGGGGGGCGAGGTGACGCTCGCTCGCCTGATGGAGCCGTTCCCAGTCAGCTGGATCGAGCAGAAAGAGGCCTTCGCGGTCCACTGACCACCTCGCTTTGATCATTTCGGGTGATTGCTGCTATTGCGTCCTGGGCCAATTTGGCCAAAATCGCCGACAGCATAGCGGGGACCATTCCATGCAGACCCTGAGCGCGAAAGACGCCAAGTACGGCTTCGGTCGCTTGATCGATCTCGCCCGGGCCGAGCCGGTGGCGGTGGCCAAGCACGGGCGGACTGTCGTCGTCGTGTTGGCTGTCGAGGAATATGAACGGCTGAAGGCGGTTGAGGCCGGCGCAGCCCCCAACGCCCCCGGCGGCGCCCAGAGTGAAGAATGAACGATTCGTTGAACAATGGACTGCAACTGAAATCTGCAATGTGGGACGCCGCGAATACTCTTCGCGGTTCCGCCGTCGATCGCACGGATTGGAAGGGCTACATCCTTCCCTTGCTCTTTTTCAAACGCATCTCCGACGTCTGGGACGAAGAAACGGCTGAGGCTCGGGAGATCTATGGCGAAGCGGACCCCTCCCTGTTTCCGGAGGTGCACCGGTTCGTGCTTCCTGAAGGCTGTCACTGGAACGACATCAGAGAAGTTCCTGCCAACGTCGGCGCGGCTCTCCAGAAGGCCATGCACGAGATCGAGCGGGCCAATCCGGACACGCTGTTCCGCGTATTCGGTTCGGCGGACTGGGGCAACAAGGAGAAGTTCTCCGACGAGTTGCTGAAGGATCTGATCGAGGGGTTCTCTGAGATCGGGCTCGGCAACACCACCGTCAGCACCGACGTGCTGGGCGACGCCTACGAATATCTGGTGGGCAAGTTCGCCGACGTCACCCGCCGAAACAAGGCAGGCGAATTCTACACCCCGCGCAGTGTCGTGCGCATGATGGTCGAGATCCTCGACCCGAAGGAAGGTGAGAGCATCTACGATCCCGCATGCGGCACGGGCGGCATGCTGCTCGGGGCCATCGAGCACGTGATGCGCAAGGGCGGCGATCCGCGCACCTTCTACGGCAAGATCTATGGCCAGGAGAAGAACCTGACCACCGCTGCGATCGCGCGGATGAACCTCGTCCTGCACGGGATCGAGGATTTCCAGGTGGCCCGTGAGGACACATTGCGGAACCCGGCCTTCACGGATTCCAGCACCGGCGGTCTCGCCACCTTCGACTGCGTCATCGCGAACCCACCGTTCTCGCTCAAGGAATGGGGGCGTGACCTGTGGGAGGCCGACCCCTGGGGCCGGGCCCAGTACGGCATCCCGCCCGAAAGCTACGGCGACTATGCCTTCGTCCAGCACATGATCGCGTCGATGGCGCCCACCGGGAACAGCCGCATGGCCGTAGTCCTGCCGCAGGGCGCGCTGTTCCGCAAGTCGGCCGAGGGTTCGATCCGACAGGCGCTGCTGCAAAAGGACATGGTGGATGCTGTCATCGGCCTCGCACCGAACCTGTTCTACGGCACGCAGCTGGCCGGGTGCGTCATGATTCTGCGGCGCAAAAAGCCCGAAACCCGCAAGAACAAGGTCCTGATCATCGACGCCTCCAGCCTGTTCCGCAAAGGACGGGCGCAGAACTTCCTCGATCAGGAGCACAGCGACCAGATCGTCGCCTGGTACCGCGCCTTCGAGAATGTTGAGGATCGCGCCAAGGTGGCGACGCTGGACGAGATCAAGAAGGAAGGCTGGACGCTGAACATCTCGCGTTACGTCCTGCCGCCCATCGGCCAGGACATCCCGCCGCTGCCCGAGGCCGTCGATGCCTTCAAGACCGCGCTGGCCGACGCCCGGGAAGCCGAGGACCACCTGCGCAAGGTGCTGGTCGAAGGGGGGTGGCTGCAATGAGCGGGCTGACCCAGCGCGAACTCGAAAGCTATCTCTGGGGCGCGGCCACCTTGCTGCGCGGTCTCATTGATGCCAGCGACTACAAGCAATACATCTTCCCGCTGTTGTTCTTCAAACGCCTGTCCGACGTCTGGGACGAGGACTACCAGGAAGCCCTCGATGAAACCGGGGACGAGGGCTACGCCACGGCCACCGCCAACGACCGCTTCGTGATCCCGGAAGGCGCGCACTGGAATGATGTGCGTGCTGCACCGCGCGATGTCGGCCGGGCGCTGCTGTCGGCGTTCCTTGCGATCGAAGCCGCGAACCCGGAACGCCTGCAGGGCGTCTTCGGCAACGCGAACTGGACCGACAAGGCCCAGATGCCGGACAGCACGTTGAAGAACCTGATCGAACACTTCTCCAAACACGACCTGACCCTGGCCGCCGTGCCCGAGGACGAGCTCGGGAACGGCTACGAATACCTGATCAAGAAATTCGCCGACGACAGCGGCCACACCGCGCAGGAGTTCTACACCAATCGCACCCTCGTCCATCTGATGGCGCAGATGCTGGAACCCCAGCCCGGCGAGAGCATCTATGACCCGACCTCCGGCACCGGGGGCATGCTGATCTCGTGCCTTGCCGAGGTGAAGCGGCGCGGCGGCGACATCCGCACCACCGGCCTATACGGGCAGGAGCTGATCACCATCACCGCCGCCATCGCGCGGATGAACCTGGTCATCCATGGCGTGGACGATTTCCACATCGCCAGCGGCAACACGCTGGCCATGCCCGCCTTCGTGCAGGGCGACCGGCTGCGGACCTTCGACGTGGTCCTGGCCAATCCGCCCTATTCGATCAAGAAATGGAACCGCGGCGCGTGGGAGCAGGATGCCTGGGGGCGCAACTTCCTTGGCACCCCGCCGCAGGGGCGGGCGGACTACGCCTTCTTCCAGCACATCCTGTCGTCGATGCACCCGAAGACCGGGCGCTGCGCGATCCTGTTTCCACATGGCGTGCTGTTCCGCAACGAAGAGGCCGAGATGCGGCGCAGGCTGGTGGAATCCGACCGGGTCGAATGCGTGCTGGGGCTGGGGCCGGGGCTGTTCTACAACTCGCCGATGGAGGCCTGCGTGGTGATCTGCCGGTCGCAGAAGCCCGTGGCGCGCAAGGGGCGCATCCTGTTCATCGACGCGGTGGCCGAGATTGCGCGCGAACGGGCGCAAAGCTTTCTGCGCCCCGAACATCAGGCGCGCATCCTGTCTGCCTATCACGCCTTTGAGGGTGAGCCCGGCTTTGCCGCGGTGGCGGACGTGGCCGATGTGCTGGCGGCCAACGGCAACCTGTCGATTGCCCGCTATGTGAAGCGGCCCAAGGCGGCGGTGGCGGGCGGCGCCACGCTGGCGGCGACCTGGGCGGCGTTTGATGAGGAAGGTCGCGAGTTCTGGACGGGCATGGACGCGCTGGTGGACATGCTCGATGGCCTGACGCCTGCGGAGGATGCCGATGCTTGAGCGGCCGATATCCAAGGCGGGGTGGACGCGCGTGCGGTTCGACCAGATCGCCACGCAGATCAACGACCGGGTCGACAACCCAGCCGAGGCCGGGGTGGAACGCTATGTCGGGCTGGAACACCTTGATCCCGACAGCCTGCGCATCCGGCGCTGGGGCGAGCCCACGGATGTGGAATCGACGAAGCTGCGGTTTCAGCCGGGCGACATCATCTTTGGCAAACGCCGGGTCTATCAGCGCAAGGTCGCGGTGGCGGATTTCGAGGGCATCTGTTCGGCACATGCCATGGTGCTCCGCGCCAAGCCTGGCGCGGTGCTGCCCGAGTTCCTGCCCTTCTTCATGCAGAGCGACCTGTTTATGGAACGGGCCCTGAGCATCTCGGTCGGGTCGCTGTCGCCTACGATCAACTGGAAGGCGCTGGCGGCGGAGAATTTCCTGCTGCCGCCGATCCAGGAGCAGGCGCGGGTGGTGGAGGCGCTGTCCGCAAGCGAAGCTGCGCTGAATGCCTGTCAACTTGCGACAGAAAGCGGCGAAGAGCTACTGCGCTCGATGCTTATTGAGGCCATTCCGGCGATCTCAACGGCAAAGAGCCGCGGGTTGCCCATTGTTAGGTTTGGGGATGTGGTCACTATTCTCGATCCGAACCCATCGCATCGCTATCCGGACTATGTCGAAGAAGGGGTGCCGCTAGTTTCAACACAGGACTTCGTTGGCGAGGATGGTTACGACTATGTAGGGTGTAAACGCGTTCCCGCATCCACCTTTGCCGAACAGAAGGCAAGATGTGGCTTTGATGAACTCGACGTTGTATTTGCTCGAAAAGGCGTTTTGGGACTCTCGCGATATTACGGTCGCGATGAAAAGTGCTTCTCACATACCATCGTAATCATGAAGCCAAGAGGCACCGAGATTACGCGTCAGTTCCTTCTTTGGTTGACCCGATCAGCTTCGTTCATGGGTGAGATCCAGCGCGCGATGAACAGCAACAGTGGCGTTCCTACACTTGGTATTGAAACCATGAACGCCGTGCAGGTGCCGTTGCCGAGTGTCGCTGAGCAGAAACTTGTCGTGGGTCAACTCGAGACTGTGAATCACGCGCTTGGCCTGCTCCGGAGCCGCAGGGTTTCTCTTTTTGCGCTCAAGAAGCATGGGCTCTCTGAATTGGCGGGGCATAATTGATGACCTTCACCGAAGCCAACACCGTTGAAGCCCATCTGCGCGACCTTCTCGCGGGCTCAGCCTCCGCCCGCCCGGCGCAGCTTTCCATCGGCCTGGCCCGCACGGGCGGCAGGATCGCGGGTCTCGGCTGGCATTACGTCACCCCCGCCGACCTTCCCCGCCAGCCGCAAGAGGTGCTGGTCGAACCCCACCTGCGCGACGCCTTGATCCGCCTGAACCCCGACATCGCCGCCCACCCCGGCCGCGCTGATGACGTGCTCTACCGCCTGCGCGCCATCGTCATGGGCGCACGGTCGGACGGGCTGGTGAAGGCGAACGAGGAATTCGCCGCGTGGCTGCTGGGCGAACGCTCGATGCCCTTTGGCGCGAATGGCGAACACGTCACCATCCGCCTGATCGACTTTGACGAGATCGAGAAGAACAGCTTCGTCGTCACCCAGCAGTTCACCATCCGGGCGGGCAAGACCGAAAAACGCGCCGATCTGGTGCTGCTGGTCAACGGCATTCCGCTGGTCCTGATCGAGGCCAAGACGCCGGTGCGGTCCAGCCAAAGCTGGCTCGACGCCGCGTTGCAGGTGCATGACGACTACGAGAAGAACGTGCCGGAGCTGTTCGTGCCCAACGTCTTTTCCGTGGCGACCGAGGGCAAGGAGTTCCGCTATGGCTCCGTCCGGATGCCGGTCGACATGTGGGGCCCCTGGCGTGACGGAGAGGGGCCGCAGACGATGGGCGCTGTGGAAAAGGCCGCCACCTCGATGCTGCGCCCGGCGATGGTGCTCGACATGCTCGACAGCTTCACCGCGTTCGCGACGCAGAAGGGCAAGCACCGCATCAAGATCATCGCCCGCTATCAGCAGGTGGACGGCGTCAACAAGATCGTCGCGCGGGTCGTGGCGGGCCAGCCGCGCAAGGGGCTGATCTGGCATTTCCAGGGGTCGGGCAAATCACTGCTGATGCTGTTCGCCGCGCGCAAGCTGCGGCTGCACCCGGCGCTGAAGAACCCCACGGTGCTGATCGTGGTGGACCGCATCGACCTCGACAGCCAGATCTCGGGCACCTTCTATGCCGCCGACATGGCCAACATGGTGCGCACGGAAAGCCGCAAGGAACTCGCCGATCTGCTGGGCAAGGACGCGCGGAAGGTGGTCATCACTACGATCCACAAGTTCGCCGAGGCGGACGGCGTGCTGAACGACCGCGACAACATCATCGTGCTGGTAGACGAGGCGCACCGCACACAGGAAGGCGATCTGGGCCGCAAGATGCGCGAAGCATTGCCGAACGCGTTCCTGTTCGGCCTGACCGGCACGCCCATCAACCGCGCCGACAAGAACACCTTCTACGCCTTCGGGGCTGACACGGACGAAGGTGGCTACATGAGCCGCTACGGCCTGAACGACTCGATCCGCGACGGGGCGACGAAGGAGCTGCATTTCGAGCCGCGGCTGGTGGACCTGCACATCGACCAGAAGGCCATCGAGGAGGCCTACGCTGAGCTGACGCAAGGTCTGACCGACGAGGACCGGGATCGGCTGGGCAAGGCGGCGGCCAAGATGTCGATCCTGGTCAAGGCGCCCGAACGCATCCGCGCGATCTGCGACGACATCGCCAAGCACTTCCAGGAGAAGGTCGCCCCGAACGGCTTTGGCGCGCAGGTCGTGACCTTCGACCGCGAAAGCTGTCTGCTCTACAAGCAGGAACTCGACCGCCACTTGCCGCCTGAGGTTTCGGACGTGGTGATCTCGGTCAACAGCGGCGAGCCGGAATATGCGGCCTTCAAGCGCGACCGCGATGCCGAGGAGAAGCTGCTCGACCGGTTCCGCGATCCGAAGGACCCGCTGAAGATCATCATCGTGACGTCAAAGCTGCTGACCGGCTTCGATGCGCCGATCCTGCAGACGATGTATCTGGACAAGCCGCTGCGCGACCACACGCTCTTGCAGGCGATCTGCCGGACCAACCGTCCCTATGGCGAGCAGAAGACGCATGGCCTGATCGTCGACTACCTCGGCATCTTCGACGACGTGGCGCAGGCGCTGAAGTTCGACGAGGAAGGCGTGCAAAAGGCGGTGTCGAACATCGCCGAGCTGATCAACGCCCTGCCGACCGCGCTGCAGAAGTGCCTGGCCTATTTTGCGGGCGTGGACCGGAGCCTGACCGGCTACGAGGGCCTGATCGCCGCGCAGGAGTGCATCCCGAACAACGACCTGCGCGACGCCTTTGCGGCCGACTTCAGCGTGCTCGCGCGGATCTGGGAGGCCCTGTCGCCCGATCCGGTGCTGACGCAGTACGAGACCGATTATCGCTGGCTGGCGCAGGTCTACGAGTCGCTGAAGCCCTCCAGCGGCACAGGGCGGCTGCTTTGGCATCGGCTGGGCGCCAAGACCATCGAGCTGATCCACGAGAACGTCCATGTGGATGCGGTGCGGGATGATCTCGATACGCTGGTTCTGGATGCCGAACTGCTCGAAGCGGTCCTCGGCAACCCTGACCCGGAAAAGAAGGCCAAGGAAATCTCGGTCAAGCTGGCGGGCCGCCTACGAAAGCATGCGGGGAATCCGAAGTTCAAGGCGCTGGGCGAGCGCCTGGAGGACCTGAAGAACCGGCACCAGCAGGGTCTCCTGCTGTCAATCGACTTCCTGAAGGAGCTTCTGGCGCTGGCGAAAGACGTGGTGAAGACCGAGCGCGAGACGCCAGAGGAAGAGGACATCGACCGGGGCAAGGCGGCGTTGACCGAGCTGTTCGAGGAAGCACGGAACGGCGACACGCCTGTGATGGTCAAGCGGGTCGTGGACGATATCGACGAGATCGTGCGCGCAGTCAGGTTCGACGGCTGGCAAGCCACGCACGCAGGAGAACGCGAGGTCAAGAAGGCGCTTCGCCAGACGCTCTTTCGCTACAAGCTGCACCAGGACGCAGAGCTGTTCGAGAAGGCATACGGCTACATTCGCGAATATTATTGAGGGCTTAAAGTAGATGACTGCTTCCAAAAATGTTCTCGGTCGACTGACCCGTGTCGATCTCCGAAATATCTGGACGAGTGAGTCCAGTGACTTCACCCCGTGGTTGGCGCGAGAAGAAAACCTGACGGTACTGGGCGAAGCGCTCAGCATTGATCTCGAACTGGAAGCACAGGAGAAGTCCGTTGGACCATTTCGGGCCGACATCCTATGCAAGGACATCGGAACCGGTGCTTGGGTGCTCGTCGAGAACCAGCTTGAGCGTACGGATCACAGTCACCTGGGGCAGCTCCTGACGTATGCCTCGGGGCTGGAAGCCGTGACGATTGTATGGATTGCAGCCAGATTCACAGAAGAGCATCGTTCGACACTCGACTGGCTCAACAAGATCACAGACGAGAGCTTCCGGTTCTTCGGATTGGAGGTTGAGCTGTGGAGGATCGGGGACTCGCCCGCTGCACCCAAGTTCAACATCGTTTCCAAGCCGAACGACTGGTCTCGCTCGGTCGCGCAGGCCGCGAGAGCCATCGACGAAGCTGAACTGTCTGACACGCGGGTGAAACAGCGAGCCTATTGGGGCGCCTTTCATCAGGCGCTCGACGAAGCTGCAGGCGCCGTTTCCGGTGGCCGTAAACCGCAGCCACAGTCATGGATGGGCTACTCGATCGGTCGGACCGGCTTCAACCTTGGAGCGGTAATGATCCGCCCGAAGCGACAGATCAGGACGGAACTATACATCGCGGGCGACCAGGCGAAGGCCTTCTTCCACCTACTCCACGAACAGCAGCAAGCCATCGAGCAGGAACTTGGCTATCCCCTCGAGTGGGAGGAACTCCCCACGCGGCGCGATTGCCGTATCTCGGTCTACATGACGAATGTCGATCCGGAAGACGAGCGAGACTGGCCCCGCCAGCATCAGTGGCTGACCTCCAAGATCAACGACTTCCACAGGGTTTTCCTTGCTCGTGTGCGGGATCTAGACGCCGAAGACTGGAAGCAAGATGGCGTGGTGGACGTCTCGGCCGGACCATCTCAGGTTGAAGGGTAGAGGAGTGCGAACCGCTGGCAGAGTTCGATTTATGTTCCTTCTGGGGTGCGACCCTGAAATCCAAGTGTTCAGCACGCCACTCCAAAAAGTCTAGTAATTACATTTGGTTAGAAAAAATTCACCAAATCGGCGCAGGCAACAGGTCCGGAGAATATGGGCCCGGAGAGAACGCTTCCGACCCGTCTGGCGCCGGGGCCAGTTCTCAGCTCCTCTCGCATAACCCTCGAAAACAACAAAAAAATCCGGCCGCGGCCGGATCGGGAGAACGCTTTCGCGAGGGCAAGTGGCGGACGGTGAGGGATTCGAACCCTCGAGACGGTTCCCCGCCTACACACTTTCCAGGCGTGCGCCTTCGACCACTCGGCCAACCGTCCGTGCCGCTCCTGTTACCGGGGCGGGCGCGGCTCTGCAAGGGGCGGGCTGTCAGGCCAGCTGGATCGGCACGCGGCGGTTCTGGCGGCCCTTCTTCTCGATGCGGCCGATCTCGATGCGGCCGATCTCGGCGGTGCGGGCGACGTGGGTGCCGCCGCAGGGCTGCAGGTCGACCTGCCCCTCGCCGTATCCGATCCGCACCAGCCGCACCCTGCCCTGCCCCGTGGGCGGCATCACCGACATGGTCTTCACCAGCCCCGGGTTGGCCAGCAGATCCTCGTCGGTGATCCAGTCCTCGGTCACCGGCAGGTCGGCCTCGGCCAGCGCGTTCACCCTTTCCTCCAGCGCCGCGATGTCCTCGGGCGGGTCGGGCATGTCGAAGTCGAGCCTTCCGCGCCCCGGGCCGATCTGCCCGCCGGTGACCGGCAGCGGGATCGCCACCGACAGGAGGTGCAGCGCGGTATGCACCCGCATGTGCAGGTGCCGGCGCGGCCAGTCGAGGCGCTGCATCAGCTCCGCGCCCACCGGGGGCAGCGGCGCGGGCTCGGCCGGCACCAGGGCCACCGCGCCGCCCGGCACCTTGGCCGCGGTGGCGATGGCCAGGCGGCCGCCGTCCCAGTCGATCCAGCCGGCATCGCCGGGCTGGCCGCCGCCGGTGGGATAGAACACCGTGCGGTCCAGCACGATGCCGCCCTCGGGGGTATGGGCCAGCACCAGCGCCTCGGCCTCGGCCAGATAGGGGTCGGCGCGGAACAGAAGCTCGGTCATGCGGGGTCCTTCGGCGGCTCTTTGGGAGGGGCGGGCAGCGGGCCGCCCTGATAGACCAGCATCTCGGCCCGGCCCGGCGGCACCACGATGCGCTCGGCCAGCAGGCGGCGCAGGATCTCGCGGTTCATCGCGCTGCGGACCGAGGCCGAGAAGTTCACGTCGCGCAGGATCACCCGCACCTCGTAGTTCAGCATGTTGTTGGCCCAGCCCATCAGCAGCACCACCGGCGGCGGGTTCAGGATCACCAGCGGCTGCGCCTCGGCCACCTCGCGCAGGATCGCCTCGACCTTGCCCATGTCGGAGCCGATGCCCACGCTGACCGGCACGATCACCCGGCCGGTCAGGTTGAACCGGGTCCAGTTGGTCACCTGCTTGGCGATCAGGTCGGTGTTGGGCACGATCACGTCGGTGCGGTCGAAGGTCTCGATCCGGGTGGAGCGGACCGAGATCGCCCGCACCCGCCCCTGCACCCCGCCGACCTCGATCCAGTCGCCTTCCGACACCGGGCGCTCGATCAGCAGGATGATGCCCGAGACGAAGTTCGACACGATGTTCTGCAAGCCGAAGCCGATGCCGACCGACAGCGCGCCGGCGACGATGGCCAGGCCCGAGAGGTCGATGCCGGTGGTGTTGATCGCCACCAGCGCGGCCAGGAAGATGCCGACATAGCCCACCCCGGCGGCGACCGCGTTCTGCCCGCCCTGGTCCATCCGGGTGCGGGGCAGCACGGTGGCCTTCAGCGCCCCCTGCAACAGCCGGGTCAGGGCCCAGCCCAGGCCGAAGACCACGGCGAAGATCAGGAACTCGCTGGGCGAGATGCGGGTCTGGCCCAGCTGGAACCCCTCGCGCAGCCGGGTGAAGACCTCGGTCAGGTCCGAGGTGCGCGCGCCCCAGATCAACACGAAGAAGGGGATGGCGGCCAGCGTCAGCAGGAAGCCGATCAGCACCGGCAGCAGGGCATCGCGCCCGGCCTCGGCATCGCCCATCACCAGCGCGAAGGTGTCGCGCACCAGCTTCTGCAGGGTGAAGACCAGCGCCACCAGGGCCAGCGAGCGCACGGCCGGATAGACCAGGCCCATGCCGGCCGAGACATAGCCCACCGCGGCGAGCAAGGGGCCCACCACCGCGGCGGCCACCGCCAGCGAGCCCATGATCCGCATCAGCTGGTCGCGGTAGGTCGGCCCCTCGGGCCCCACCGGCGCATCGGCGCTGGCGCGCAGAAGCTGGCCCAGGCGGAACAGCAGCACCGCGGTCAGCACCAGGGTGGGCATGGCCAGCACCGCCTGCGCGGCATCCGCCATCCGCAAGGGGTCGAAGGCCACCAGCCGCAGCGATTCCACCGCCAGCAGGAAGCCCAGGCCGGTGCCCAGCCATCGCCCCTCGCGCCGCCGTTCGGGGGGCAGGTGCAGCCCGTCGCGCCCGGGCTCGCCCCGCGGGAAGACCCGGAACCCCATCCAGCGGCCGGCAAACAACGTGAAACTCGCCAGCGGCAGCGCCTCGACCAGCACCTCGCCCATCGGCCCGGGCAGGCCCGAGAGCACCAGCGCGCTCGACAGCGCCACCACGCCCGCCACCGGCACCACGATCTGGCCCAGCGAGGCGAAGAAGGCCCAGACCTCGGCCCCGCGGGTCGAGGCACGTTCCTGCAACCGCTGCGGCCACCGCTCGAACCAGCGCCGCCCGCGCCAGAGCAGCAGCACCGCCAGCACCGCGAGGCCGAGGATCAGCGGCAGGTTGGAAACCAGCTGCTGGCGCACCCGCGGCTCGGCGGCGTTCGCCGCGGTCTCCTGCCACAGGCCGGCGGTGGTCTCGGCCAGCGCCGAGACGGCGGCGGGCCAGTTCTGCGGGTTGACCGGCGCGGGCCAGAGCCGCAGCAGTTCCGCCGCCTGCCGCTCGCGCAGGGTGCTGTCGATCTCGCGGATGATGCCGTCGGCGCGGCTGTAGGCTTCCTCGGCGGCGATCACCGGGGCCTGCAGGCGCACCAGCTGCTCGGTCAGGTCGCGGCGGCGGGTGGCGATCTCCTCCGCCTCGGGCTGGCCGTCGGTGGGCACGGGGCCGAGGGCCGCGATCTGCCCGCGCAGGGTGGCGATGCGGGTGGCGTTCACCCCCTGCGCGGCCAGGAAGGCCGAGCGCCAGTCGGCGATCTGGGCGCGCAACTGCTCGATGCGCAGCGGCGAGGTGTCGGGGGCGGCGATCTCGGCCTCGGCCCGGTCGGCCAGCGCGTCCCAGGCGGCATAGTCGAGCTGCTCGCCCACCGGCGCCTCGGCGGTCAGCGCCTCGCGCGGGATGACGTTGGCCCCGGTGCCGTCCTGCGCCCGGGCGCCGCCCGCGGCCATCAGCGCAACCAGCAGGAGGCACCGCAGCAGACAGGTCATGGATCGGCGAAGACCGCCGGCAGGGCGCGCGGCGTGCGGTCCAGCCATTCGGGCACCGGCAGGCCCTTCTCCCGCAGGAACTCGGGGTTGAAGAGCTTCGACTGATAGCGGCTGCCATAGTCGCAGAGCACGGTGACGATGGTGTGCCCCGGCCCCATCTCGCGCGCCATGCGGATCGCCCCGGCCACGTTGATGCCGGTGGAGCCGCCCATGCACAGCCCCTCCTCGGTCACCAGGTCGAAGACGATGGGCAAAGCCTCGGCATCCGGGATGCGCCAGCTGAAATCGGGGGCGAAGCCTTCCAGGTTGGCGGTGATCCGCCCCTGCCCGATCCCCTCGGTGATCGAGGAGCCGGGGGATTCCAGCCGCCCCTCGGTATAGAAGGAATGCAGCGCCGCGCCCTCGGGGTCGGCCAGGCCGATCTTCACGCCCTTGGGTTGCAGCGCCATGGCCACGCCGGCCAGCGTGCCGCCCGAGCCCACGGCGCAGACGAAGCCGTCGACCTTGCCCTGGGTCTGTTCCCAGATCTCCGGCCCGGTGGTCTCCTCATGCGCCTGCCGGTTGGCCACGTTGTCGAACTGATTGGCCCATACGGCGCCGTTCGGTTCGGTGGCGGCCAGCGCCTCGGCCAGCCGGCCGGAATATTTCACATAGTTGTTGGGGTTGCGGTAGGGCACCGCGGGCACCTGCACCAGCTCCGCCCCCGCCAGCCGCAGCATGTCCTTCTTTTCCTGGCTCTGCGTCTCGGGGATCACGATCACGGTGCGGAAGCCCATCGAGGCGCCCACCAGCGCCAGCCCGATCCCGGTGTTGCCCGCCGTGCCCTCCACGATGGTCCCGCCGGGGCGCAGCGCGCCGCGGGCCACCGCATCGCGGATGATGTAGAGCGCGGCGCGGTCCTTGACCGACTGGCCGGGGTTCAGGAACTCGCATTTGCCCAGGATGGTGCAGCCGGTCGTCTCCGACGCCTTGCGCAGGCGGATCATCGGGGTCTGGCCGATGGCGGCGGCAAGATCGGACGAGATGCGCATGGATCGGACCCTCCGGCTGTCCGGGCAGGTGTAGGGGCCGGACGGGGGAAACTCAAGCGCCCCGGGCGGAGGCCCGCGCTCGGCGCCCCGCCGCCGAGGCCGGGCGCAGGCCCCGGCAGATCGCCGCCCATGCCGCCCGGCCGGCCACGATGGCGCTTGGCCGCCCTGCCGGCCCCGGCGCAGATTGCGGCCATGACCACATCCGTGCCGACCGACGATCCTTCGCTGGACTTCCTGCGGGTGCAGGACGCCTTCGTGCTGCGCCACGGCCTGCGCGGGATCCGGGTGGTGGACGTGCGGCTGGTCGGCCCCCATCCGGTGGCCGGGGCCGAGATCGCCGCCTTTCTCGAGGCCGAGGGGATGGAGGTCTCGCTGCGCCAGATCGACCGGCTGATGCCGCCGCCGCTGCGCCGCTATGTCTTCCGCTACAGCGGCAACCGCGCCGAGATCACGGTGGCGCCGGAGGTTTCGGCGTAACGCCCGCAGGGGCTTGGCTTCCCCCGCATCCGGTGGAACTCTGCACCCCGGCGGAGGGATCGGATGGTCAGGCTGGGGGAGGACGCGCGCGCGCGCCGCGGGCAGGCGCTGGCGCAGAGGCTGGTGGGGCGGATGCAGGGCGGCGTGGCGGCCGACCCCTTCACCTGCGGCCGCTATGCCACCGACGCCTCGATCTACCAGATCATGCCTTTGGCCGTGGCCTTTCCCCGCGATGCCGGGGACGTGGCGGCGGCGCTGGAGGCGGCACGGGCCGAGGGCGTGCCGGTGATCGCGCGGGGCGGCGGCACCTCGCAGAACGGCCAGCCGATCGGGGCCGGGCTGGTGCTGGACTTCAGCCGGCATTTCAACGGCTTGCTGGAGCTGGACGTGGCGGCCCGAAGGGTGCGGGTCGAGCCCGGGATGGTGCTGGAGCGGCTGAACGCCCGGCTGCGGGCGGAGGGGCTATTCTTCCCGGTCGAACCCTCCACCGCCAGCCGCTGCACCATCGGCGGCATGGCCGGCAACAACTCCTGCGGCGCCCGCTCGCTGGCCTATGGCAAGATGGTGGACAACGTGCTGGGGATCGAGGCGCTGGCCGCCGACGGCAGCGCGCTCCACTTCGCCCCCGGCCCCATGCCCGGCCTCGCCGCCCGGATGGTCGCGCTGGCGCAGGGGGAGCGGGCGGAGATCGAGGCGCGGTTCCCCAAGGTGCAGCGGCGGGTGGGGGGCTACAACCTCGACAGCCTGCTGATGGAGCCCCCAAACCCCGCGCATCTGCTGGTGGGCTCCGAGGGCACGCTGGCGCTGACCACCGCCATCGACCTGGCGCTGGCGCCGCTGCCTGCCCGGCGGGTCATCGGGGTCTGCCACTTCCCCACGTTCCGCGCGGCGATGGAGACCACCCGGCACCTCGTGGCCCTCGGCCCCACCGCGGTGGAACTGGTGGACAACAACGTGCTCACGCTGGGCGCCGACATCCCGCTGTTCCGCTCCACCCTGTCGCGGATCACCAAGGGCCGGCCCGACTGCCTGCTGCTGGTGGAATTCGCGGGCGAGGAGGACGCGGCACTGCTGCAAGCCCTCGACCGGCTGGACGCCTGCATGGCCGACCACGGCTTCCCCGAGGCCGTGGTGCGCATCCTGCCCCCCGCCCTGCAGCGCGAGGTCTGGGAGATGCGCGAGGCCTGCCTGAACATTATGATGTCGGCCACCGGCGACGCCAAGCCGGTCAGCTTCATCGAGGACTGCGCGGTGCCCTTGGAGCATCTGGCGGACTATACCGACGCGATCACCGAGGTCTTCGCCCGCCATGGCACCAGGGGCACCTGGTATGCCCATGCCTCGGTCGGCTGCCTGCACGTGCGGCCGATCCTGAACCTGAAGGATCCCCGGGGCCTCGCCGCCATGCGCGCCATTGCCGAGGAAGCCTGCGACCTGGTGCGCCGCTTCAAGGGCTCGCATTCGGGCGAACATGGCGACGGCATCTCGCGGTCGGAGTTCCACGAGCGGATGTTCGGCCCCCGGCTGGTGCGCGCCTTCGAGGCGGTAAAGGACGGGTTCGACCCTTCGGGGATGCTGAACCCGGGCAAGATCGTGCGCCCGTACCGGATGGACGACCCCGCGCTGATGCGCTTCCCGCCCGGCTATGCCGCCCGGATGCCCCCCGAGGCGCTGGACTGGGCCGACCGCGGCGGGCTCGGTGGCGCGGTCGAGATGTGCAACAACAACGGCACCTGCCGGAAGCTGGCCGGCGGCGCGATGTGCCCCAGCTTCCGGGTGACGCGGGAGGAGATGCACCTGACCCGCGGAAGGGCCAATACCCTGCGGCTGGCCCTGTCGGGGCAGGTGCCGGGCGGGCTGGTCTCGGCGCAGGTGAAGCAGGCGCTGGCGCTCTGCGTCGGCTGCAAGGCCTGCCGGCACGAATGCCCCACCGGGGTGGACATGGCGCGGATGAAGACCGAGGTCTTGGCGCATTGGCACGCCCGCCACGGCCTGCCCCTGCGCGAGAGGCTGGTGGCCTGGCTGCCCCGCTATGCCCCCTTTGCCAGCCGGCTGAGAGGGTTGCTGAACCTGCGCGACCGGGTGCCGGGGGTCCCATGGCTGTCGGAACGCCTGCTGGGCCTGGCCGCCGCCCGCCCGCTGCCGGTCTGGCGACGGCCGTGGCGGGAGGAAGCTTCGGGGGAGGTCAAGGGCGACGGCCGCGACCTGATCCTGTTCGGCGACACCTTCAACCGCTATTTCGAGCCCGGGAACCTGAGCGCCGCCGAACGGGTGCTGCACGCCGCCGGCTATCGCCTGCACCGGCCTCTGGCCACCGGCCGCCCCCTCTGCTGCGGCCGCACCTTCCTCGCCGCCGGGCAGGTGGATCAGGCCCGGACCGAAGCTGCGCGCACCCATGCCGCGCTGGCCCCGCTGGTACGGGCGGGGGCAAGGGTGGTGGGGCTGGAACCCTCCTGCCTGCTGACCTTCCGCGACGAGCATCGGGCCCTGCGCCTCGGCCCCGACGCCGCCGAGGTCGCCGCGGCCACCTTCCTCTTCGAGGAACTGCTGGAGGCCGACCTGGCCGCCGGCCGCGCCGCCCTGCCCCTGCGCGACGCCGGGGGCCGGACTGCGCATCTGCACGGCCATTGCCACCAGAAGGCGCTGGGGGCGATGGCGCCGGTTCCGGCGCTTTTGTCCCGCATCCCCGGCCTGCAGGTGCAGGTGATCGAGTCGAGCTGCTGCGGCATGGCCGGCGCCTTCGGGCATCAGGCCGAGACGCTGGAGGTCTCGCGCGCCATGGGGGAACTGTCCCTCCTCCCGCACGTCCGGCAGGCCGCCCCGCAGGATGCCATCGTCGCCGGCGGCACCAGCTGCCGCGCCCAGATCCGCGACGGGGCGGGGCGGGAGGCGCAGCATGTGGCGCGGCTGCTGGCGGAGTATCTGGAGCCTACAGGACCAGCACCGCCCTGAAATCGTTGACGTTGGTCAGCGTCGGCCCGGTGACCACCTGCCCGCCGATCCGGCCGAAGAAGCCATGCGCGTCGTTCTCTTCCAAAGCGCGCCGGGGATCCACCCCCGCCGCCCGCGCCGCCGCCAGGGTCCCCGGCCCGATCAGCGCCCCGGCCACCTCGGCCGCACCGTCCACCCCGTCGGTGTCGCAGGCCAGCGCGTGGATCCCCGGCGCGCCGTCCAGCGCCAGCGCCAGGGCCAGGCAGAACTCGGCATTCGGCCCGCCCACGCCGTCGCCCCGCCGGGTCACCGTCAGCTCGCCCCCCGACAGCAGCAGCAGCGGCCCGCTGCGGCCCTTCTGCGCCTCCAGCGCCAGCCGGGCCTGCACGGCGGCGACCTCGCGCGCCTCGCCCTCCAGCGCATCGCCCAGCACCCGCACCTCGCAGCCCGCGGCCCGCGCCAGTTCCGCCGCCGCCTGCAAGGACTGCGCGGGGGCGGCGAAGACCAGGTTCTCCACCCGCGCCAGCCGCGGATCGCCCGGGGGCACCACGCGCGAGCCCCGCGCCAGCGCCGCCTCCACCCCCGGCGGCACCGCCACCTGCCACCGCCGCAGGATCGCCAAGGCCTCGGCCGGGGTGGAGCCCTCGCCCACCGTGGGGCCGGAGCCGATCAGCGCGGGCTCGTCCCCCGGCACGTCCGAGATCATCAGGGCCAGCACCCGCGCGGGGTACGCGGCCGCCGCCAGTTGCCCGCCCTTCACCCGGCTCAGATGCTTGCGCACCGTGTTCATCGCCCCGATGGGCGCGCCGGAGGCCAGCAGCCCCGCGTTCACCGCCTGCTTCTCGGCCAGCGTCACCCCCGCCACCGGCGCGCAGAGCAGGGCCGAGGCCCCGCCCGAGATCAGCGCCAGCAGGAAGTCGCCCTGCCCCAGGCTCTCCACCAGCGCCAGCATCCGGGCGGTGGCCTCCACGCCCCGAAGATCGGGCACCGGATGCGCGGCCTCCACCACCTCCACCCCGCGGCAGGGGCGGGCGTGGCCGGTGCGGGTGATCACCAGCCCCTCGCAGGGGCCCCAGGCGGCCTCCACCGCCTCGGCCATCCGGGCGCTGGCCTTGCCCGCGCCGACCACCACCACCCGCCCCGGCGGGCGCCCGGGCAGGAAACCGGCCAGCGCGCGCATGGGGTCGGCCACCTCCACCGCGCGGTCGAAGAGCCGGCGCAGAAAGACGGCGGGGTCCATGGCGTCCTCCCCGGGCGACAGGCCCGGCGGGCAGGGTTCTGCCAGCAACCCCACACCTCGCGCAACCCGTTCCGGCTCCGCCCGCCAGGGCGAGGCCATGAGGGCCCCGTCGCCCCACCCCGCTTCTCTTTCGAGCCCAACATATCCTGCGGGGTTGCCAGTGGTTTACGCCATTGGTTCGAGTGAACCACTGGCTGGGGGGTGCAAAACCCCCGGGGACCGGCCACCGGCGCCACGCCGACAGGACAGGCGACGGCGGGGGGTTCAAGGGGGGGCGGCCCCAGCCCCCCCTTGCCCGGCCCACCGCCCGGAGC
>JBBCJM010000262.1:0-23869 GCA_037190175.1 Paracoccaceae bacterium | reverse complement strand
GCGAGCCGATTTCTTCAAAGAAATCGGTATCTACCCCGCCGCAAAGGGCAGGGCCAAGGGCAGCGAGCCCGCGATGGTCTCGATATGCACCAGCCCGGGCAGGACATGCACCTGCGGCTCCAGCCCCGGGTGGTGGCGCAGGTCGGACAGGAACTGAATCGTCGCCGGGGCGGGCCCGTCCGGCGGCGGGCCATCGGTGCCCGACCGCTTCTCGCGATCCCCCAGCGCCGACAGCAGCGGGGGCGGCGCCTGCATCGGCGGCGCCCCGGCGGCCACCCGGCGGATCAGCGGCTCGTCCCACCAGATCGAGGGGCTGATCGCGGCATAGCGGGCGAAGGCCGCGGGCCGGGTCAGCAGCGCGTAGAGCACGAAGAGCCCCCCGAAGGAATGCCCCCAGAGCGTGCGGCGCGCAGGGTCGACCGGCAGCCCCTCCTCCGCCGCCGCCCGCAGCGGGCCGCACAGCCGGTCGAGGAACTGCGCCGCGCCGCCCGCCATCCGGCCCGGATGCACCGGATCGGGGCGGATGCCGTCGCCGGGCCCGTCCGGCGCGGTATAGTCGAAGGTCCGCAACTCCCGCGCGAACTGGCGGTCGGTGTCATAGCCCACGCCCGCCAGCACCAGCCCCGGGGCCAGCGCCAGATGCTCCACCGTCAGGAAGTCGAAGGCCGCGTTGCCGTCCAGCAGGTAGAGCACCGGCCAGCCCCCCGCCGGCGGCGCGCCCTTCGGCACCGCGAGGAACAGCCGGTGGCCGGGCCCCGCCGCCACCGGCTTCTGCGACAGCAGGTGAGTCGGCGACCCGGTTTCGAACAGGCGCAGCTCAGCCGGCCGCCGGGCGTGATCCGGCCCCACCCTGCCCGTTTCCCCCGCCATTTGCGCCCTCCCTGCCGGCCCCTGCGGCTGGCCAGCCGCGGATTCACGTGGTAATTAGTTGACAATAGCAGTCAAGAATATACTGCTGCGCCGCAACCCCCAAGCCAGCCCGGATCCCCGGTCCAGCCACGGATGATCGCGTCTTCAAGGAGATCCCCCATGGCGACCTTCCGCCTTCGCAGCCTCGTCGGAGCCTCGGTGCTCGCGCTGGCCCTGGCCGGCCCGACGCTGGCCGACACGCTCTTCACCCCGGTCTCGCCCGCGGGCTTCGCCGGCATGGTCCGCGCCGCGGCCTCGGAACAGGGCGCCCCGGCGCTGGCCGGCGGCAAGGTGACGGTCTCGGGCCAGAGGCTGGTCCCGGGGCAGGAGATCACCCTGCTGCGCGGCCCCCGGGCGCTGAACGAGACCCCCATCGTGGTGGACGCCGAGGGCAACTTCAGCTTCGAGCTGACGCTCGACGCCGACGCCGCGGTGGGCCTGCACCCGATCCTGGTGGTGGCCGAGAAGCCGGCCGCCGCCACGGTGATCGAGCTGAAGGTCTCGCCCGACGTGCCCGTCTCGGGCGCCGAGAAATTCGCCATCACCAACGCCAAGGTGACCAGCGGACTCTATCAGGTGGCCTTCAGCCCGGCCTCGGGCGCGCTGTTCGTCACCGCCGCGGTGGGCCGCCCGCCGGTCAGCGATTCCTCGCTGGTGAAGGTGGACCCCGCGACGCTGGAGGTCCTGGCGCAGGCCACCCCGCCCGCCGCCCCTGCCCGCCCCGACGGCAGCGACGGCGGGGTCTTCGCGATCTACGGCCTGGGGCTGGACGACGCGAACGGCAACGTCTGGATCACCAACACCCGGCAGAACACGGTCGCGGTCTATCGCCAGTCGGACCTCTCGCTGGTCAGGCAGTTCGAACCCGGCGCGGTGCAGCACGCCCGCGACGTGATCGTGGATGCGGCGACCGGCCGGGTCTATGCCGGCGCCACCGGCACCGGCAACATCGAGGTCTTCGACGCCGCCACGCTGGAGAAGCTCGACCCCATCGTGCTGGCCTCGGCCAAGCGGGGCGAGGACTTCTCGGTCATGAGCCTCGCCATCGCGGGGGGCAAGCTCGTCACCGTCAGCATGACCACCGACGAACTGGCGGTGGTGGACCTCGCCACCGGCGAGGCCAGGGTCACCCCGCTGCCGGGCGCGCGCACCGCCTCGGGCGTGGCCTATGACGCCGAGGGCGGGCTGGTCTTCGTGGCCTCGCAGAACTCGGACAACCTGCTGATCGTCAAGGCCGAGGACGGCTCGGTCCTGCATGACGTGAAGGTGGGCGCCGGCGCGCTGAACGTGACCTTCGACCCGGTGGAGCGGCTGGCCTATGTGGCCAACCGCGGCGCGGGCACCATCACCGTGGTGGATACCGCAGGGCAGATCGTGGCCAACCTCGACGCCGGCAGCTATCCCAACCACCTGACCACCGACGGCAAGGGCACGATCTGGGCCGTGAACAAGTCGCGCGGGCAGGACGACGACGCGGGCGACCGCATCTGGCACATCGTGCCGGCCGCCGACTGAGGCCATCCGACATCGCGGCGGGGGCGGCAAGGGCTGCCCCCGCCGGTTGCATTTCCCGCCGACCCCGAGACCCCGATGCCGATCCTGCGCCTTCTTCCCCTCCTGCTGGTCCTCGTCGCCGGGCCGCTGCGCGCCGAGGTGGGTGTGACCGACATCACCGGCCGCACGGTGACCCTGCCGGCGCCCGCCGCCCGCATCGTGCTGGGCGAGGGGCGGCACATGGCGGTGCTGGGGCTGATCCACGACGATCCGGTGGCGCTGGTCGCCGGCTGGCGGCTGGACAAGGCGCTGGACGAGCCCACCATGGCCGCCTACCGCGCCAGGTTCCCCGCCATCGACGCCATCCGCCCGGTGGGCTCGGGCAACCGCGACATCTCGGTGGAAAGCATCATCGCGCTTTCCCCCGACCTGGTGGTGCTGTCGCTGGTCGACGCGCGCGACGCCGGGATGGAACGCGCGCGGGAACAGCTGGAGGCCGCGGGCATCCCGGTGGTCTACGTCGATTTCTTCTCGCACCCGCAGGAGAACTCGATCCCCAGCCTGCGCATCCTCGGCACCCTGACCGGTGCGGAGGAACGGGCCGAGGACTTCGCGGCCTTCTACCAGACCCGGCTGGACCGCATCCGCGAAAGGCTGGCCGACCCGGCGATCGCCCGGCCGCGGGTGTTCTTCCACGTCCACGCCGCGCCGCAGGGCTGCTGCTCGACGGTGGGTTCGGGGGTGTTCAACGACTTCGTCGAGACCGCCGGGGGCGTCAACATCGGCGCCGGGGTGGTGCAGGGGGTGCTGGGCAACGTCAGCCTGGAATACCTGATCGGCGCCGACCCGGATGTGTATATCGCCACCGGCGGCACCCATATGGCGGCGCGCGGCGGGCTGGTGCTGGGCTCGGGCGTCGACCCCGCCACGGCGCGGGCAAGCCTGGCGGCGCTTTTGGAGGCCCCGGGCCTCGCCTCGCTGCGGGCGGTGGAAGGCGGGCGGGCGGCCGGGGTCTGGCACCTCTTCAACGATTCGCCGGTGCATATCGCGCTGATCGAGTATCTGGCCCGCACCCTGCACCCCGACCTTTTCGCCGACCTGGACCCCGATGCCACGCTGGCCGAGATCCAGGGACGGTTTTCCCCCGTGTCCGTTCCCGGTACATGGTGGCTGACCCCCGAGGAGTGAGCGCCCGGTGACCCTGGCCCTGACCGATACGCTTCTCACCCAGCACCGCCGGCAGAACCGCCGGCGGGCCGGGCTGGTGGGCGCCATGGCCGCGGCGGCGGTGGTGGCGGTGCTGGTCGATCTGGTCACCGGCCCGGCCGGGCTGCCGCTGGGCGAGACCTTGGGCGCGCTGATGGGGGCCGAGGGCACCACGCGGGGGGCCGAGGTCATCGTCTGGCAGGTACGGCTGCCGGTGGCGATCATGGCGCTGATGGTGGGCGCGGCGCTGGGGCTGGCCGGGGCCGAGATGCAGACCGTGCTGGAAAACCCGCTGGCCGAGCCCTTCACGCTGGGCGTTTCCGCCGCCGCGGCGCTGGGGGCGGCCATGGCCATCGTGCTGGGGCTGACCCTGCCGGGGCTGCCGGCGGGCTGGGCGGTTTCCGCCAATGCCTTCCTCTTCGCGCTGGGCGCGCTGATGCTGTTGCAGACGCTGGGCCGGCTGCGGGGCGGCGGGCCGGAGGTGCTGATCCTCTTCGGCATCGCGGTGAACTTCACCGCCGGGGCGCTCTTGTCGCTGTTGCAATTCATCGCCTCGGCCGACGCGCTGCAACAGCTGGTGTTCTGGACCATGGGCAGCCTCGCCTCGGTCCGCTGGCCGGGCGTGGCGCTGCTGGCGGTGGTGGTGGCCGTGGCCGCGCCGTTTTCCTTCCGCGCCGCCTGGCGGCTGACCGCCCTGCAGATGGGCGAGGAACAGGCGCGCAGCTTCGGGGTGGACGTGACCGCCCTGCGCCGCTGGGCGCTGTTGCGCGTCAGCCTGCTGGCCGCCACCGCGGTCTCGATGGTGGGCGTGATCGGCTTCGTCGGCCTGGCCGGCCCGCATGTCGCCCGGATGCTGGTGGGCGAGGATCACCGCTTCTTCCTGCCGGCCAGCCTGCTGACCGGGGCGCTCCTGATGTCGCTGGCCTCCACGGTGTCGAAGCTGGCGGTGCCGGGCGTGCTGCTGCCGGTGGGCTTGGTGACCTCGCTGATCGGGCTGCCGGTGTTCTTCTCGCTGGTGCTCAGGGGGCGGGGATGAGCGGGCTGCGCGTCACCGATCTTTCCGTCCGCTACGGCGCCCGCGTGGTGCTGCCGGGCCTCAGCCTGCCGGAACTGCACCCGGGCGAGGTCACCGTGCTGGCCGGGCCGAACGCGGCCGGCAAGTCCACCGCGCTGCGGGCCATCGCGCAGCTGGCGCCCTATCGCGGGCAGGTGCGGCTGGACGGGCAGGATCTGGCGCGGATCAGCCCGGCGGCGCGGGCGGGGCTGGTGGGCTTCATGCCGCAGGCGCTGCCCGCCGGGGTGTCGCTGACCGCGCTGCAAAGCACCGTGGCCGCCCTGCGCGCCGCCCATCCCGGCCCGATGCCGGGGGCCGAGGCCCGCGCCATGGCCACGCTCGACCGGCTGGGGATCGCCGCCTTGGCGCTGGAGCCGCTCGACCGCCTGTCGGGCGGGCAGCGGCAGATGGTGGGGCTGGCGCAGGCCATCGTGCGCGACCCGCGGCTGCTGCTGCTGGACGAGCCCACCAGCGCGCTGGACCTCGCCCGGCAGATGCGGCTTTTGTCCGAGCTGCGCCGGCTGGCGGCCGAGGGGCGGGTGGTGGTGGCGGTTCTGCACGACCTGGCGCTGGCCGCCCGCTGGGCCGACCGCATCGCGGTGCTGGACGCGGGCCGGCTGCACGGGATCGGCCGGCCGGAGGAGGTGCTGACCCCGGCCATGCTGGCCGTGGTCTATGGAGTCGAGGCCCGCGTGGAACGCTGCTCGCAGGGCCGGCTGATGATCCTGATCGACAGCGAGAACAGGCAGGCCGCGGCATGAGACCGGATCGCGCCCGACCCACCCTTCCGCCGGCGCCCGCGACGCGCCGCCCCTGGACCTTCTTGACGGAAAGACCTGCCATGCCCACCCGCTCCGCCCTCCCGCTCGCGCTTGCCGCGCTTCTGGCCGCAACGCTTCCGCTGGCCGCGCAGCAGGTCGAGGAACTGACCGAAACCCCGCTGGTCCCGCCGCCCGCCGCCGCCCCGGCGGCCCCGGCGCCAGCGGGGGACGAGGTCTCGGAACAGCCCCCGGCCCCCGCGCCCGCGGCCCCGGCGCCCGCGGGCGTGGCGGTGGCCGCACAGCCGCCCGCCCCCGCCATGCCCGCCCCTGGCGGCGAGGCCGTCAGCGAAACGCCGCCCGCCCCCACCGGGCCGGCGGATGCGGTGCCCCCGGTGCCGGCGACAGAACTGACGCCGGTCGCCCCGCCGGCGGCCGAGGCGCCCAACCCCGACGCCGAGGCGGTGCGCGAACTGACCGAGGAGCCGCCGCCCCCGCCCGCGCCGGAACCCGTCGCCCTGCCCGAGATCGCGGTGGAACCCTATGTCGAGCCCCCCATGCCCTCGCCGCTGGAGGATCCGATGGGGGCGCTGGAGTGGCTCCTGATGCGCAGCGAGGGCAATTCGCACGACCTGTCGCCCTGGGGCATGTACCGCGCCGCCGACATCGTGGTGAAGCTGGTGATGCTGGGCCTGGCCCTCGCCTCACTGATCACCTGGACGGTATGGCTGGCCAAGACGCTGGAACTCGCCGGCGCCCGGATGCGGGCGGCCGGCACCCTGCGCGCCATCCGCGGGGCGCAGACCCTGGCCGAGGCGCTGCGCCGCAACGGCAACCGCGGCGGCCCGGCGGCCGCCATGCTGCACGCGGCGCGCGAGGAGGTCGGCCGGTCCGACGCCGCGGTGGACCACGCCGGCGGCGACGGGGTGAAGGAACGGGTCTCCTCCACCCTCGGCCGGATCGAGGCGCGGGCCGGCCGCCGCGCCGCCCGCGGCACCGGGGTGCTGGCCACCATCGGCTCCACCGCGCCCTTCGTGGGGCTGTTCGGCACCGTCTGGGGGATCATGAACGCCTTCATCTCGATCTCGGAGACCCAGACCACCAACCTGGCCGTGGTGGCCCCGGGCATCGCCGAGGCGCTGCTGGCCACCGCCATCGGGCTGGTCGCGGCCATCCCGGCGGTGGTGATCTACAACGTCTTCGTCCGCGCCATCGCCGGCTATCGCCAGCTGCTGGGCGATGCCGCGGCAGGGATCGAGCGGCTGGTCAGCCGCGATCTGGACTACCGCAACCTGCCGCCGGTGGCGGCCGTTCCCGCCGCCGCGCCCCTGCGCACGGCGCTGGCGGCGGAGTAGCGCCATGGCCGGGGGTATCCGCGAAGGCCGGGGCGGCGGCGACGATCTGGTCGAGAACGGCGAGATCAACGTGACGCCCTTCATCGACGTGATGCTGGTGCTCTTGATCATCTTCATGGTGGCCGCGCCGCTGTCCACCGTGGACGTGAACGTGGACCTGCCGGGCTCGAACGCGCAGCCGGCGGAGCGCCCGGACAAGCCGCTGTTCGTGACGCTGGAGAAGGACCTGACGCTGAGCCTCGGCAACGCGCCCATCCCGCGCGAGGGGCTGGCGGCGGAGCTGGACCGGGTGACCGGCGGCAACCGCGAGCAACGCATCTTCCTGCGCGCCGACAAGGCGGTGGACTACGGCGCCTTCATGGAGGTGATGAACATCCTGCGCGCCGGCGGCTATCTGAAGGTGGCGCTGGTGGGGCTGGAGGCGCTGCCCGCGGGGGCCGGGCCATGAGCGCGCCCGCGCATCGCCGTCTGGCCGCGGTGCGGGATGCCGGGCTCTGGGCCGGGGCCGCCGCGGTGGTCACCGGGCTGCATGTGGCCGCCGCGCTGTGGATCCTGCGCCAGCCGGCCGAGGCGGCGATGGACGGCGGCCCGCCGCCCTCGATCATGATCGACATGGCGCCGATGCCCACCGTCGCCGAGACGGGCGAGACGCAGATCTCGCCCGACGCGGTGGATTCGATGGCGAACGAGGCGCCCCCGGTGGAGCAGCCCGAGCAGGAGACCCCGCCCGACCCCGACGCGCCCCCGCCCGAGCCGGAACCCGAAGAGCCGCCCCCGGACCAGGAGCGCGAGGTCGAGCCCGAGCCGGACCAGGAGGTGCCGCCCGAGGTCGAGCCGGCGGTGGAGCCCGAGGAGCAGGAAGTCCCGCCCGAGCCCGACCCCGAGCCGCAGCCCGAGGAGGTGGTGGAGGAGATCGTCGAATCCCTGCCCGAGGCCGAGGTGGCGCTGCCCCGCTCGCCCCGCCCGCCGCCGCGGCCCCAGCCGGCGAAGAAGCCCGAGCCGCAGAAGCCCCGCGCCGCGCCCTCCGAGGCCGCGGCCAAGGCGCGCACCGAGGCGCCGCGGGCCGAGCGCACCGCCGCGGCGCAGGATTCCGCCAATGCCCGCGCCGGGGTCAGCCCCGCGCAATGGAAGTCCAAGGTGATGTCGCACCTGTTGCGCCGCAAGCCGCGGGCGCCCGGCGACGTGGGCACCGCGATGCTGGTCTTCTCCATCGATGGAGGGGGCAACGTGCTGTCGGCGCGGATCGCCCAGTCCTCGGGCTCGGCCAGGATCGACAAGGCGGTGCTGGACATGATCCGCCGCGCCTCGCCGGTGCCGGCCCCGCCGCCGGGGGTGGACCGCACGATCACCGTGCCGGTGGAGTTCAAGCGATAGGCCATCCCCCGCCCGCGGGGTTTGCAAAGCAGGCCAGGCTGCCCCACATTCGGGGCAGTCATTCGGAGGGCATCATGGCGGAACTGGAACGGGCTATCCTGGCGGGCGGCTGTTTCTGGGGGATGCAGGACCTGATCCGCCGGCTGCCGGGGGTGGAGCGCACCCGGGTGGGCTATACCGGCGGCGACGTGGCCAACGCCACCTACCGCAACCACGGCAGCCATGCCGAGGGGATCGAGATCTGGTTCGACCCGGCGCGGATCTCCTATCGCGAGTTGCTGGAGTTCTTCTTCCAGATCCACGACCCCACCACGCTGAACCGGCAGGGCAACGACGTGGGGCTGAGCTACCGTTCCGGCATCTACTACCTGACGCCCGGGCAGGAGGCGGTGGCGCGCGAGACCATCGCGGACGTGGACGCCAGCGGGCTCTGGCCCGGCCGCGTGGTGACCGAGGTGAAGCCGGCCGGTGACTTCTGGGAGGCCGAGCCCGAGCACCAGGACTATCTGGAACGCATCCCCAACGGCTATACCTGCCACCGCATCCGGCCGGGCTGGCGGCTGCCGAAACGCGGCGCGGCGTGAAGTAGGGCGGGATTAATCCCGCCCTACGCCTTGCCGGGGGACGCCTTGGCTCAGGCCGAGCGCAGCAGCACCTTGGCCGAGTTCACCGCCTCGACCGCGCGCTCGAAATGCACCCGCTGGGTGGTGGAGGTGGAGGCCGAGCGCAGCAGCGTGGTGGTCAGGCTGTCCAGCGCCGCCGAGGCCGCGGCATTGGCCGCCGCCTGCCGCGCCGGGGCCACCGCCCGCAGCGCGCGCGAGGAGGTGCGGGTCTTGCCGTCGACCTCGACCGCCAGCCGGGCGGGCGGCACCGCGGCGTCGGCATTGGCCGTGGCGATGGAGCGCAGCTCCGCGCCGCTGCGGGCCAGCGCGGTGCGCAGCTCGTCGTATTCCGAGCCCGAGGGCAGCGACTGCGCCACGCGGTGGGTCACCATGGCCAGGCAGTCGATCCGCCAGCGCGGGTCGTAATAGCCGCACTGGTCGATCCCGTCCTGAAGGCTCTCGACCATGTTGTCGACTTCGGGCGCGATGAACCCGGAGGGGTCGGGCGGCGGATAGTAGGAGCTTTCCCCTTCCGGCGGCGGTTCACATTCACTGCCCTCGCAGGGCGGCGGTTCGCATTCGCTGCCCTCGCAGGGCGGCGGCTCGCATCCCTCGCCCTCGCAGGGATAGCTGCCCAGGTCCGCCTCGGCCTCCTCGGCCTCGCGCGCCGTGGCGTCGCCCAGCAGGCCATAGCCCTCGGGGCATTCCCAGCCCTCGCAGATCAGCACCGGGATGGCGCTGCCGGCCGGGGGCGCGGCCACGGCCGCCGCGGGGGCCAGCGCCAGCGCGGCCACCGACCACATCAGCGTCCGGCTCGGAAGCCGGATGAAGTTCAACTGCATCTAAAGGCCCTTTCTCAAAGTATGCTTCATGCCTTCAATCCGAAGGCCAGACGGATGGCCTTCTGCGTCCCGGGGCCGAAACTGCCGTCGATGGCCCCGGTATAGAACCCGGCCCCGGCCAGGCGCGACTGCAGCGCCCGCCGGGTGTCCGGCGTGAACATGTTCGGTCTTTCGGTCAAAAGGTCCAGCACATCCTGCGCGCCGGACCGCAGGGCGTCGTACAAATAGCCCGCGGCGTCCTGCGGACCCTTGCCCTGGATCAGCCCGTCGTCGATCAGCGCCGCATAATTGAACAATGCCTGCGGATGACGCAGGTCGGCGGCGCGGCCGAACAGCCGCAGCGCCTCGTCCGGGTCGGGGGCCAGCCCCAGCCCGCCCTGATAGGTGTGGAAGCCCAGGTCGTTGATCGCATCGGCGAAGTCCTGCGCCGCCGCCGCCTGATAGAGCGCAAGCGCCCTGCCTTCGTCGGGCTGCACGCCCAGCCCCTGCTCGTAGAGCTTGGCCAGCTCGAACTGCGCCTCGGGGCTGCCGGCCTCGGCGGCGCGGGTCAGCAGATCGACCGCCTCGCGCGGGTCGAAACGGCCCGCCTCGGGGTCCAGCCGCATCATGGCGAGGCCCAGCATCGAGCGGGTGTCGCCCAGGTCGGCCAGCGCGCGCAGCTGGCTTTCCTGGTCGGGCCGCACGCCCGCCCAGGCCACGCGCAGGTCGCCCGGCAGCGGTTCTTCCGCCCCCTCGCCGGCGCCGGCGAGGTAGAAGGGCACGCCGGAGAGCGCGCCGTAGGTATGCGGCTCCTGCTGGTTGAAGGTGGCGGCCAGCACCTCGTCGCGCACCTGGCGGAACATCAGGCTGATCTCCAGCCCGGGGATCTTCATCTTGTCGGCCAGCGCCAGCGCGAAGGGGCTGTTGCCCGAGGTGCCGTCCAGCGCCACCTGCCCGTCGCGGGCGGCAAAGGCCACCATCGTGCCGCGTTCGGGCGAGGCCGGGGCAAGGCCGCCCGTCTGCGCGCCCCCGGTGACCTGCGAACGGTCCAGCGCATCGCCGAAGGGGCTGTTGCGGCAGGAATCCAGGATGACGATCCGCATCACCCGCGCCTTGTCCACCGCCGCCAGCATCTCGGACAGCGAGACCGACTGGCGCTGCACGTCGGGGGTGGAGCGCACGTCGGCATCCACCGGGACCAGGAAGTTCTCGCCCTGCACCTCGATCCCGTGGCCGGCGAAGTAGATCAGCGCCAGGTCGGCGGTCTCGGACCGGAAGGCGAACCTGTCCATCGCCGCGCGCAGGTCCTGATAGCCGGCGTCGGTGACCAGCGTGACCTCGAACCCGATCCCCTCCAGCGTGCCGGCGATCAGCCGGGCATCGTTCACGGTGTTGTCCAGCCCCTCGATATGCTGGTAGTTCGCCATTCCGATGACCAGCGCCACCCGTTCGGTAGCCATCGCCGGCACTGCGGCCAGCGACAGGACGAGGCAGAGCACGAAACGCAACATGGGGTCATTTCCGGCAATGTGGGCGGCAGGATAGCAGGGGAAGGGCCGGCCGCGAAGGGCCGCGGCGTGAAACCTCCGTCAGATGCGCCCTTCGGCGCGCCATTTCTCGATCATCTCGCGGCTGACCTCGAAATGCATCGAGTCCTCGCGGCCGAAGGCGGCGCCCCAGAACCAGCCCTCGGCCTGGAAGAAATCGGCCAGGATGGTCAGGCCCAGCTGGGTATAGCCGTCGCCCAGCGTGTCCAGCACCCCGTCGATGTTCAGATCCACGGCCAGCCCGAAGGCATGGGTCGAGACCGAGTTCTGCGAGCCGCGGATCCGCCGCACGCAGAGCGCCCCGGCGGTGGAGATGCGGTTGTAGAGCTCCTCGTCGGTCGCCTTGATCTTCTCGAAGACGTTGCGCAGCGAATCAACCGCAGGTCGCAGCATCGAGACGCGGATCGGCCCCACGTCCTCGGTCACCAGCATCTCGCGCAGCTTGGGGTTGGTCATCGGCTCGCAGTCGTCCGACAGGACCTCGCGCGGCGGGCCGAAGGTCTCCAGAAGGAACGAGGGCGAGGAAACGGTGATTCCCTCGTTGTTGGTGCGCCGGCCGGCCAGGCTGACCACCTGGGCATAGCTGTCCAGGATCCCCTCGCCGTCGATGCGCTCGTGGCTGAACTCGCCGGCGCCCGCGATGGCATCGCCCGGCCGCGGCAGGCTTTGCAGGCGCGACAGCTCCTCCTCCACCGACTGGATGCGCTGCTGCAGCGCCTCCATCTGGATGCGCAGCTGCTCGATCTCGATCCGGGCGCCGGAATCGACGGCCGAGCCGCCGTCGCCCCCGGTGGCGATGGGCGTGCCCGCGCCGCCGCCCAGCAGATAGCCGGTCAGCCGCCACAGCGCCGGCGCCAGCACCAGCGCCAGCCCGATCACGATCACCGCCGGCAGGATCCAGCCGGGGCTTTCGGGGGCCGGGGGCTTTGCGGGTTGTTTCGCCATGGCCGGCAGTATAACCGCCCAATTCCGCGAAGGAAACTGAAAGCGCGGGCCTGCCGATCACGCCATCTTGCCCCGGGGGAAGGCGAATGATCTGTGGCGCCGCGCCGCGCCTTGCGCTAGGCTGTCGGCATTCCGCCCGCCAGGGGCCGCCCGTCAGGGAGTTCTTACGCATGACCAGATCCGTTCATTTCCTGCTTTCCCTCTCGCTCGCCCTCGGGCTGGCCGCACCTGCGGCCGCGCAGCTGCGGGATTCCACCGAGGCCACCGCCGCCGAATTGCAGGCCGCCTTCCAGCGCCAGAAGTCCCGCGGGCTGAAGCTCGCGCCGGGCACCGGCGTGGCCCCGGTGGCCGCGCTGCCCGAGGCCGCCGTCCCGGGCGGCGACACCGCCGTCGCCACCGCGCCGGTCGCCCCCGACGGCACCTCGCTGGCCGCCGCGGCCGCCGGCGCCGCCGTGGCGGTGACGCCCTCGGGCGGCACCACGGTCGCCGCCGCCCCGGTCAGCCCCTCGGCGGGCGGGACCGTGGTCTCCGCCGCCCCCGTGGCGCCTTCGGGCGGCACCACCGTCGCCGCCGTCGCCGCGCCCACCGCCGCGGGCGTGGTGGCCGCCCAGGGCGTGACCAGCGCCGCCACCGCCGCGGGCGATGCCCCGGTGCTGGTGCCGGTGGCCTATACCGAGATCGACGAGGCCGACCAGGTGAACATCCGCGTGGGCTTCGACTTCGACAGCGCCGTGCTGCGCGAGGGCGAGAAGGCCAAGCTGGAACAGCTCTGCATCGCCATGAAGGCGGTGGACATCGAGCTGTTCCGCATCGTCGGCCATACCGACGCCGCGGGGTCCGACGACTACAACGACAAGCTCTCGCTGCTGCGCGCCGAGGAGGTGAAGCGCCACCTGGTCAGCGACTGCGGCATCCCGCCCGAGCGGTTGCAGGCCGTTGGCGTGGGCAAGCGGTTCCTGTCGAACCCCGAGGATCCGCGCGGCGAGGAGAACCGCCGTGTCGAGTTCCAGGCGCTGAGCTGAGACGGGCGGAGCCGGGCCGGGAATGCTTGCCTCCATCGCCGCCGACATCTTCCGCCCCGGCGACCTGCTGAACAATACCTACCGGATCGAGACGGTCCTGGGCCGCGGCGGCACTTCCGAAGTGTACCGCGCGCGGTCCGAGATCTCGGGCCGGCTGGTGGCGATCAAGGTGCTGAAGGCGGAACTGGCGCGCGACGAGGCCTATCTGCGGCTGATGACGCGGGAAGAGGCGATCCGCGACATCCGCCACGACGCGGTGGTGCGCTATTCCGAGAATCACCGCACGCCCGAGGGCCACGTCTATCTGGTGATGGACTATGTGGAGGGCCCCACGCTCGACAAGCTGATGGCCAGGGGGCCGGTGCCCGCCGCCGACCTGATGGTGATCGCCGAGCGGGTGGCCGAGGGGCTGCACGCCGCGCATTCCCGCCGGGTGGTGCACCGCGACCTCTCGCCCGACAACATCATCCTGCGCGGGGGACAGCCCGACCAGGCGGTGATCATCGACTTCGGCATCGCCAAGGACGACACGCCGGGGGCCGAGACCATCGTCGGAAACGAATTCGCCGGCAAGTACGCCTATGCCGCGCCGGAACAGCTGCACGGGCGAACCGACGCGCGGTCGGACATCTATGCGCTGGGGGCGACGCTGCTGGCCGCCTTCCGCGGCACGGCGCCGGATCTGGGGGCGAACCCGGTCGAGATGCTGCAGCGCAAGGAACGCGCGCCCGACGTGACCGGGGTGCCCGAGCCGCTGCACGGGCTGATCGCCGCGCTGACCCAGCCCGACCCCGCCAACCGGCCGCAGACCATGGAAGAGGTGCTGCGCCGCATCGACCCGCACTGGCAGCCGCCGCGCAGCAGCCATGGCGTCAGCCGCACCGCGCCGCCGGTGGCGGCGGCCGGGCCCGAGCCCAAGGCGCGCTCCGGCGGCGGGGGCGGGGTGATCGCGGTGCTGGTGCTGCTGCTCGCGCTGGTGGGCGGCGGCTGGTACGCCTATTCCAGCGGGCTCTACAGCCGGCTGACGACGCCGGCGCTGCCGGTGGCCGATCCCTTCACCATCCTGGTGGAAAAGCCCGAGGGCGGCCCGCCCGTCGCCTCCGGCCATGTGAACGACGCCGCGGTGCGCGAGCAGATGGCGGAACTGGTGACCGGGGCGGGCGGCACCGCCGAACTGGTCCACGCCCGGGGCAACGTGCCCGAGGACTGGGGCCGGCAGGTGCTGGCGCTGGCCACCGCGCTGAACGACCTGCCGGAATGGAAGCTGGCCGTCACCGGGCCCGAGGCGGTGGTGACCGGCCTGGCCCCCGACACCGCCACCCGCGACGCGCTGGTGGCGGGCTTTCCCCCGGCCGGCACCCTGCGGATCAACGCGGCCATCGACGTGGCCCCCCGCTTCCTGACCGCCGAGGCGGTGGAGCAGGTGGTGGCCGCGCACCGCAACTGCGGCCCCTTGGCGGTCGATCCGCCGCCGCCGCAGGGCTGGGGCAACGGCGCCCGCATCCTGGTCACCGGCCGCATGGCCACCGAGCAGAGCCGGGCGCAGCTCTTCACCGAGCTTTCCGCCGCCATCGGCGACCGCCGGGCGACGGTGGACGTCGAGGTGCTGAACCCCGTGCTCTGCGCCATCGAGGCGGCGCTGCCCCGTGCCCCCTCGCGCGGGTTCAAGGTGATCTTCGGCTTCGGCGACCGCCCCGACCCCAACCCGGCGGCACGCTATTTCGTGGGCGAGAACCCGGTGATCGACGTGGTGATCCCGGCCGACGTGACCGAGGGCAACCTCTGGGTCTCGATCGTCGACGTGACCGGCGCGGTGTTCCACCTGCTGCCGAACCTCAACCGGCCCGAGAACGACATCGCCACCCTGCGGGCCGGCCGGACCGGCGAGGTGACCGTGCGCGTGGCCTATGCCCTGGCCGAGGCGCAGGGCACCCCGCGGATGGCCTTCCTGGTGGACGACAGCATCATGGGCAAGTCCAAGATCGTGGTGCTGCACGCCCCCCGCCAGGTCTTCGAGGTGCTGCGCCCGATGTCGGAATCCGTGGCCGGCTTCGCCGACGCGCTGGCCGCGCAGGACGAGGCCGACGGGGTGACCACGCTGTTCTCGGTCGATTCGCGGATCCTGACGACCGAACGGCGGTAGCCTTCCCCCCCTGCGTCGCACTGGTAGAGAGCGCCGGGGGGCCGTCTGCCCCCCGGACCCCCCGAGAGTATTTTCTGCCAAGATGAAAGCAGGAGGGGGGACAATTTGAATCAAAATGTCCTTCACTTTGGGCCAAATACTCCACGGGGGGTCCGGGGGGTGTGAAACCCCCCGGCGCTGGCCACCCGCGCGACGCCGGCGGTAAATCAGCCCGGCACGTCCACCACGATGACCGAGACGTTGTCGCCCCCGCCGCTCTCCAGCGCGTGGTTCACCAGCCGGTCCACCACGGTCTCGATCGGCGCGTTGGTCAAGAGCCGGCGCAGCGTCTCGAAACCCGCGTATTTCGTCAGCCCGTCAGAGCAGAGCAGGAAGCGGTCGCCGGCCTGCAATTCGCCGCACACCTTGTCCAGCTCCAGCTCGTCGCCCACCCCCACGGCGCGGGTGATGGCGTTCGACTGCGGGTGATGCTCGGCCTCGTCCCAGGTCATCTGCCCCATGGCCACGAACTCGCCCACCAGCGAGTGGTCGGTGGTCAGCATGCTGATCTCGCCGTCGCGCAGCAGGTAGCAGCGGCTGTCGCCGGCCCAGAGCGTGGCGAAATGCGTGTCGGTCAGAATCAGCGCCACCACGGTGGAGCCCACGGTGCCGTGGAACCGGGTCTCGGCCGCCTCCGCGATCAGCCTGTGCGCGTTCAGGATCGCGGTGCGCAGCGCCCGCATCCGTTCGGCGGGCTCCAGGTCGGGCTCGATCATCGCCACGGTCTCGGTGATGGTCTGGCTGGCGAAGTCGCCGGCCTCGTGCCCGCCCATCCCGTCGGCCACCACCCAGATCTGCAGGTCGGGCAGCGCCAGGATCGAATCCTCGTTGACCTTGCGCACCTTGCCCACATGGGTGCGGGCCGAGTAGCGGATGCGGGGGTGGACCAGATGTGCCAGGCTCATTCCACCTCCACCTCGCGGCGCTGCCAGATCGGCGCGTCCATGTCGAACAGCCCGGCCATCTGCCCGGTGGCGGGCAGGCCCTCGCAGACCATCAGCCGCATGTCCTCGTCCAGCAGGGCGCCCCAGACCGAAGCCTTGCGGAAACTGGCGCCGGCCAGCTGCGCCGCCAGTTCCGGCGCCAGTCCCTGCGCCCCTTTGCCCATGACAACCAGCCCGCCCTTGGCCTGTTCCACCCGCGCCGGCGGCAGGGGATCGGCGGGCCGCGCGATATGTTCCAGCCGCTGGGCCAGGGCGTCCTTCGTCATGCTGTCTTCCAGCGCGTCGAGCGCCAGGGTCTCCAGATCCGCGAACATCGCCGCGGACTGGAAGTGCTGCAGGAGCGCCGACTGCACGTCGCTGACCGGGGTGGCCAGCGTCAGCGGGAACTGCCGGCCCACCCGGTCGACCGACATCATCATCACCCCGGTCATCGCCGAGGCGCCGGCGATGCCCGGCGAGAGGGTGAAGCGCCAGATCGGAGCCGAGAAATAGCAGTCCTGCCAGCGGTCGCCCAGGTGCCGCTTCACCGTCAGGATGCCGTCCTGCAGCCAGCGGTCCCAGAGATCGACGAATCCCTGCGGCAGGTCCATCCGCAGGAAGTCCCCCAGCGCGGGCAGCTTGCCATATGCTCCGAAACGAATGGTCATGTCAGAAGGACGTGGGACAGGAGAACTTGGTGAGCGCGGGCAGCGCGAAGGGGTTGATCGACGATCCCGACTGCATCTGGAAGATGGCGATCCGGCCGCCGACGTTGAAGATCACCCGCTTGCGGTCGGAGACGTTGGTGTTGCGGATCTCGGCCGCGTCCAGCAGGCGAAAGAGGCCCCAGGGCCCGTCGCGCTTCAGCGAGCTTTCCAGCCCCGGGTCGGCGGGCTCGAAGCTCAGCCGGCCATAGCCCGCGTCGCCCGGCCAGATCACCCCGGTGGGCGCCGGCTGGCCCTCGCCCTGCGAGAAGCGCACCTGCTTGCCGTCGATCTCCAGCACCACGGTGCGGGCCTTGGGGTCCAGCGCCTCGGGCGTGACCTGGAAGCGGACCACGGGCGTCGCGCCCTCGGGGAAGAAGGCGGCGCGGATGTCGGCGGCCAGCATGAACTGCTCCAGCACCGCCGGCGAGATGCCCAGGTCCACGTCGTTCACCCGGCGGAAGGTCCAGGGCCGGGTGCGGGTATCCACGAACTTGTCGAGATTCTCCTTGAAGAAGGCGTCCAAGAGCCCGCCGGGCGCGAAGAGCCGGGCGAAATCGGCGATCCCCACCTCGGCCTGCGCGCGGCGGGTGAAGGGATAGCGATCCTTCAGCGCCTGTTCGCAGATGGGCAGCACGTTGGTCTGCCACTTGGCGTTGATGGTGGCGCGCGTCCCCTCGGCCGAGACGCCGGAGGATCCCGCGACGATCTGCTGGGTCCACCGCTGCATCGGGCCCTGAAGCCGGTTGCCCATGGTCACCAGCTCGAACAGCGCCGAATCCTCGGGGTTCTGCAGCGCGGTGGAGGTGCCGGCGAAGGAGAGCTTGGAGATCTCGCGATAGACCTGCTCCAGCACGTTGCGATAGGCGTCCATCTGCGAGGGCTGGTCGAAGGGCCGCGCCAGCATGTCGTGCAGCCAGGCAAAGCGTTCCTGCACGAAGTAGCCCGGCGGCCGCGGCTGTTCCGAGGGGCCGCGCGCCTCCATGATCGCCTCGAGGAAGGCCCTGCCCTGCACGCTCAGCGCCGATTGCAGTTCCAGCGAGGCGACGGCGGCCACCCCCTCGCGCGCCGCGCCGGCCTTGACCAGCGTGCGGTCCTCGGCCAGCTTCGTCTCCTCGGACACCGCGGTCAGCAGGTTCACGATGGGCGAGGTGGGGCCCGAGAGGATGTTGGTGATCTCGACCGCGTGCTGCACCGATTCCATCGGCACGATGTCCACGTCCGACAGGATCGCCTCGTAGCGGGTGATGTAGTCGTTGTAGTAAAGGTCCAGCACGTCGCGGGCCACCGCGATCAGCGCGGTCTCCGACTGGATCGACTCGCTCCGCGGCCCCAGCACCCAGGCTTCGGACTGGATGCGCTTGGCCACGCTCAGCGCCTCGACCAGGAAGACGTTGTTGAACCCGCTGTAGGTGAAGATGCCCGCGTGCCCCTCGTTCAAGGGCTTGCCGGAGGAACGCACCAGCACCCGGCCCACCGCCGGCCCGCCCACGTCGGTGATCCGCCATTGTGGCAGGTCCAGCGCGCGGGGGCTGTTGATGATGCCGTTGTAGATCCGCTGCGCCATGGGCAGTTCGGTCAGGATGTTCTGCGCCTGCTCGACCAGCGGGCCGTTCAGCGCGATCTTCTGCATCGGCTGGCTGATCATGGCCTCCAGATGGCCCATCAGGTCGGCCTTGAGTTCGGCCGAGCCCGGGCCGCGGATCGCCAGTTCCCAGTCGGCCCGCATCCATTCGCGCACCAGGTCGGCGTTCAGCGGCCCCTGCTGGCCCAGCATCAGATAGACCTTCAGCGCCTCGTAAAGCCGCTCGGGATCGTTGATCGCGGCGCGCATCTGGTCTTCCAGCCGCAGCAGAAGCCGCGGCAGCAGGTGCTGGTTCAGCCCGGCGCGATAGGCCATGGCACCGTTCGAGCCCACCACCCGGCCCTGGTAGAGGCCCCAGCCCAGGTCGCCCGCCGGCGGCACCGGGCCCTTCAGCGGGTTGGCCGGCAGGTCGCGCAGGATGTTGAGCGCGGGCACGGTCGAGGCGAAGTCGCTGTCGGCGATCGGGCTGCCGGGGATCTGCTGGGCGGCGGCGAGATAGGCCTGCGTGCCCTCGGAGGCCTCGGCGATCATCGCGCGGTTGCCGATGAAGCTGCGCAGCCAGACGCTGCCGGCGGCGAAGGCGATCAGCACCGTGGCCGCGATCACGCCCCGCCGCATCCAGCGATAGCGCCGTTCCACCTTGTCGTCGGCCGAGACCAGCCCCGCCTCGCGGAAGATCACGTTGTCAAAGAGCCGGGTCAGGAAATAGCTGCGCCCGGTGCCGCGGCCGGTGCCGATGGCCTGCCGCCCGATGCCGAAGGTGCGCGCCATGCCCATCATCAGCCGGTCGATGGGCGTGCCCTCCTGCGTGCCCGAGGCCAGGTAGACCCCGCGCAGCATGTGGCGGTGTTCGTACTTGTTGTCGACGAAGACCTCGGCCAGGAAGTCGCGCGCCACCTGCCGGATGGTGGCCACCTGCCCGGGGAACCCGGCGATCAGGCTGCGGCGCTGGTGGTCGGTCTCCTGCTGCAGGCGTTCCAGCGACTGGGCGTTGAGCTGGGTCAGCAGCAGCGAGAATTCGTCGTCGAAGGCCGCCACGGGCGAGACGTTGCCGCGCGATTTCTCCAGCGGCAGGGTGAAGCCCCAGACCTGCTCGCGCGCCTCTTTCCCCAGGTTGTCGTAGAACTCGGTGAAGCCGGCGATCAGGTCGGCCTTGGTGAAGACGACATAGACCGGGAAGCGCACCCCCAGCTTGTCGCGCAGCTCGTGCAGGCGGCGGCGGATGGCCTTGGCGTGGCTGGCCTGCGTCACCTCGTCCTGCATCGACAGGTCCGACAGCGAGATGGCGATCACCGCGCCGTTGATCGGCTGGCGCTTGCGGTGCCGCTTCAGCAGGGCGAGGAAGTTCAGCCAGCCCTGGTTGTCGCTTTCCTGGTCGCTTTCCTGGGTGGTGTAGCGGCCGGCGGTGTCGATCAGCACCGCGTTCTCGGTGAACCACCAGTCGCAGTTGCGGGTGCCGCCCACGCCGCCGATGGAGGACTGGCCGAATTCCTCGACCAGCGGGAACTTCAGGCCGGAATTCACGATGGCCGTGGTCTTGCCCGCACCGGGCGGGCCGATGATCACGTACCAGGGCAGTTCGTAAAGGCTCTTCGAGCCCATCTTGGACTTGCGCAGCTGCGTCAGCGCCAGCCGCAGCTTGGCCCGCATCTCCTCGGCCTCGGACTTCACCGCGTCGTCGGTCTCTTCCTCGGGCGTGGGCGCGGTGGAGGCGATGATGGCGCGGTTCATCCGCCGGTTGCGCCGCCAGCGGAAGAAGAAGATCGCGAGCGACAGGAAAAGCGTGAAGCCCAGGATGCAGGCGATCCAGAACAGCCGGTCCATCGGGTCGCCGAAGGGATCGGTCTCGCCGAAGACCAGATAGGGCCCGTAGAACCACAGGCAGCCGCAGAAGATCAGTGCGATGACCCAGATCAGCACATAGGTCGAACGCGACATGAAGTACCAAAGGCGCCTCAACATCAGCTTTCAGCCCTCATCAGGATGATCTCGATCCGCCGGTTGGCCGCGCGGCCCTCGGCGGTGTCGTTGCTTTCGATGGGTTCCTTCTCGGCGCGGCCCTCGGCCGACATCCGGCCGGGATCGTCCATGAACTTCGCCATCTGCTTCATCACCGATTCCGCCCGCGCCAGCGACAGGTGGGTGTTGGACGGAAAGCGCGACGAGCGGATCGGCACGTTGTCGGAATGGCCCACGATCAGGATCTTGCCGGGCTGGTCGTTCAGCGCCCGGGCCAGCCGCTCGATCTTGGCGTCATAGCCCGCGGCCAGCTTGTCCGAGCCCGAGCCGAACATCCCCTGCCCGCGCACCCGCAGCACAAGCGCCGAGGGTTCGGGCAGCACGCGCACCAGCCCCTCGTCGATCTCGGGCTTCAGGAACTCCACCACCACCTCCTCGGCGGTGGGGTCGGCGCCGGGCGGCGGTTCGGGCGGCGGCGGCGGAGGGGGCGGCGGCGGCGCGGGGCGCTCCAGCAGCGGCGGCGCGCCGGGGTCGATGGAGGCCAGCTGCCCGATCAGCCGCTCGGAATTGCCGCCCAGCAGGTAGGTCAGGGTGCCGAAGATCCCGGTCAGCAGCAGCGCGATCACCGCCAGCGCCACATAGACCGGTTTCCACAGCGAACGGGCGCGGTGCGGGCGGTCAACCCCCTTCCAGTGCGGGGAGAGATCCTGCTCCACCGCGCCGCGCTGCGCCCGGATGATGCGGGCCAGGCCCGAGCGGATGGTCAGATGCTTGTCCGTGCCGCCCTGTTCGACGCGCAGCCGCCCCTCGAACCCCAAGGTCAGGCACATGTAGATGAATTCGAGCAGTTCGATGTTGCTGGGCGGGTCCTTCTCCAGCCGCGCCAGCACGTCGTAGAGGCGGTCGCCCCCCACCGTCTCGCGGTGGAAGGTGCCGACCATGGATTGCAGCGCCCAGTTCGACTGCTCGCCCCAGGGGGTGTTCAGCACCACGTCGTCGATGGTGGCGCAGATGCAGTAGCGGGCGATCTTGACGTGCTGGGGGTCGATCCCCGCCGCCACCGCCCGGCTGTCGAAGGCGCGCACCTCGGCCACCACCTTGCCGCGCAGGGCGTCGGGGTCCATGTGCTGGGCACGGTTGCGGATGCGGCTGACCAGGGCGAAGAGCGTGGCGGCCGCCGCGTTCAGCCGGTTCATCCCGGTCATGGCCAGCGTGATCGGCGCCTCGGCCGCACGGGGGTCGGCCTGCGCCGCCGCGGGCTGCGGCGCCACCTGCCCCTGCGGCACGCCATAGCCGAAGCTGGGCTGCGGGACGGCGGGCTGGGGCTGCTGGTAGGAGGGCACGCCGGGCGGGGGCGCCGAGGGCGCCCGCCGTCCGCCGGGGTTGGGGCGGATCACGGTCCGTTCCGAATCGTCAGGCTCGGCGAAGGGATCGTTTATTGCCATCACCAATCCTCTGTTCGGGCTCAGCCGACGCGAATGGCCCAAAGCTCCATCGAAAGGCCGGGATAATCACCGGAAACATGCACGGCGATCCCGCCAGATGTCGTCATCTTGCGCCAGTATGGACTGTCGCGGTCAAGCTCAAAATAAACAACACCGGCATTGTAGGGGATCTGCCGGGGCGCCACCGGCAGCGGACGCAGCTGGATGCCGGGCAGCGCCGAGTTCACCAGCGGCCGGATTTCCTCGACCGGGCCGATCTTCGACTGGCCCGAGAAGTGGCGGCGCACGTTCTCGGGCGGCACGTCGGCCTTGACCGCCAGCACGAAGCCCGCGGTGGTGATCAGCTTGCGGTCGGCGATGATGCCGACGCTGATGCCGTACTTGCGCGCCTCCAGCGGGATCATCACCGCGGTCTGCTCCAGCACCGAGGACAGGTACTGCCGCAGCGCGCGGACCACCGGGGCGAAGCTGGGGGTCAGGTTGTCGTGCTGATAGGCGGGAAACTCGGGCGGCGCCTTCTCGGTGGCCATGAAGGTGGCCAGTTCGCCCGCCAGTTCCACGCAGAGGCCATAGGCCTGCACCGGATGGATGTTCTCGCAGGCCAGCAGGTGGCGCACCCGCGGCAGGGCGCGGTTCACCACCATCAGGATCAGCGCATCCTGGATCTCGGCCACGCCCTTGGAGCCGCCGGTCTCCGACAGCCGGCCGGCCAGCGCCTTCTGCCGGTGGGCCAGCAGCCCCTCCAGTTCCCGCAGGAAGCCATGCAGCGGCGGGGCCGCGCGCACGTCCATGCAGGAGGCGATGAAGCCCTTGTCCAGCACCACCTCGCCGTCCGACCGCTTCTCGATGATCCGCGCGATGGGGATCACCAGCCGGTCGGCCAGGTCATCGACCTGCAGCGCGAATTGCAGCCGCAGCTTGGCCACGCCCACCACCGCGGGCTTGCGCGCCTCGCCGGTCACGTCCGTCACCTCGACCTCGGCGGGGCGGAAGCGGGCGGCGGAACGTTCCATCCCCGCCGGGTCGATCTCCAGCGCGCCGCGGCGGCGGGTGGGGACGGACAGATAGACCACGCAGTCCTTGATCTGGTCGGGCACCTCCAGCGCCGGCGGATGGTCCTCGGCCTGCGGCACGCGGAAGACGGTGCCGTCCGGGGTCAGGCCCGAGGCGCCCTTGATCGCCACCCGGCCGAACTTCAGCACCTCCTCGTCGATCTCCAGGTCGCTCACCCCCCAGGCATAGGGCATGAGCCGCCGCGCCAGCCCGGTGACCAGGGCCTCGACGTAGCGATCCGACTGCTGGAAGTGGTGGGGTTGCAGGAACAACCCCTCGGTCCAGAGAACCTTGCTATCCCAGGACACGCGATGCTCCTTGCCAGGGCGCGGCGGCGGAGGCGCGCCGCGCGAGCGGTCCGGCCGGGTCGGGGCCGCCCGTCATTTCAACTTCTCGAGCTGTTGCAGATACGCCTTGGCGAAGGCCTTGGCGAAGAATTCGTGGAAATCGTTCTCGGCCTCGCCGGCGATGGTGCCGTAGAGCCGTTCGTACTCCTGCCACATCCGGGCCTTCTTGCCGCCCAGCAGGCCGCCGAGGCCGCCGCTGCCCACGCGGCCCGCCAGCACCGCGGGGTCCAGCCGGGCCAGCACGTCCTTGATCGCGGCCTCCATCCCGGTGACCATCGCCACCTCGTGGGCCTTGATGTCGTTCAGCGCCTCGCGCGCCGCGGTCGGCGCGTCCATGTAGCCGCGCGCCTTGGGCCGCAGGATCATTTCGACCGCATGTTCGGGCGACAGCGCGAACTTCAGCGGGTTGTTGCCGCCGGCGTTGATCTGGGTGCGCTCCATGCGGAACTCGCCCTTGATCTCGGCCCGGGTCATCAGGATCTCGCGCAGCCCCTCGATCAGGATCTTCACCACCAGGCCCAGGCGCGCCATAGTGGCGGGCAGTTCGGCCTCGGGGATGTTCAGATCGTCCAGCCCCGCCCCCT
>JBBCJM010000261.1:0-5032 GCA_037190175.1 Paracoccaceae bacterium | reverse complement strand
GCCTCCAGGATGATGCCCGAGTAGAAGTCGACGTTGGGATACAGTTTCTTCTCGATGAAGTAGGGATCTTCCAGCGCGATCCGCTCCAGCTCCTTGGCGACCTTGAGCGTCTCGTTGTCGTGGATGCCGAGCAGTTCCAGCACCTCGTCGGCCGATTCCTTCATCACCTTCGCCCGCGGGTCGAAGTTCTTGTAGACCCGGTGACCGAAGCCCATCAGGCGGAACGGATCGTTCTTGTCCTTGGCCCGCGCGATGAATTCCGGGATGCGGTCGACGGTGCCGATCTCGCGCAGCATTTCCAGGCAGGCCTGGTTGGCGCCGCCGTGCGCCGGGCCCCACAGGCAGGCGATGCCCGCCGCGATGCAGGCGAAGGGATTGGCGCCCGACGACCCGGCCAGACGCACGGTCGAGGTCGAGGCGTTCTGCTCATGGTCGGCGTGGAGCATCATGATGCGGTCCATCGCCTTTTCCAGGATCGGATTGACCACATAATCCTCGGCCGGGACGGCGAAGCACATGTGCAGGAAGTTGCCGGCATAGCTCAGCGAGTTCTTCGGGTAAACGAAGGGCTGGCCGACCGAATACTTGTAGGCCATCGCGGCGATGGTCGGGATCTTGGCGATCATGCGGATCGCGGCGACCTCGCGCTGCCAGGGATCGTCGATGTCGGTCGAATCGTGGTAGAAGGCCGACATCGCGCCGACGACGCCCACCATGGTGGCCATCGGATGCGCATCGCGGCGGAAGCCGCGGAAGAAGTTGTGCATCTGCTCGTGCACCATCGTGTGACGGGTCACGCGGTTTTCGAAGTCGATCATCTGCGCCTTGTTCGGCAGCTCGCCATACAGCAGCAGGTAGCACACCTCGAGGTGGTGCGACTGCTCGGCCAGCTGCTCGATCGGGTAGCCGCGATACAGCAGTTCGCCCTTGTCGCCGTCGATATAGGTGATGGCCGAGTCGCAGGCCGCGGTCGAGGTGAAGCCGGGGTCGAAGGTGAAGACCCCCGCCTGGCCGTAGAGCTTGCCGATGTCGATCACCTCCGGGCCGACGGTCGGGGCGTAAACCGGCAGGTCGTAGGTCTTGTCGTCGAGCGTCAGCTTCGCGGTCTTGATCGGTGTCGGCATTCTGGTCCCTCTTCTAGGTGCCGGGGCAACAGCCCCTGCGAAAGCTCATTCCCGCGCGGAGGGGTCAGGCCGTTTCCGGCCAGACCGCAGCCTCCGAAAGCCGCGCCATCGTTTCGTCCCGGCCGATGACCAGCATCATGTCGAAGACGCTGGGTGTGACGGTCCGGCCGGCCAGCGCCGCGCGCAGCGGTGCCGCGATCTTGCCCATCCCCAGCCCGTGGGCGGCAGCCGTTTCCGCTACCATAGCCTCAAGCGCCTCGCGCGACCAAGTAGCAGTTTGCAGGCGCGGCGTCAATTCCGACAGTATACCACGGGATACCGGATCCAGCGCGGCGCGCGCCTTGGGCTCGGGCGAAATCGGACGCGACACCAGAACGAACGCCGCCTTTTCAAGCAGTTCCGGGAAGGTCTTCGAGCGCTCCTTCAGCGAGGGCATGGCGCGCAGCATCATCTCCGCCTGCGGCGCGGTCAGCGCCGGGCGGCCGGTCGCCGCGAGATAGGCCTGCAATTCGCGCAGCAGCGCGGCATCGGCCGTCGCGGCGATGTGCTGGCCCGACAGATTCTCCAGCTTCTTGAAATCCAGCCGCGCCGGCGCCCGGCCGATTCCCGGCAGGTCGAACCACTCCATCGCCTGGGCGTCGGTGAAGAATTCGTCGTCGCCATGCGCCCAGCCCAGCCGGGACAGATAGTTGCGCATCGCCTGTGCCGGGTATCCCAGGCCCTGATATTCGTGCAATCCCACCGCTCCGTGCCGCTTCGACAGCTTCTTGCCATCGGGACCGTGAATAAGTGGTATATGCGCCCAGACCGGCACCTCCCAATCCATCGCGTGATAGACCATCTGCTGACGGAAGGCGTTGTTCAGGTGGTCGTCGCCGCGGATCACATGCGTGACGCCCATGTCGTGATCGTCGACCACCACCGCCAGCATGTAGACCGGCGTGCCGTCCGAGCGCAGGACGATCATGTCGTCCAGCTGGTCGTTCCCGACCCGCACCTCGCCCTGCACGGCGTCATGGATCACGGTTTCCCCGCCGCGCGGCGCCTTCATGCGGATGACGTAGGGCGCGTCCGGGTGGGTCGCCGGGTCGGCGTCGCGCCAGGGGCTGAGGAACACCGGATAGCGCCCGGCGGCCTTTTCCGCCTCGCGGAAGGCGGCGATCTCCTCCGGCGTGGCGAAGCACTTGTAGGCCTTGCCGCGCGCCAGCATCTCGTGCGCCACCTCGGCATGGCGGGGCGCGCGCGCGAACTGGCTGATCGCCTCGCCGTCCCAGTCGAGGCCCAGCCACTCCAGCCCTTGCAGGATCGCCGCCGTCGCCTCGGGGGTGGAACGTTCGCGGTCGGTATCCTCGATCCGCAGCAGGAACTTCCCGCCGCGGCCGCGGGCGTAGAGCCAGTTGAACAGCGCGGTCCGGGCGCCCCCGATGTGCAGATAGCCGGTGGGCGAGGGGGCGAAGCGGGTCACCACGGGGCGGTCGGCGGGGCCGGGCATGGGCGGGGCCTTTCGGTGTTAATCTTCGGGAAACCATTTGGGTCCACGATCGCCGCCTGTCTAGGCAATCGCGGGGGGCGCGGCAAGTGGGCGGGGTCGGGGCATGGCTGCTGGCGGAACGGGGGCGGCTGTTCCCCTGGGTGCCGGTCTGCATGGCCTGCGGCATCGGGCTGTGGCTGGCCTGGCCGGGCGAGCCGTCGGGGGCCCATTGGCTGGCGTTTCTGCTGGCGCTGGCGGGGCTGGCGCTGTGGCAGGCGCCGCTGGCGGTGGTCCAGCCGCTGGGGGCGGCGCTGCTGTCGGGCTGCCTGGGGTTCCTGCTGGCCGGTGCGCGGTCCGATCTGGTGGCGGCGCCGGTGCTGGGCTTTCGCTACTACGGCCCGGTCGAGGGGCGGGTGGTCGGCATCGACCGCTCGCAGTCCGACCAGCCGCGCCTGACGCTGGACCGGGTGGTGCTGGAACGCGTCCCGCCCGACCGCACGCCCGCCCGGGTGCGGGTGGCGCTGCACGGGCCGCAGGGCTTCGCCGATCCGCAGCCCGGCATGCGGATGATGATGACCGCGCATCTCGCCCCGCCCGAGGGCGCGGTGGAGCCCGGGGGCTTCGATTTCCAGCGCCTCGCCTGGTTCCGCGGCTTGGGGGCGGTGGGCTATACCCGCACGCCCGCGCTGGCGCAGGGGCCGCCCGGCCCGTGGGACGCCCGCGTGGCGCGGCTGCGGATGCGGCTGTCCGCCGTCCTCCAGGCCGCCATTCCCGGCGAGGCCGGCGCGTTCGCCGCCGCGATGATGACGGGGGACCGTTCCGGCATGGGCGCCGGGGCGGTGCAGGCGTTGCGCGATTCCAGCCTGTATCATCTGGTCTCTATCTCGGGCATGCACATGGGGCTGCTGGCGGCCTTTGTCTTCGGTGCCTTGCGCATGGGGCTGGCGCTGGTGCCGCCGCTCGCGTTGCGGGTTCCGGCCCGCAAGATCGCGGCGGTGGTGGCGCTGGGGGCGGCGGCCTTCTACCTCGTGCTGTCGGGGGGCGACGTGGCGACCAGCCGCGCCTTCGTCATGGTGGCGGTGATGCTGGTGGCGGTGCTGCTCGACCGGCGGGCGATGTCTCTGCGCTCGGTCGCCATGGCGGCGGCGGTGCTGCTGGCCATCCAGCCCGAGGCGGTGGCGGAGCCGGGGTTCCAGATGTCCTTCGCGGCCACGGCGGCGCTGGTGGCGGGCTTTGCGGTGTTCAACCGGCTGGTGCCGCCGGGGCGGATCCCCGGCTGGGCGCGGGTCGGGGCGGTCGTCCTGCTGTCCTCGGTCCTGGCGGGCTTTGCCTCGGCGCCTTTCGCGGCGGCGCATTTCAACCGCTTCGCGGGCTACGGTCTGCTGGCCAATCTGCTCGCCTCGCCGCTGATGGGGCTGGTGGTGATGCCGGCGGCGGTGCTGTCGGCGGTGCTGGCGCCGCTGGGGCTGGCGGCGCCCGCGCTCTGGGTGCTGGAACTCGGCACCGGGCTGATCCTTGCGATTGCCCGCATGGTCGCGGGGTGGGAGGGGGCGGTGACCATGATTGCCGCGCCCGCGCCCTGGATGCTGCCGGTGCTGGGGCTGGGCGGCTGCGCGCTGGTTCTGCTGCGGGGCCGCGCGCGGGTTGTCGGGGTGGTGCCTGTGCTGGCGGCGCTGGCGTTCTGGCCGGGCGGCCGGCCGCATCTGCTGGTGGCGGGCGACGGCGGGCTGCTCGGCCTGGCCGGGGCGGAGGGCCGGGCGCTTTCGGCCCCGCGCGGCAACGGTTTCGCGGCGAAGACCTGGCTGGAGAACGACGGCGACCCGGCCACGCAGGAGATGGCGGCCGGGCGGCCCGGCTTTTCCGGGCTGGAGGGCGACCGCCGCTTTGCGCTGGCCGGCCTGCGCGGGGCGCATCTGCGCGGCAAGGGCGCCGAGGCCAGGCTGACCCGCGCCTGTGCCGAGGCCGATCTGGTGATTCTCGCCGCCCGGCTGGAGGGGGAGGCGCCCCCCGGCTGCCGGGTGATCGACCAGACGCTCCTGGCACGCACCGGGCCGCTGGCCATCCACCTGCGGGACGGCGGTGGGCTGGAAATCGCCGCGACCCGGCCCCCGCAGCTGCGCCGCTGGTCGGGACGCGCGTCGCCGCCGGATCGGTCGGGGCTTGCCCCGGTCCTGCGCGCGACGGCCGCCGCCGGTGGTGCGGGAGAGCGGCTGCGGGATGGGGCGGGGCGTGATGCAGCCGCTCCGTCGATAGCGGGCGCGGGCAATGGGGGAGATCGGCGCCAGAACAGGGGAGGTCTTCTGCCTGCGGCTGCTCCAGCGGGGGCGAGTGTCGGCGACTCGGGGGATCGGCGCCGGGACAGGGAAGGTCGTGCCCCTGCGGTGGCTGTCACGCAAGCGGAGGCTGGAGAGGTGCGGGATCCACCGCCGGAGCGGAC
>JBBCJM010000260.1:0-6169 GCA_037190175.1 Paracoccaceae bacterium | reverse complement strand
GCCCCCGGCACCAGCAGCGCGTCGCCCTCGATCCTGATGCCGCGCCCCGGGGCCGGGGTCAGCCGCAGCGCCCGCCCCTCCACCGGGACCAGCGCGCCGGGCTCCACCCGGTGCAGCGCCGGCCGCCGGCCCAGCGCCTGGCGCAGCCAATCCTCCTGCGCGCGCAGGAAGGCCATGGCCTCGGCCACCGAGGCGCGCTGCGGCAGGGTCAGCGTGGGGGCCGAGCCGGGCCGGCCCACGCGCAGCAACAGCCGCCGCGCCCGGGCCGAACGGCGCAGCGCCACCTCGACCGGCGGCGGGCCGGGCAGGTGCAGCACCGGCGGCAGGGGCGGGGAGCGGAGAAGGCGCAGCATGGGCCGCAGGATGCCCGCGGCCGGCCCGGCCCGCAACCCCGGGGACACGGGCCCGCGAGGGGCGCCCGGACGGGGCTTGACACCGCCGTGGCCTTGCGGCAAGCGGCGCCATTCCGGCCGTGCCGCCCGGCCTGCGGCGCATCCCTTTGGCCTCTGAGGAAATCGCACACATGCCCAAGGAAGAATGGGGCACCAAGCGCATCTGCCCGACCACGGGGCGGCGCTTCTACGACCTGAACCGCACCCCCGTCGTCAGCCCCTATACCGGCGAGGTGGTGGATATCGAGAGCGCCCGCCGCAAGGCGGTGGCGGCGATCATCAGCCGCGTGGCGGCCGAGAAGGACGACGACCTGCTGGTCGACGACATCGAGGGCGACGACGACCTGATCGCGGCCTCGGGCAGCGACGATGCCGACCTGGAGGACGAGCTGCTGGAGGACGACGCCGACGAGAACGTCTCGCTCGACGACATCGCCGACGTGGGCGGCCCCGGCGAGGAACCCTGACCCCGGACCCCGCATTTTCCGCTTGCGGGCGGTGGCGGGGTTCACTAGATAGCGCGGGCGGCGCGGCAACGCGCCCTCCGACCTCCGGTGGGGCCATAGCTCAGTTGGGAGAGCGCTTGAATGGCATTCAAGAGGTCAGGGGTTCGACTCCCCTTGGCTCCACCAATCTCCTCCTTCCGTCTGACAGGACTGCCGGCCCGGGCCGCTCATCAAGCCTGACGGCTTTCCTCGCTCACACCCAGCGAAGAAGGCCGTCAGGCTTGGATAGAGCGGCCGGTGGATTCAACCGAACATCTGCGCCCAGCGGCCGACCAGCTGCCCCTGCAACAGGCGGGCGCGGGCGGTCCATTCGGGGCCGCCCCTGGGCCGTTCCATCTCGGCCCGGCCCAGCGCGTCGCGCCGGGCGGCGTCGGCCGAGAAGATCGCGAACACCAGTTCCCGGCCCGAGGGCGGCTGGATGTAGCCCGCAAGGCCCGAGACGAAGTTCAGCGTGCCGGTCTTGGACGGCACCTTCACCGGGCTGTTCTTCACCGGCTGGCCCTTGGCGTCGCGCATCCCCTGGTCGCGCAGGATGCCGACCAGCCCCGAGCCCCGCCCGCGCTGCAGGGCCTGCGCCATGTCGGCGGCGCTGATCCGCGACAGCCCGCCCAGCCCGGAATGGTCCACGAAGCGGCAGCCGGTGCCGTAGCGGCCCTGCAACCATTCCGACATCCGCCCGCCCGAGGCCGCCAGCGTCGGCGCGCCCGAGGCCGAGAGCCCCACGACCTCGGCCGTCAGGTTCACCGAATAGCGAAGCATGTCGCGCATCACCGGCATCAGGCTGTCGCTCTGCACCGAGGCGATCACCTGCCCCGCCGGCATCTGCGCGGCCACCCGCGGGGCGGGCAGGCCGATGCCCTGCGCGGCGGCGAGCGTCTGGAACACCTCGCCCGCATAGAGCTCGGGGTGGCGCACCGGCAGCCAGCGGGCGCCGCCCTTGCCCAGCGCGGCCGAGGCCACGGTCCAGCTGTCGCCGTCGCCCTGCGATTCGTAGGTGAAGAGCGGCGCCTGCCGTTCGGCGATCCGCATCCGCGCCATGGCGACCTTGGGCACGAACCGTTCGCCGCGGGCGTCCATCGTGGTCAGCCAGCCCTTGGCCCCGCGCTTCCATTCGAAATGCACGCGGTTGAAGTTCAGGTTCAGCCCGCCCAGCGTGGGGTTGTAGCCCACATGGTCGGGCTGCGCCGGGTCGATCCGGTCGATCCGCGGCAGGGCCCCGGAATGGACGAGGAAGCGCCCCCTCACCCCCCGCACCCCGGCCGCGCGCAGCCGGGCGGCGAGGTCGCCCAGCTGGTCGGTGGTCAGCGTGGGGTCGCCGCCCCCTTGCAGGATCAGGTCGCCCTGCACCTGCCCGCCGGCGACGCCGCCGGTCGCCACCAGCCGGGTGGCCCAGCGGTGCCCGGGCCCCAGCCGCTCCAGCGCAAAGAGCGCGGTCATCGCCTTGGCGACCGAGGCGGGCGGCAGGGGCGTGCCCGCCTCCAGCCCCTCCAGCACCCGGCCGCTGGCGGCCTCCATAACCACCACGCCGGTCCTGCCGCCCAGCCGCGCGGCCTCGACCAGCGAGCCCAGGCCGGGGGCGGGCTGCGGCGGCCTGGCGGCCTGTGCCGGGGGACGGGGAAGCGGGCGCAGCGAGCGCGCGGGCGCCTCGGCGGCGGCCGGCAGGGCGGCGCCGGCCAGCAGGGCGGAGAGAATCCAGCGGCGGGAACAGGCGTGGGGCAGCATCGGCGCGCAAGATAGGCGGTCGCCCGCCGAAAGGGCAAGTCACTCAACCGAGAGGAGGTCTCAGCGGCAATAGGCGCCGTTGCGGTGACGCGCGGTGTCGAAGTGGAAATGGTCGTTGTGATAGCGGTCCGACCCCGGGCCCAGCGTGGTGCCGAAGATGCCGCAGGCCGCCTTGCGCACCTGTTTCAGCACGTCGCTTGACCGATAATCGCCCAGCACGGTCAGCAGGTTGCCCTTGGCGGTCACGATGCCGGCGATGTCGATGGCCTTGCCGCGGCCATGCTCGCTGATCCGCGCGCCCTTGACGTTGTTGCGCGGCCGGCAGGAGTAATGCGCGGCGATCTTCAGCTCGCTGACGCCCACGCGGCCCACGGCGGGCTTCAGCCCGGTGGTGACCCATTGCCGCAGCGCACGGGCGGTGTCGCAGTCGAGCGTCGCGGGGGTCGAGAGGCGCACGCCGTCGACCTCGGTCACCCGCACGGGGTCGGCCACGCCGCAGCCCTGCACCTTGGAGCTGATCGGCGGCAGCCGGCTGCCCTTGATCCGCGGGTCGCCGCAGAGCGCGCCCTTGGCGTCGCCCTTCGGCACCACCAGCGCCTCGCCGGGGTTGATCCGCGGGGCCGCGGCGGTTTTCACGATCCGCGCCTCGGGCTCGGCCGCCGGGGCCTTGCGGGCGGCCAGCCCCTTGGGCCGCATCGCCGGGCGGGGCGAGGCGAAGGCGGCGGCCTTCACCACCTCGGCCGGCGGGGGCGCGGCCAGAACGGCAGGCCGGGCACGGGGGCGGGGCGTGGCGAGGTCCATCACCGCCGGCTGGGCGATGGCGGCGGGGGCGGCCAGCGCCTCGGGCCGGTGAACCGGGCGGGTGGCGGTGACGGCCGCGGTCACGAAGACCGGCACCCGGGCATTGGCGGCCGAAAAGCCGATGGTCACCCCGCGGGTCTGGCCCAGGTCGGCCAGCTGCACCGGGCCGGAGCGCACCACCGGCGCGGAAGCCTGCACCTGCACGGGCCCCGAGCGCACTACCCGCGGCGCGGCGGCGCGCAGGGTGGCGGGAACCTCGGGCACCTCGGCCTTGGCGGCCATCGGGCGCTCCACCAACTCCGCCCCCGGCCGCCGCTGCGGGCGGGGAACCTGACGGGGGGCGAGGTCGCTGGCGCCGGCGAAGGCCGCCGCGATCTCCACCGCCGCCGGGCGCGGCAGGGGCCTCAATCCCTCGGCCAGCCCGGGCAGAGGCAGGACCAGCGCAAGGCTCAGGGCAAGGCAGGAGAAACGCGTCATCGCGCTTGGTTTACCGGGCGTTACCGGGTTGCGCAACCGTGGCGGTCCGGCCGAAGTCGGGGGCGGCGGTATCCTGCCCAGCCTCGATGATCCCCCGCCGGATCGCCCGGGTACGGGTGAAATAGGCGTGCAGCGCCTCGCCGTCGCCCATGCGGATCGCCCGTTGCAGCACGAAGAGTTCCTCGGTGAAGCGGCCGAGGATGTCCAGCGTGGCCTCGCGGTTGGTCAGGAACACGTCGCGCCACATGGTGGGGTCGCTGGCCGCGATCCGGGTGAAGTCCCTGAAGCCGCTGGCGGAATACTTGATCACCTCGGAGTTCGAGACGCGGCGCAGATGATCCGCCACCCCCACCATCGTATAGGCGATCAGGTGCGGCGTGTGCGAGACGACCGCCAGCACCAGGTCGTGGTGGGCGGGGTCCATCTCGTCCACGTTGGATCCCATGGCCCGCCACAGCGCCGCCAGCCGCTCCACCGCCTCCGGCGTGGACTGCGCGATAGGGGTCAGCAGGCACCAGCGGTTCACGAACAGGGTGGCGAAACCGGAGTGCGGCCCGGAATGTTCGGTTCCGGCAAGCGGATGCCCGGGAACGAAGCTGATCCCCTTGGGGATATGTGGAGAAACCGCTTCTATCACCGCCTGCTTCACCGACCCCACGTCGGTCAGCGTGGCGCCGGGCTTCAGGTGCGGGGCGATCTCGGCCGCGACTTCGGCCATCACCCCCACCGGCACCGCCAGCACCACCAGGTCGGCGCCCTTAACCGCCTCGGCCGCCGTCTCCGCCACCCGGTCGACGAAGCCGATCTCCAGCGCCGCGGTGCGGGTGGCCTCGGTGCGCGCATGGCCCACGATCTCGCCCGCCAGCCCCCCGGCCTTCATCGCATGGCCCATGGAGGAGGCGATCAGGCCCAGCCCGATCAGCGCCACCCGGTCGTAAAGCAAGGTCATCGCAGGCCCTTCCACTGCGCCACCGCATGGGCGACGCGGCGGCACGACGCCTCGTCGCCCACGGTGATGCGCAGGCAGTGCGGCAGCTTGTAGCCACCCACCCGCCGCACGATCAGCCCCTGCCCGCGCAGGAACTCGTCGCAGGCATTGGCCTCGGCCGGGTCGGCGAAGCGGGCGAGGATGAAGTTCGCCATCGACACGTCCGAAGGCACCCCCATCTCGGCCAGCGCCTCGGCCAGCCACTGGCGCATCCGGGCGTTGTCGGCGCGGCAGCGGGCCACCCAGTCCTGGTCGCGCACCGCGGCCTCGGCGGCGTCGAGCTGCGCGTTCGACAGGTTGAAGGGGCCGCGGATGCGGTTCAGCACGTCGATGATGGCACGCGGGCCATAGCCCCAGCCGATGCGCAGGCCCCCCAGCCCGTAGATCTTCGAAAACGTCCGGGTCATCACCACGTTCGTGCGCTGGGTGGCGATGGCGGCGCCACCGTCGAACCCCTCGACATATTCCGCATAGGCGCCGTCCAGCACCAGGATCGCCTGCTGGGGCAGGCCCTCGGCCAGCCGCTCCACCTCGGCGGGGGAGATCATGGTGCCGGTGGGGTTGTTGGGATTGGCGATGAACACCAGCCTGGTGCGGTGCGAACAGGCGGAGAGGATCGCGTCCACATCCGTCACCCGCTCGCGCTCGCGCACCTCCACCGGGGTGGCCCCCACGGCCAGCGCCGAGATGCGGTACATCAGGAAGCCGTGCTCGGTATGGATCACCTCGTCGCCCGGCCCGGCATAGGCCTGGCAGAGGAAGGTGATCACCTCGTCCGAGCCCACGCCGCAGATGATGCGGTCGGGGTCGAGGCCATGGACCTCGCCGATGGCCCCGCGCAGGGCGGCGTGGTCGGTCGAGGGATAGCGGTGCAGGCTGTGCACGGCGCGGGCGAAGGCCTCGCGCGTGCGGTCCGATGGGCCGAAGGGGTTCTCGTTGGAGCTGAGCTTCACCGCATTGGCCACGCCTGCCACATGGCTGGCCCCGCCCTCGTAGAGCGCGATGTCGAGGATGCCGGGCTGCGGTCGGATGGCGTCGGTCATCGGGTTCTCTCGGGCGAGGGGCAGGTTTCGGCTCGCCCGCGGGTATTAGCCGCCCGCCCGCGGCAAGGCCAGCGGCAAGTTGCCGACGGGGTTACGTGGGGGGCTTGCGCCAAGGAGACGGACAGTTTGATCCAAATTGTCCCCCTTCCGTTTTCTTTGGTGTCACAAATATCCTCGGGGGGTCCGGGGGGCAGACGGCCCCCCGGGGCTTCCGTCAGAGCAACGCCAGAAGGAAGGGCG
>JBBCJM010000259.1:0-26640 GCA_037190175.1 Paracoccaceae bacterium | reverse complement strand
CGGAAATCGCCCTGGAAGGCCCGGCTCAGAACGCGAGCCGGGCCTTCTGCCGTCCGCCCTCGTCGAAGTTCGCGGGGTCGAGCCAGGCCAGATATCCGGCCTTGAGCCGCGGCCAGTCGCGGTCGATGATCGCGAACCAGGCGGTGTCGCGGTTTTCGCCCTTCACCACCATGTGCTGGCGGAACACCCCTTCGAAGGTGAAGCCGAAGCGTTCGGCGGCGCGTTTCGAGGGCAGGTTGGCGTCGTTGCACTTCCACTCGAAGCGGCGGTAGCCCAGGGTGCCCAGCACGTGGTCGGCCAGCAGGAACAGCGCCTCGGTCGCCACCCGGCTGCGCGCGATGGCGGGGCCCCAGAGGATGTTGCCGATCTCGGCCACCCCGTTGGCGGCATCGATCCGCATCAGCGCCTGCCGCCCCTCGGCCCGGCCCGTGGCGCGGTCCACCACCGCCATGAACATCGGGTCGGGCGAGGCTTCCGCCCGGGCCAGCCAGGGGTCGAACTCGCCCCGCGAGGCCGGCGGGGTCTCGGGCAGCCAGCGGAAACGGTCCTCGGCCCCCGGCGCCACGGCGGCAGCGTAGAGGTCGTCGCCATGCCGCGCGGCCGACAGCGGCTCCAGCCGGGCATGGCGCCCCTCCAGCACCATCCGCCGGGGTACGGGCGCACCCTGCCAGTTCATGCCTGCCTCCGGCCGATGGCGGCCTCGATCACCGCCTCCACATCCGCCACATCCCGCACCGTGGCCACATCCGCCGCCGCCACCGTCACCCCCCGCCGCGCCATCGCCGCATAGCGCGGCTGGCGGTGGGCCAGCGCGCGGGCATAGGTCCAGCGCACGAAGTCGTCGGGGTCGACCTCGGCCTCTGCCAGCCCGCGGGCGGCGCGGTATTCGGCCCAGGCGGCTTCCAGAAACGCCGGCTGGTAGTACATCGGCTTCGGCGCCCGGTCGAAGCGGCGGATCAGGTCGGCGGTATGCGCCTCGGTCCCCTCGATCCACACCAGCAGCAGATGCGCCTCCAGCACCGACAGCACCGGGTCGGCGGGATCGTCGGGGTCCACCACCTCGCAGATCGAGCCGCCGCTGTCGCAGACGAAATGCGGATAGCCGTAAAGGTCCTCCGCCCGGCGGATGAAGCGGGGGGTGTCCATGAGCGCGGCGATCTCGGCCTCGCGGTGTTCGTCCTGCCGGCGGCGGTACTCGGCGAAGGGCAGGCCCCCCTTCGCGGGGTCGCCGGGCTTGCCGAGATAGGTGGAGAGCGGCGCGAGGTTGTCGAAGGTGATGTTCGAGGCGATGTACACGCTGTCGGTCATCAGCAGTTCGCGCAAGAGCGGCACCTTCATCGACTCGCGCTTGAAGTTGTCGGCGATGAGCTCGCCCATGTAGCGGGTGCCGATGCGGTAGTCGATGGAGTAGTGGAACCACCCCCCCGCGGCGCGCAAAAGGTTCGCCACATGGGTCTTGCCCAGCCCCGACATGCCGAAGAACAGCACGCGCCTGCGCGGGGCCGCCCGCCAGTCCGCCACCGTGGGATAGATCATCCGCACCCCCTGCGCCGCCGTGGCCCGTCTATCCCGCGGCGGGCCAAAGGAAAAGCCCCGCCTTGGGGGGCGGGGCTGGTCCTGCGCGGAAAGCGCGTGGGGTCAGAACCGATAGCCGACCGACAGGCCGAAGCCCACCGCCTCGTTGCCGCTGAACTGGGTGTTGGTGGGTGCGCCGGTGACCGCATCGCCCAGCTTCACGTATTCCAGCCCGGCGGTGACCTTCATATTGTCCCTGGTATAGGTGCCGCCGACGCCGATGCTCTTCATCCCGTCGGTGGGCGACAGGCGCGAGGACGTACCGCCGTTCGATTTCTCGTAACCCACGCGGGCAAAGACCGACCAGTTATCGTTCAGGCGGCGGCCGACACCCAGTTGCCAGGTGATCACGTCATTGTCGAACCCGGTGATGTCCTGGCCGGTCAGCCCGCCGTACCCGGGCGGCCGCACCTTCCACTTGGACCATTCGGCCCAGCGGATCGAACCGAACACCAGCGTGTCCTGGGCCACGCCGGACTGGAAGTCCAGCGCGAGGGTCTGCGGCATCTCGATGGTGGTGGTGCCGGCAAAACCCGCGCCCAGCGGGCCGCCGGCCTCGGTGGTCGGGAAATCGTGCTCGATCTTGCTTTCGTAGGTCAGCGCCACGCGCAGCGCGATCTCGGGCTTTTCAAAGGCGGCGCCGACGATATAGCCGACGTCCGAGGTCGATCCGCTGGCAGTATAGGCAAAGCCCCCCAGCAGCGCCGGCGGGATCGCGATGTTGGCCTTGGAATGCACATAGCGCAGACCGCCATAGACCGAGACCGCATCCGTCACCTTGTAGCGCAGGACGCCGGCAATCTGGTTGCTGTCCCAAGTGGCGTTCAGGCCGCTGTAGAGGCCCTGCGAATAGGCCGCGTCGGCGCCATAGGGCATGTTCAGGAACAGCGCGAGGGACAGCTTGTCGCCGAACTGATGCTTGTACGAGAGGGAGAGCGTGGTGTAGTCGCCCGCCATGTCGCCGGTGGTGGTGCCGAACATCGGGTCGGCATAGGTGCCCGAGACCTTGGGTGCCACATGCGAGAAACCGAACTCGAGATAATTCCCGGGCTCGTACATCACGCCATAGGCCAGCCGGCCGCGGTCGATCCCGCCGGCCTGCGCCGTGCCGCCTGCCATTGCCGCGGCGATGCCTGCCGCCGCCACCAGATGTTTCATCGTCACTCCTCCCGACCGACACGAGGCCCCCGCGCGCCCCGGGGCGGCCCTGTCATGCAAGGGTTATGCACAGGCCCGAATCCGGTCAATCACTGACGCCGCGTCACGGATTCGTGACCAGGGGCCTGTTGCGCGACGGCCCTGTCGAGGCGCGCAGGTTCAGGAGGATGGCGGCGAAGATCAGGCCCGAGCCGATCAGCAGCGCGGGCGTCACCGCCTCGGCATAGGCCACCCAGCCCACCACCGCGATCACCGGCAGGCGGGCGAAGTCGATGGGCACCACGACCGAGGCCGGGGCCAGCGACAGCGCGGTGGTCAGGCAGAGATGCGCCACGATCCCGCAGACGCCGATCAGCGCCAGCCAAGGCAGGGTGGCGGCGGTGGGCAGGCGCATCTGCCCGTCCCAGCCCGCCGCGGCCAGCCCCATCAGCGTGTGCATCAGCGTGAGCCAGAACAGGATCGAGACGATGCTCTCGCCCCGGGTCAGCGCCTTGGTCAGGATCGCGGTGGCGGCAAAGCAGACGGCCGAGACCGCGGCGGCCACCACGCCGGGGTTCAGCGCGGCGAAGTCCGGCTGCGCCACCACCCAGGTGCCGGCGAGGCCCAGCGCGGCGGCGCCGATCTTGGCCGCGCCCAGCCGCTCGCCCAGGAAGGCCGCGGCCAGCAGGATCACCCAGACCGGCGAGGTGAACTCCAGCGCGAAGACCTGCGCCAGCGGGATCAGCGTCAGCGCCCAGAACCACAGGTTCTGCCCGGCGAAGTGGAAGCTGTTGCGCAGCAGGTGGCTGCCCAGCCGGTCGCGCCGCACCTCGCCCAGCCGCCCCAGCGCGGCGCCCAGGGCGACCACCAGCACCAGCCCGATCGCGGAACGCCAGGTCATGATCTCGAAGGTGTCGTGCACCCCCGAGACCTCCCGCCCCGCCACCGCCATGGCGGTGAAGGAGGCGATTGAGCCCGTCATCCACAGCGCCGCCGCCAGCGGCCGGTTCGGCGCCGGTTGCACCATGGTCCCCTCCGTTCCGCCCTCCCCCTAGCCCGGGGCGGCGGGCGGGGACAAGGGGCGGAGAGCTTCGGGGCCGCTCACGGCTCGACCAGCGCCCCCCTGGCGCCGATCACCCGGCCCGCCAGCCGGGCGCCGGCGGCCAAGGCGGCGGGCAGGCCCTGGCCCTGCGCCCAGGCGGCCAGGAAGGCGGCGTTGAAGCTGTCGCCGGCGGCGGTGGTGTCGACCACCTGAGCGACCGGCGGCGGGGCCAGGCGCACCTCGGCGCCCGGGCCGCGGGCCAGCATCTCGCCCGCGCCGTTCTTCACCGCCACCACGCCCACCCCGGCGCGGGCATAGCGGTCGGCGGTGGCGGCGGGGGTGTCATCGCCGAAATGCGCGGCCTCGTCGTCGAAGGAGGGCAGCGCGATGTCGGCCACCGCGGCGCCCTGCATGATCGCCTCGCGCATCACCGCGGGGTCGGGCCAGAGCCGGGGGCGCAGGTTGGGGTCAAAGGCCACCGTGGTGCCCGCCGCCCGCGCCTTGGCCAGCGCCGAGAGCAGGGTCGCCCGCCCGGCGGGGTCGAGGATCGCCAGCGTGATGCCCGAGACATAGGCGAGCCCCACCCCCTCCAGCGCCGCCTCCAGCCGGCCCGCATCCTCGGCCAGCGTCCGCGCCGCCGACTGGCCGCGCCAGTAGGCGAAGCTGCGCTCGCCGTCCGTGAGTTCGATCAGGTAGAGCCCCACGGTGCGCCCGGCGTGGCGCATGACATGGGCGGTGTCGATCCCGGCGGCGTCCATGAACCCCACCATCCGGTCGGAGACCGCATCCTGCCCCACCGCGGTCAGATAGCCCACCCGCCAGCCGGGCAGGCAGCGCCGGGCGTACCAGGCGGTGTTCAGCGTGTCGCCGGCAAAGCCCATGGCGTAAAGCCCGCCGGGCTGCGGGCTCATCTCCACCATGCATTCGCCGATGGCGAGGAAATGTTCAGTCATCGACCGGATCGCCCTCGAAGTAACTCTCGTTCTCGGCCCGGATACGGCGGATCTGGGTCTTCAGCCGCGACAGGTGCGACCGCATCTCCTCCATCGCGCGGGCCGGGTCGCGCGCCCTCAGCGCCTCCATGATCTTCAGGTGATCGTCAAGCGCATCCTGCGAGCCGAAGGTGAGGGACAGCAGCCGAACCCGGTCCATATGCGCCTTGTTCTCGCGGATCACGTCCCAGGCATGGGCCTGGCCGGCCCGCGCGCAGAGCTCGCGGTGAAAGGCGTCGTCCAGCGCGTGGAAGCCCTTGCGGTCCCCCGCCGCCACCGCCGCCTTCTGCCGGTCGATCAGCGCCTCCAGCGCGGCGAAGCCCTCGGCCGTCAGCCGGTCGCAGGCCAGCCGCACCGTCTCCGCCTCGATGGCCGAGCGGATGAAGCGCGCCTGCATCACCATCCTTTCCGAGATCGCCGAGACGGTGGTGGCCCGCTGCGGCCGGATCACCAGGAAGCCCAGCTTCGACAGCCGGTAGAACGCATCCCGCACCGGCTGGCGCGAGACGCCCAGCGCGCGGGCCACGTCCACCTCGGACAGCTTCGCCCCAGGCGGCAGTTCCAGCGCCAGGATCTGCTGGTGCAACTCGTCGAACACCGTGTCGGCGACCGAGGGGCGGGCGATCTGATCGAGAAGGCGCAGCGCGGCGAGTTCGGCCATCCGGGCCTCCGTTGACAGCGTGTTGCAACTAGCATATTACCATACTAGCCGAATGGGAAGGGGGTCCTGCCCCAAGCGGCCAAGGCGCCGGAAAAGGTGCCGTGGGAGGGAGAGAATCGCTTGGGTCTGCTGCACCCCGACCGCCTGTTTCCAGCCGACCCCGCCACGCGGGGGCTGGCGCGGGCGCTCTATGACGGCGTGCGCGACCTGCCCATTATCAGCCCCCACGGCCATACCGACCCGCGCTGGTACGCCGAGGACGCGCCCTTCCCCGACCCGGCGCAACTGTTCGTCACCCCAGACCACTACGTGTTCCGCATGCTCTGCTCGCAGGGGGTGGCCCTGGCCGACCTGGGCGTGCCGCGGGCGGACGGCGGGCCGGTCGAGACGGACGGGCGGACAATCTGGCGGCTGTTCGCGCGGCACTACCACCTGTTCCGCGGCACGCCTTCCCGCCTGTGGCTGGACCATGCCTTCGAGACGGTGTTCGGCTTCACCGAGCGGCTGACCGAGGCCACCGCGGACCAGTATTACGACCGCATCGCCGAGGCTTTGGCGACCCCGGCCTTCCGCCCCCGGGCGCTCCATGAACGCTTCAACATCGAGGCCATCTCCACCACCGACGGCGCGCTCGATGACCTGCGCTGGCACGCGATGATCCGCGACAGCGGCTGGAAGGGCCGGGTGATCCCCGCCTATCGCCCCGACGCGGTGGTGGACCCGGACTTCCCGGGCTTTGCCGGGAACGTCGAGAGGCTGGGGGAACTGACCGGCGAGGATACCGCCACCTGGCCCGGCTACCTGGCCGCGCACCGCGCCCGCCGCGCCTTCTTCAAGACCTTCGGCTGCACCTCCTCCGACCACGGCCACCCCACCGCCCGCACCGAGAACCTGAACCCGCAGGACGCCGCCGCGCTGTTCCAGAAGGCCCTCAAGGGCACCTGCACCCCCGAGGAGGCCGACGCCTTCCGCGGCCAGATGCTGACCGAGATGGCGCGGATGAGCCTGGAGGACGGGCTGGTGCTGCAGATCCATCCCGGGGCGTATCGCAACCATTCGGCCCCGTCTCTGGCCGCCTTCGGCCGCGACAAGGGCTTCGACATCCCCACCCGCACCGACTACGTGCGCGCCTTGAAGCCGCTGCTGGACGCCGTGGGGATGGAGCCCGGGCTGACCGTCATCCTCTTCACCCTGGACGAGACCGCCTATGCCCGGGAACTCGCGCCGCTGGCGGGCGTCTATCCCGCGCTGCGGCTCGGCCCCGCCTGGTGGTTCCACGACAGCCCCGAGGGGATGCGACGGTTCCGCGAGATGACCACGGAAACCGCCGGCTTCTACAACACGGTAGGCTTCAACGACGACACCCGCGCCTATCTGTCGATTCCGGCCCGCCACGACGTGGCCCGCCGGGTGGACAGCGCCTTCCTCGCCACGCTGGTCGCGACCGGCCGGCTGGCCGAGGACGAGGCCCACGAGGTCGCCCAGGACCTCGCCTACCGGCTGGCCAAACGCGCCTACCGGCTTTGAACGACGAAGAACCACCAAGGGAGGACAAGATGAAACACCTGAAGACCCTGACGGCGGCGCTCCTTGCCTCCGCGGCGACGGCCGGGGCGGCGCTGGCCGAATGCGAGCTGCAACTGCGCTCGTCCGACACCCACCCGGCCGGCTATCCGACCGTGCTGGCGGTGGAGAAGATGGGCGAGCTGCTCAAGGAACGCTCGGGCGGGCGCATCTGCGTCGAGGTGTTCCACTCGGCCCAGCTGGGCGAGGAGAAGGACACCATCGAGCAGACCCAGTTCGGGGTGATCGACCTCAACCGCGTCTCGATGGGTCCGTTCAACAACGTGGTGGAGGAGACCAAGGTCGTCGCCCTGCCCTTCATCTTCCGCTCGGTCGAGCACATGCAGAAGGTGATGGACGGCGAGATCGGCGCCGACATCGGCCGCGCCTTCGAGCCGCACGGCTTCGTGGTGCTGGCCTATTACGACGCGGGCTCGCGCTCCTTCTACAACCGCGAGAAGCCCATCACCTCGGTCGAGGACCTGCAGGGGATGAAGATCCGCGTCATGCAGTCCGACATCTTCGTGGACATGATGACCGCGCTGGGCGCCAATGCCACGCCGATGCCCTATGGCGAGGTCTATTCCTCGATCCAGACCGGGGTGATCGACGGGGCCGAGAACAACTGGCCCTCCTTCGAATCCTCGGGCCATTTCGAGGTGGCGGGCTATTACTCGCTGAACGAGCACCTGATCGTGCCCGAGGTGCTGGTGATGTCGAAGATCACCTGGGACAAGCTGTCGCCCGAGGACCAGGAACTGGTGCGGCAGGCGGCCAAGGAAAGCGTGCCCTACATGCGCGAGGAATGGGTGGCGCGCGAGAAGGCGTCGGAGGAGAAGGTCCGCGCCGCGGGCGTGCAGATCGTCAGCGACATCGACAAGACCGCCTTCATCGAGGCGATGGTGCCGGTCTATGAAAAGCACGTGACCTCCGACACGCTGAAGGCGCTGGTCGAGCGCATCCGCGCCGTCGAGTGACCGCGTGAGAGCCCGCGGCGGGCCGCAGCGCTCGCCGCGACCCCTCCCCCCTGCCCGGAGAGACAAAGATGCAGATGATCGCGACGGTCCTCGGGGCCATCGCCCGGGTCGCGCTGTGGCTGGCCGCCACCTGCATGATCCTGATGACCGCCTTCGTGGGCTGGCAGGTCTGGGGCCGCTACGTGCTGAACGACAGCCCCAACTGGACCGAGGCGCTGTCGATCCTGCTGATGAGCTGGTTCATCCTGCTGGGCGCCGCGGTGGGCACCCGCGAGGGGTTTCACCTCAGCTTCGACCTGATCACCCATCTGGTGCCGCGCCGGGCCAAGGTGATGATGGACGTGGCCTCTGATCTGGTGGTGCTGATCTTCGGCGCCGGCATGGTGGTCTATGGCGGGCAGCTGGCGCTGGGCACCTTCGGCGCCACCATCCCGGTGCTGCATATCTCGGTCGCGCATACCTACCTGCCGGTGGTGGTGGGCGGCGCGCTGGTGGCGATCTTCTCGCTGGAGCGGCTGGCGCGGCGCGCGGCGGGGCTGCGGGTGGCCGCGACCACCACCGGCGGCCATGGCGTGACGGAGGTCTGAGATGGAGCTGTGGATCCTCTTCGGCAGCTTCTCGCTCCTCCTACTGATCGGCACGCCGGTGGCCTGGTGCCTGGGGGCCTCCTCGCTGCTGACCGTGGCCTACATGGGCCTGCCGCCGCTGATCGTGTTCCAGCGGCTGAACTCGGGGATGAACGTCTTCTCGCTGCTGGCGATCCCGATGTTCATCTATGCCGGCGACATCATGGTGCGCGGCGGCATCGCCGGGCGGATCGTCTCCTTCGCCGGCTCCATGGTGGGGCACCTGCGGGGCGGGCTCGGCCAGGTGAACATCGCGGCCTCCACGCTCTTCGGCGGTATCTCGGGTTCCGCGGTGGCCGAGGCCGCGGCGGTGGGCGGGCTGATGATCCCGCAGATGAAGGCGCGCGGCTATGGCGCCGACTATGCGGTCAACATCACCTCGATGGCCTCGCTGATCGCGCTGCTGCTGCCGCCCTCGCACAACATGATCATCTATTCGATCTCGGCCGGGGGGAACATCTCGATCGCCGACCTCTTCACCGCCGGCATCATCCCGGGGCTGATGCTGGCGGTGGCGCTGATGATCGCGGCCTGGTGGGTGGCGGGCCGGCGCGGCTATCCGACCGAGCCCTTCCCGGGCCTGGCCATCGTGCTGCATCTGGGCGCGGTGGCGGTGCCGGGGCTGCTTTTGCTGGTGATCATCTTCGCCGGCGTGCGCTCGGGCGTGTTCACCGCCACCGAAAGCTCCTGCGTCGCGGTGTTCTATGCGCTGCTGGTCACCGCGCTGGTCTACCGCGAACTGTCGTGGAAGGCTTTCGTCGAGGCCACCATGGGCGCGGTGCGCACCACGGCGATGGTGCTGCTGATCATCGGCACCGCCAGCGCCTTTTCCTGGCTGATGGCCTATCATCAGGTGCCCAGGGCGCTGATCCGCGGGATGAGCGCGATCTCGGACAACCCGCTGGTGGTGCTGCTTCTGCTGAACCTGATCCTGCTGGCGCTGGGCACCTTCATGGACATGGGGCCCACGATCATCATCGCCACCCCGATCTTCCTGCCCATCGCTCAGGCCTTCGGCGTCGATCCGGTGCATTTCGGGGTGATCATGATCCTGAACCTCGGCATCGGGCTGAACACCCCGCCGGTGGGGGCAGTGCAGTTCGTGGCCTGCGCGGTGGGCAAGATCAGCGTGGGCGAGGCGATGCGCTCGATCTGGCCCTTCTACGGCGCGGGCTTCGTGGTGCTGATGCTGGTGACCTATGTGCCGGCGCTGTCGCTCTGGCTGCCGAGCCTGTTCCGGTGAGCGCGCGCTTCCCCATCGTGGCGACCGACCCCGGCGTCACCCGGCAGGTGCTGGCCGACAGCGCGGAACTGATGACCGTGCGGTTCCGGTTCGCGGCCGGGGCCGAGGGGCGGCTGCATTCCCACCCGCATGTGCAGTCGACCTATGTGCTCTCCGGCCGGTTCCGGTTTGCCATCGGCGGGCGGGTGGCCGAGGTAGGTCCGGGGGACGCCTTCGTGATTCCCTCGGGGGTCGAGCACGGCTGCACCTGCCTGGAAGAGGGCGTGCTGATCGACGGCTTCGCCCCCCGCCGCGACGATTTCCTGTGAGGACGCCATGCTGACCGTTGAAACCCGCCACGCCATCCACCCCGACCATGCGAGGGGGATGGATACCGCCGCCCTGCGCCGCCATTTCCTGGCGCAGGGGATGTTCCGCGAGGGGGAGATCCGGCTGGTCTATACCCACTACGACCGCTTCGTGCTGGGCGGCGCGGTGCCGGCGGGCGGTTCGCTGGTGCTCGACAGGGTGGAGGAGACGAAAACGCCCTCCTTCCTCGACCGCCGCGAGCTGGGGGTGGTGAACATCGGCGGCACCGGGACCGTGGCCGCCGCGGGCGAGAGCTGGACCCTGGAACAGGGCGACGTGCTCTATCTGGGCATGGGCGCCGGGCCGGTGACCTTTTCCGGCCAGGGCCGGTTCTACCTGACCTCCGCCCCCGCCCACCGCGCCTGCCCGCACCGCCTGATCCGGCTCGCCGACAGCAAGGAGGTGCGGCTGGGCGAGACGGCCACCTCGAACAAGCGGGTGATCAACCAGTTCATCCACCCGCTGGTGATGGACAGCTGCCAGCTGGTGCTGGGCTACACGCGGCTGCTGGACGGCTCCGTCTGGAACACCATGCCCACCCATATCCACGACCGGCGGATGGAGGCCTATCTCTACTGGGGGATGGAGCCCGCCTCCCGCGTGCTGCACCTGATGGGCGAGCCGCAGGAGACCCGCCACCTGCTGGTCGCCAATGAGGAGGCCGCGATCTCGCCCCCCTGGTCGATCCATGCCGGGGCCGGCATCGGCAGCTATACCTTCATCTGGGCCATGGCGGGCGACAACGTGGACTACACCGACATGGACTTCATCCAGCCGGGGGAACTGGCATGAACCCCTTCTCGCTCGAAGGCCGGACCGCGCTGGTGACCGGCGCCAATACCGGGATCGGGCAGGCCATCGCGGTGTCGATGGCCCGCGCCGGTGCGCAGGTGATCGCCGCCGGGCGGTCAAGCTGCGCCGAGACGGTGCGGCTCACCGGCGGCGAGGAGCTGCGGCTCGACTTCGCCGACCCGATGGCGGCGCGGGAGGTGTTCGCGGACCGCCCGGTGGACATCCTGGTCAACAACGCCGGCATCATCCGCCGCGCCGATGCGCTGGACTTCAGCGAAGAGGACTGGGACGCGGTGATGGACGTGAACCTCAAGGCGGTGTTCTTCACCTGCCAGAGCTTCGCCAGGGCCGCCCTCGCCCGGGGGGCGGGGGGCCGGATCGTCAACATCGCCTCGCTCCTGTCCTTCCAGGGCGGCATCCGGGTGCCCTCCTACACCGCCTCCAAGCACGGGGTGGCGGGGATCACGAAACTGCTGGCCAACGAATGGGCGGCGAGGGGGATCAACGTCAACGCCATCGCGCCGGGCTATATCGAGACCAACAACACCGAGGCCCTGCGCGCCGACCCCGGCCGCAACAAGGCCATCCTCGAGCGCATCCCTGCGGGGCGCTGGGGCCGGCCGGAGGATATCGGCGAGGCCGCGGTGTTCCTGGCCTCGCCGGCCGCGCGCTACATCCACGGCGCGGTGCTGAACGTCGACGGAGGCTGGCTTGCCCGCTGACCGCCCGCGCCCCCGGTTTCTTCGAAGAAACCGGACGCGATTTCTTCGAAGAAATCGTGCCGTTTCCTTTGAAGGAAACGGTGCCCCGTCCGGCCGCGCGCCATGCGCCTGACCCGCACCGACCCGCCCGTGCCTGCGGGCATCGTCCACCTCGGCCTCGGCGCCTTCTTCCGCGCCCACGGGGCGATCTACACCGCCGAGGCGATGGCGGCGGCGGGCGGCGACTGGGGCATCCTGGGCGTCTCGCTGCAATCGCCCGCCATGCGCGACCGGCTGGAGCCGCAGGGGGGCGCCTATACCGCGGTGGAACTGGGGCCGCAGGGCGAGCGCGCCCGGGTGATCCAGTCGGTGCAGGGGGTGCTGGTGGCACCGGAAAACCCGCGGGCGGTGCTGGAGGCCATGGCGGCGCCCGGGGTGCGGATCGTGACCCTGACCGTCACCGAAAAGGGCTACTGCCACGAACCCGCCACCGGCCGGCTGAACCCCGCCCACCCCGACATCGCCCACGACCTGACGACCCCCCTGCCCCGCTCCGCCCCCGGCTTCCTCGTCCGCGCGCTGGCAGCACGCAGGGCGGCGGACCGGCCCCCTTTCACCGTGCTGACCTGCGACAACCTGCCCGAGAACGGCCGGCTGGTGCGCGGCGTGGTGCTGGATCTGGCCGCCCGGATCGACCCGCGGCTCGCCGCGTGGATCGCCGAGACCACCGCCTTCCCCGCCTGCATGGTCGACCGCATCGTGCCCGCCACCCGGCCCGAGGACATCCCCCGCACCGCCGCCCTGACCGGCCATGAGGACGCCGCCCCGGTGATGCACGAGCCCTTCCGCCAATGGGTGATCGAGGACCGCTTCCCGCAAGGCCGCCCGGCCTGGGAACGGGCGGGCGCGCAGATGGTGGCCGACGTGACGCCCCATGAGCTGATGAAGCTGAGGATGCTGAACGGCACCCATTCGGCGCTGGCCTACCTCGGCTATCTCGCCGGGCACGAGACCATCGCGGAGACCGTGGCCGATCCGGCCTTCGCGGCCTATGTCCGCCGCCTCTGGGCGCAGGAGATCATCCCCGCCCTGATCCCGCCGCCGGGCGAAAGCCTGCCCGCCTATGCGGACAGGCTCTTCACCCGCTACGCCAACCCCGCCATCCGCCACCGCACCTGGCAGATCGCCATGGACGGCAGCCAGAAGCTGCCCCAGCGCATCCTCGGCACCCTGGCCGCGAACCTCGCCGCCGGGCGGCCCTCGCCCGGGCTGATCCTCGCCGTGGCCGCATGGATGACCTATGTCTCGGGGACCGGGCTCGACGGCGCACCCATCGACGTGCGCGACCCCCTCGCCCCCCGCCTGCGCGCCGCCGCCACCGGCCCCGACCCGGTCTCCGCGCTGCTCGCCATCGCCGAGGTCTTCCCCGCCGACCTGGCCGGAGCCCTCGCGGCGATGCTGCGGGAAGCCCATGCCGCGCTGCGCGCCCATGGCGTGCGCGACACCCTCCAGAGGTTGCCATGATCGAGAGCTGGCGCTGGTACGGCCCCTTCGACCGCATCGCCCTGGCCGAGGTCGCCCAGACGGGCGCGTCCGGCATCGTGACCGCGCTGCACGAGATCCCCTATGGCGAGGTCTGGCCGCGCGAGACCATCGCGGCCCGGCGGCGCGAGATCGAGGCGGCCGGTTTCCGCTGGGTGGTGGTGGAGAGCCTGCCGATCCACGAACGCATCAAGCGGGCCGAGGGCGACCTGAGCGGGCTTTTCGCCAACTACCGGCAAAGCATGGCCAATCTGGCCGCCGAGGGCATCCGCACCATCTGCTACAACTTCATGCCGCTTCTGGACTGGACCCGCACCGACCTCGCCGCGCCGGTCGCCCGCGGCGGCACCTGCCTGCGCTTCGACGCCCCCCGGATGGCGGCCTTCGAGATCCACATGCTGGGGCGCGAGGCGGCGCGGGAGGACTATCCGCCCGAGGCGCTGAGGGACGCCGCCGTATGGTTCCAGCGGTCGGGCGAGGCGGAACGCCAGCAGCTCCTGCATTCCATCATGTCCGGCCTGCCCGGCGCCTATGACCGCTACGACATCGAGGGATTGCGCCGCGCGCTCACCCTTTACGAGGGGCTGGGGCAGGACGACCTGCGCGCCAACCTCAAGCGGTTCCTGCAGGAGGTGATCCCCGCCGCCGAGGATCTGGGGATGCGGTTCTGCGTCCACCCCGACGACCCGCCGCGCGACATCCTGGGCCTGCCGCGGATCGTCTCGGACGCCGGGGACATCGACTGGATCCTGACCGCGGTCGAGAGCCCCGCCAACGGGCTGACCTTCTGCACCGGCTCGCTGGGCGCCAATCCGACGAACGACCTGCCCGCCATGGCCGCCCGCTTCGCCCCCCGCACCCATTTCGCCCATTTGCGCAACGTGCAGAAGGAAGCGGACGGCAGCTTCGAGGAGGCCGCGCATCTGGAGGGCGACACCGACATGGTGGCGGTGATCGCCGCGCTGCTGGCCGGCACCAGGGGCCGCGAGGTGGCCTTCCGCCCCGACCACGGCCACGAACTGCTGGACGATGCCAGGCGCGGCACCCATCCGGGCTATCCGCTGGTCGGCCGGCTGCGGGGGCTGGCGGAACTGCGCGGCGTGATCCGGGCGCTGGAACATCCGCTGCTGGGCACGGGTTGAGCCCGCCGCCCGGGCGTGGCAGCCTGCCGCCGCTTGCGCGAGGTGCCGCCATGACCCGTCCCGCCCCCGGAGCTTGCGGAAACTCCGGCCCGGAGCCCCCGGAGGCCCGGCGTTTTCCCCAAGGCCCGGCACATCCCCCTACCTTCCCCCACGAGAGGCGCGGCATCTCATCCGGCGGCTCCGGTCGCGCCCTAGCCCTTGCCCTTGTCAGCCGGCGGCATCCCGCCCGGCCGCTGCATCTGCGGCACCGCCACCAGCCGGAACCGCAGGCGGGGGAATTGCGCGCGCAACTCGCCCTGCACCATGGCCGGGCGCGGCAGGGGCGGGGTCAGCGCGAAGACCCGGCCGCGGTAGTTCAGCTCGCTCAGCCGGGCCAGCACCTCGCTCGCATCCGCCTCCAGCCCGAAAAGGTCGAAGGCCACCGCGGGCGGGCGCAGCCGCTCCAGCACCGGGCCGGTCACCGCGGCAAAGGGCAGGAGCACCGGCACCCCGCGCCGGCTGCATCCGACCACCAGTGCCGACATCCCCGCACCCTCGATCACCAGGACCGGCGGGGGGAGGCGGCTGCCGCCGCCCGCCGGCGGCCCGTCTTTCGGCCCCGTTTCCGGGCCCTCTTCCTGCATCTTTCACTTGACCCTTGCAATTCGAGGCGGAGCCGGCGCCGCCTCGCACAGGTGAGCGCCCAACCTTGGGGCGAACATAATGCACCAGCACTCGCCTCACGCTACAAGTGCCCGCCGACGGGCGCAAGGTTTCCCGCTTATCTTCGGGCAAGTGATCGCCGATGGACCGCAGCCTGATCGTCTCGCTGATCGCGGGGGTGCCGCTGCCGCTGGTGGCGATCGGCGCCGACGAGCGGATCCGGGCGCTGAACGCGCCGGCGGGCGAGCTGCTGGGGCCGGGGGCGGAGGGGCGGCACTATCTGCTGGCCATGCGCCAGCCCGCGCTGATGGACGCCATCGAGGGCACGCTGCGCCACGGCCAGCCGGGGGTGGCGCGCATCACCCTGACCGAGACCGTCTGGCAGGTGCGGGTCGGCCCGCTGGACCTGCCCGACGGCCGCGGGGTGCTCTGCGCCTTCGAGGACGTGACCGCGGCCGAACAGATCGGCCAGATGCGGCGCGATTTCGTGGCCAACGTCAGCCATGAGCTGCGCACGCCGCTGACCGCGCTGCTGGGCTTCATCGAAACCCTGCGCGGCCCCGCCCGCGACGATCCCGCCGCCCGCGACCGTTTCCTCGCCATCATGGAGCGCGAGGCCGGGCGGATGTCGCGGCTGGTGCGCGACCTGCTGTCGCTGAGCCGGGTGGAGGCCGAGGAACGGGTGCGCCCGACCGAGCGGGTGGACATGGCCGCGCTGGCCGCCTCGGTGCTGAGCTCGCTGCGCCAGATGGCCCAGGCGGCGGGGGTGGAACTGGTGCTGACCGGCGCCGACCGCCCCGCCCCGGTCGCGGCCGACGCCGACCAGATGACGCAGGTCGTGCAGAACCTGGTCGAGAACGCGGTGAAATACGGCAGCTCCGGCGGGCGGGTGGAACTGCGCCTCAGCCATCTGCCGCGCGAGCTGTCGCTGCGCGGCCCGGCGCTGATGATCGAGGTGCAGGACTGGGGCGAGGGGATCGACCCCATCCACCTGCCCCGGCTGACCGAACGCTTCTACCGGGTGGACAGCCACCGCTCGCGCGAGAAGGGGGGCACGGGCCTCGGCCTCGCCATCGTCAAGCATATCGTGAACCGCCACCGCGGCCGCTTCCGCATCGACAGCGACCGGGGCAAGGGCTCGACCTTCACCGTGCTGCTGCCCGCGGGGTGAGCTTGCCCCTGCCGCGGCCCGGGCCTACCGTGGCCGCGCGAACCGGGGAGGCGGGCATGGACAGGGACGGCTTATTCGCGGGCGAGGATCCCTTCGCCATCGCCCGGGCCTGGCTGGCCGAGGCCGAGGCGGTGGAACCCAACGACCCCAACGCCATCGCGCTGGCCACGGTGGACGCCGAGGGCCTGCCCAACATCCGCATGGTGCTTCTGAAGGAGATCGAGGCCGACGCCTTCGTCTTCTACACCAACTACGGCAGCCGCAAGGCGCAGGAGATGGACCAGGCCGGCCGCGCCGCCTTCGTCATGCACTGGAAGAGCCTGCGCCGGCAGATCCGCGTCCGTGGGGCGGTGGAACGCGAGGACGGCCCGCTGGCCGACGCCTATTACGCCAGCCGCAGCCTGAAAAGCCGGCTGGGCGCCTGGGCCAGCCGGCAGTCGCAGCCGCTGGAAAGCCGCGCCAGCCTGATGGCCGAGGTCGCCCGCGTCACCGCCCGCCACGGGCTCGCGCCCCCCCGCCCGTCCTTCTGGGGCGGCTACCGGCTGCGCCCGGTCGAGATCGAGTTCTGGGCCGACGGCGCCTTCCGCCTGCACGACCGCTTCCGCTGGACCCGGCCGGCGCCGGAGGCACCCTGGGCGGTCGCGCGGCTCAACCCCTGACCCCTACCGGAAGGCCCCCGGCCAACTTATCTGTCCGCGGGACTACTTTTCACTTGAACCTCCCGCGGCCATGGCGGCAATTATGCGGCGGGGCTCAATCTGGGGAAACGGCTCTGAAATGACTGACGACGGCAAGGACCTGCACGAGGTGCAGGGCCGCGTGAAATGGTTTGATCCGGTAAAAGGGTTCGGCTTCGTCGTCGCCGAGGGCGCGTCGTCGGATATTCTGTTACACGCCAACGTGTTACGAAATTTCGGGCAGAGCTCGATCGCCGACGGGGCCGGGGTGCGCGTGCGCGTCCAGCAGACCCCGCGCGGCGCCCAGGCGGTGGAGGTGGTCTCGATCGACCCGCCCGCGCCGGGCACGGGCGCGCCCGAGGGTGCCGAGACCGGGGTGACGGCGGACCTGCTGGCGCTGCCCTTGGAGCCTGCGCGGGTGAAGTGGTTCGACAAGGGCAAGGGGTTCGGGTTTGCCAATGTCTTCGGTCGCGGCGAGGATGTGTTCGTTCACATCGAGGTGCTGCGCAGTTCGGGTTTCGCCGACCTGGCGGCGGGAGAGGCCGTATGTCTGAGGATCGTCGAGGGCCGCCGGGGCCGCATGGCCGCGCAGGTGCTGAGCTGGGAAACCGCCGCGCGCACGCCCGAGTGAACCGCCGTCTGCTGCTGGCCGCGGGGCTTCTGGCGCTGCTGCCGGCTCCGGCCGCGGCGCAGGGGCGCGGCTGCCTGCCGAACGTGGTGGAGATCCGCACGCCCGCGGGCGGCTTCGCGCGGTTCCGGGTGGAACTGGCGCTGACGCCCGCCGAACAGGCGCGCGGGCTGATGAACCGCGAGAGCCTGCCGGAATGGGCCGGGATGCTCTTCGTCTATCCCCGGCCGCAGAGCGCGACCTTCTGGATGAAGAACACGCTGATCCCGCTGGACATGATCTTCGTCGGCCCGGACGGCACCGTCCGGCACGTGCACCCCAACGCCGTGCCGCTGGACGAGACGCCGATCCCCGGCGGCGCCGGCATCCTCGCGGTGCTGGAGATCAACGGCGGGCAGGCGGCGACGCTGGGCATCACCCCCGGCGCGGTGCTGCGCCATCCCGCCTTCGGCCCCGGCGCCGCCTGGGCCTGCCCCGGCTGACGACCCTTCCCAAACGCCGCTGCAGCGGATATCCCCCGGGCGTCGGAGTGTAGCGCAGCCTGGTAGCGCATCTGCTTTGGGAGCAGAGGGCCGGGGGTTCGAATCCCTCCACTCCGACCACATGGCTCGACAGCCGCGCCCTCCGCCCCCATATCGGGGCCGAGCCGCCGGAAAGGATCCCATGACCGCCGCCCCCGCCCTGCCCGTCTCCGCCCCCTGGGGATTCTCGCACCGCTACGCCGAGGCGCTGCCGCGCGGGGTGATCGCCCTGCCGCCCGAGCGGGTGCGGGCCCCGGCGCTGGCGGTCTGGAACCGCGATCTGGCCGCCCGGCTGGGCCTGCCGGCCTCGGCGGAACGCGAGGCGGCGCAGGCGCTCTCCGGCCTCGCCCTGCCCGCGGACGCCCGCCCGGTGGCGCAGGCCTATTCGGGCCACCAGTTCGGCGGCTTCTCTCCCGTGCTGGGCGACGGGCGGGCGCATCTTCTGGGCGAGGTCAGCACCCCGGACGGCCTTTACGACATCGCGCTGAAGGGCTCCGGCCGCACCCCCTTCTCCCGCAGCGGCGACGGCAAGGCGGCCCTGGGGCCGATGCTGCGCGAATACGTGATGGGCGAGGCGATGGCGGCCTTGGGCGTGCCCACCACCCGGGCGCTGGCCGTGCTGACCACGGGCGAGACCGTGCGCCGCGACACCGCCCTGCCCGGCGCCATCCTGGCCCGGGTGGCGGCCAGCCACATCCGGGTCGGCACCTTCCAGTATTTCGCCTCGCGGCAGGACGTGGCCAGCCTGCGCGCGCTCCTGGACCACGCCATCGCCCGGCACTATCCCGAACTCTCGCCCGGCGACGGCCTCGGCTTCCTGAACGCGGTGATCGCCCGGCAGGCGCGGCTGGTGGCGCAATGGATGGGCCTGGGCTTCATCCACGGGGTGATGAACACCGACAACATGGCGGTCTCGGGCGAGACCATCGACTATGGCCCCTGCGCCTTCATGGAAGCCTATGCCCCCGGCACGGTGTTTTCCTCGATCGACCATCAGGGGCGCTATTCCCATGCCAACCAGCCGCTGATCCTGGGCTGGAACCTCGCGCGGCTGGCCGAATGCCTGCTGGGCTTCATCGACCCCGACCAGAAGGCGGCGGTGGACAAGGCCAACGCGGCGCTGGGGGGGATCGCCGGGCGCTACCGCGCCGAATGGGTGGCGGTGATGCGGGGCAAGCTGGGGCTTTCCGGGGAAGCGCCGGAGGATGGCGATCTGGCCGACGCCTTCCTTTCCGCGCTGGAGGGTCAGGGGGCGGACTGGACCCTGGCCTTCCGCCGGCTGGCCGAGGCGGCGGAGGGTGATGCGACCCCGCTGCGGATGCTGGCCGCGGATCCCGCCGGGATCGACGCCTGGCTGCCGCGCTGGCGGGCGCGCCTCGGCCCCGACGCGGCCCGGCGGCTGCGGGCCGCCAATCCGCTGGTCATCCCGCGCAACCACATGGTGGAGGAGGCTTTGGACGCCGCCACCGAGGGCGACATGGCGCCCTTCCACCGGCTGCTCGACGCCGTGACCCGGCCCTTCGAGGCCCGCCCGGGCTTCGACGCCTATGCCCTGCCCGCGCCGCAGGGCCTGGCCCCCCACGTCACCTTCTGCGGCACCTGACGGCTTGCGCGGCGGCGGCCGCGGGGCGAGGATGGCGCAAAGGGGGGCCGGGATGAGCGCGTTTCTGGACCATATCCGCGGCACATTGGCCGGGATCGAGGCCGAGGGGCTGACCAAGCGCGAACGCGCGATCACCGGGCCGCAGGGCGCGCATGTGGCCATCGACGGCCGGCCCATGCTGAACCTCTGCGCCAACAACTACCTCGGCCTGGCCGACGACCCCCGGCTGATCGCCGCCGCCTGTCAGGCGATGGAGAGCGAGGGCTTCGGCCTCGCCTCCGTCCGCTTTATCTGCGGGACGCAGGATCTGCATAGGGCGCTGGAGGCGCGGCTGGCCGGCTGGCTGGGGCAGGAGGACGCCATCCTCTTCGCCACCTGTTTCGACGCCAACGGCGGGCTGTTCGAGGCGCTCTTGGGCCCCGAGGACGCGGTGGTCAGCGATGCGCTGAACCATGCCAGCATCATCGACGGGATCCGGCTGTCGAAGGCCCGCCGCTACCGCTACGCGAACTCCGACATGCAGGCGCTTGAAGAGACTTTAAAAACCGCGCGGGCCGAGGGGGCGCGGCATGTGATGGTGGCCACCGACGGTGTCTTCTCGATGGACGGCTACCTGGCCCGCCTGCCCGAGATCCGCGCGCTCTGCGACCGATACGAGGCGCAGCTGATGGTGGACGACTGCCACGCCGCGGGCTTCATGGGGCCGAAGGGGGCGGGGACGCCGGCGCATTTCGGGATCAGGGCCGATATCGTGACCGGGACGCTCGGCAAGGCCCTGGGCGGCGCTTTGGGCGGCTACATCGCCGGCCCGCAGCCGGTGGTGGACCTGCTGCGCCAGCGCGCCCGGCCCTATCTCTTCTCCAACGCCCTGCCCCCGGCGGTGACCGGCGCGGCGCTGGCCGCCTTGGACATCGTGGAGACGGCCGACGACCTGCGGGCGGCACTCTTCGCCAATGCCGCGTACTGGCGGGCTGGCCTGACCGCCGCCGGCTTCACCCTGCTGCCGGGCGAGCATCCCATCGTGCCGGTGATGCTGGGGCAGGCGCAGGCGGCGCAGGCGATGGCGGCGGAGCTGGGGGAACGCGGCGTCCATGTGGCGGGCTTCTTCTTCCCCGTGGTCCCCCGCGGCCAGGCCCGCATCCGCACCCAGATGAATGCCCGCCTGACCCGCGAAGACCTCGACTTCGCGCTGGACGCCTTCGCCGCCGCGGCCAGGACCACGGGGGTGCTGGGATGAAGGCGCTGGTCAAGGCGAAACCCGAACCCGGCCTGTGGATGCAGGACCGCCCGGTGCCGGAGATCGGCCCCGACGACGTGCTGATCCGCATCCGCAAGACCGGGATCTGCGGCACCGATATCCATATCTGGAACTGGGACGACTGGGCGGCGCGCACCGTGCCGGTCCCGCTGGTCACCGGCCACGAATTCGCCGGCGAGATCGTGGAGCTGGGGCGCAACGTCACCGACCTGCGTGTCGGGCAAAGATGCTCCGGCGAGGGCCACCTGATCGGCAAACATTCGCGGCAGTCCCGCTCCGGCCGCTTCCACCTCGACCCCGAGACGCGGGGGATCGGGGTGAACGAGCCCGGCGCCTTCGCCGAATACCTGCGGCTGCCGGCCTTCAACGTGGTGCCCCTGCCCGAGACCATCGACGACGAGATCGGCGCGATCCTCGACCCCCTGGGCAATGCCGTCCACACCGCGCTGAGCTTCGATCTGATCGGAGAGGACGTGCTGGTCACCGGCGCGGGCCCCATCGGGATCATGGCCGCCGCGGTGGCCCGCCACGTGGGCGCCCGCCATGTGGTGATCACCGACGTGAACCCCAACCGGCTGGCGCTGGCCGCCCGGGTGGCGGACGTGACGCCGGTGGACGTGACGCGCGAGGATCTGGCCGACACCATCGCAAGGCTGAAGATGGCGCAGGGCTTCGACGTGGGGATGGAGATGTCGGGCAACCAGCGCGCGCTGGACCAGATGGTGGAGGCCATGGTGATGGGCGGGCGCATCGCCATGCTGGGCATCCCGCCGGGCAAGAGCCCCGTGGACTGGAGCCGCATCGTCTTCAAGGCCCTGACCATCAAGGGCGTCTATGGCCGCGAGATCTTCGAGACCTGGTACAAGATGATCGCCATGTTGGAAAACGGCCTGGATATCCGCGCCGTGATCACCCACCGCTTCCCGGCCGCGGAGTTCGTTCAGGGCTTCGAGACCATGCGCGCGGGCAGCTCGGGCAAGGTGGTGCTGGACTGGGGCTGAGCCGGCGCGGTCCTGACCGCCGGCGCCCCCCTCCCCCATCCCCTCCCCACAAGGGGGAGGGGAGGCTTCCACCCGCCGCCTTGACGGATGGCAGGCCGCGCCCCCGAATAGCCCCGCTTGCCCCTGCGTTCGCCTTCGCCTACACCTGCGCTCCAGACCGGAACGGCGGGGGACAGCGGATGGCGCAGGGACTGCTCACGGGCAAGCGCGGGCTCATCATGGGGCTGGCGAACGACAAGTCCATCGCCTGGGGCATCGCGCGCATCGCCGCCGAGCACGGCGCGGAACTGGCCTTCTCCTACCAGGGCGAGGCGCTGAAGAAGCGGGTGGAGCCCTTGGCCGCCCAGCTCGGCACCCCTTTCCTGACCGAATGCGACGTGGCCGACGAGACCTCCGTGGACGCGCTGTTCGAGAGGCTGCGGGCCGAATGGGGCGGCCTCGACTTCCTGGTCCATGCCATCGGCTTTTCCGACAAGAACGAGCTGCGCGGCCGCTACGTCGACACCTCGGCCGCGAACTTCCGCATGACGATGGATATCTCGGTCTATTCCTTCACCGCCGTGGCGCGGCGGGCGGCGGCGATGATGCCGGCGGGCGGCTCGCTGCTGACGCTGACCTACTACGGGGCCGAGCAGGTGATGCCGCATTACAACGTGATGGGGGTGGCCAAGGCGGCGCTGGAGGCTTCGGTCAAGTACATCGCCGAGGATCTGGGCAAGGACGGCATCCGCTGCAACGCGATCTCGGCCGGCCCGATCAAGACGCTGGCGGCCTCGGGCATCGGCGACTTCCGCTACATCATGAAGTGGAACGAGCTGAACTCGCCGCTGCGCCGCAACGTGACGCAGGAGGAGGTGGGCAAGGCCGCGCTCTATCTGCTGTCGGACCTGGGCTCGGGCACCACGGGCGAGGTGCTGCATGTCGACGCCGGCTATCACGTGGTGGGCATGAAGGCGGTGGATGCGCCCGACATCGACGTGGTGACGGGGCGGAAGGGGGCCGAATGACGCTCGCGGCCTTCCTCGCCGCCTGGGCCATGCATCTGGCCGCCGCCGCCTCGCCCGGCCCCGCGGTGCTGATGACCGCCCGCACCGGCGCGGCCGAGGGCTTCCGCACCGCGGCCTGGCTGTCGCTGGGGCTGGGGATCGGCGCGCTGGTCTGGGCGATGGCCGCGCTCTTCGGCCTCGCGCTGCTGTTCGAGGTCGCGCCCGCCGCGCTCTGGGCGCTGAAGATCGCCGGGGCGGGCTTCCTGATCTGGATCGCGGTGCAGATGTGGCGCCATGCGCGCGAGCCGCTGGCGATCCCCGCCCCCGGCGCGGCCCCGCGCAGCGCATTCTCCGCCCTGCGGCTGGGGGTGCTGACGCAGCTGTCGAACCCCAAGCCGGCGGTGTTCTTCGGCGCGGTCTTCGTGGGCACGGTGCCGCCCGGCACCTCGGCCGGCTGGCTGGCGGCGCTGCTGGCGGCGGTGTTCCTGAACGAGGTCGCCTGCAACCTGATCGTTGCCCGCGCCTTCGCCCTGGCCCGGATCCGCGCCGCCTATGCCCGGGCCAAGGCCGGGGTGGACCGCAGCTTCGGCACCATCCTGGGCCTACTGGGCCTGCGCATCGCCCTCACCTGAGCCGGGGAGGCCCGCATGAACGACCGCCTGCCGCAGGGAAAGGGTCGGTCGCGGGTCCTCGCCCTGATCCTGGCGCTCGCCGCCGCCGCGCCGGCGGCGGCGGACTGCCCCTGGCCGGACGACGGCGAACTGGCCAATGCCCTGGCCGGCAGCCGGTGGCGCGTCACCTCCGCCACGCGCTACGCGGTGAACGGCCCCCGGCTGCATATCGACCGCGACAGGCGCGCCTTCGACCTGGCGATCGGGCCGCTGCTGCACGACATCGTGGTCGACGGCGCCGCCCTGACGCTGCGGCTCGAGCCCGGGCCCCTGCCGCGCCAGCATGTCATCGAGATCGGGCGGAACCGGGTGATCGTGCCCTATCCCGACATGGCCGGGGCGCCCTGCGCCGCGGCGCCCCTGTCGGTGCTGCGCGGCGAGGGCCAGACCACGCTGGAAGGCCGCCGCGCGAGGATCACGGTCGAGCTCTGGCCGGCCTCCGGCACGCGGCTGGCCGGGATGATCCGGGTGGAACGGATCGACGCCTTCGACCGGCCGCGCGCCCTGATCGAACCCGTTGAGGCTTCTCCGCAACCGTGATAGCCGGCCCCACTGGCCTCGACCGGGGGATTTCCGCCATGAACGACCGCCTGCCGCACGAAAAGGGCTTCCACGTCAGCTGGGACCAGATCCACCGCGACGCGAGGGCGCTGGCCTGGCGGCTGCAGGGCCGCGGGCCCGAGGCGGACGGCGCCTGGCGCGCCATCGTGGGCATCACCCGCGGCGGGCTGGTGCCGGCGATGATCGTGGCGCGCGAACTGGACATCCGCGTGGTCGATACGATCAGCGTGAAGAGCTACAACCACCAGAGCCAGACCCAGCCGCAGGTGACCAAGCCCCCGCAGGCCGAGCTGATGGGCGACGGCAGCGGCATCCTGGTGGTGGACGATCTGGTGGATTCCGGCAAGACGCTGGAACTGGTGCGCCGGCTCTACCCCCAGGCGCATTTCGCCACCGTCTATGCCAAGCCCGCGGGCCGGGTGCAGGTGGACACCTATATCACCGAGGTCAGCCAGGACACCTGGATCTTCTTCCCCTGGGACATGGCGCTGCAATACGTCCAGCCCCTGCGCGGCAAGGACGACTGATGCTGTCGCCGCTGAACCCCGCCATGGCCGCCACCGAACCGCCCCCGGTAATGGAGGCGCGGCGGTGGCTGGCGGGGATGAGCTTTCCGCCGGAGCGGCCGCTGATCAACCTCAGCCAGGCCGCGCCGGTGCAGCCGCCGCCGCTGGAGCTGCGGCAGGCGATCGCCGAGGCCGCGCTGACCGACCCGGCCGCGCATCTCTACGGCCCGGTGCTGGGCCTGCCGGCGCTGCGCGAGCAGATTGCGGCAGACTGGTCAAGGGCTTACGGGGCGAAGCTCATGCCCGCGCAGGTGGCGATCACCCAAGGCTGCAATCAGGCCTTCACCGCGGCGATGGCCACGCTGGCCGGGGCGGGGGACGAGGTGATTCTGCCGACGCCGTGGTATTTCAACCACAAGATGTGGCTCGACATGGCCGGCGTGCGCGCGGTGCCGCTGGCCTGCGGGCCGGGGCTGGTGCCGGATGCCGCGGCGGCCGCTTCGCTGGTCACCTCAAGAACCCGCGCCATCGTGCTGGTTTCGCCCAACAATCCCGGCGGGGCGGAGTATCCGGCCGAGACCCTGCGCGCCTTTCTGCGGCTCGCCCAGTCCCGCGGGCTGGCGCTGATCCTGGACGAGACCTATCGCGACTTCGACAGCCGGCATTCGCCGGGCACCGGCGGGCGGCCGCACGACCTGTTCGACGACCCCGACTGGCCGGAGACCTTCATCCACCTATACAGCTTTTCCAAGGCCTACCGGCTGACCGGCCACCGGGTGGGCGCCATCGTGGCCGCCGAGGGACGGCTGGCCGAGGTGGAGAAGTTCCTCGACACCGTGGCGATCTGCCCCTCGCAGCTGGGCCAGATCGCCGCGCTCTGGGGGATGCGGAACCTGCGCGGCTGGGTGGAGGGCGAGCGGCGCGAGATCCTGTCGCGACGGGCCGAGATGGTCGGCGGTTTCAGCGGCTTGCCGGACTGGACCCTGCTGGGCTGCGGCGCCTATTTCGCCTATGTCGAGCACCCGTTCGACCTGCCCTCGCCCCTGCTGGCCCGCCGGCTGGTGGCCGAGGCCAGCCTGCTGATGCTGCCCGGCACCATGTTCCAGCCCGCCGACAGCCCCGCCGGGGCGCGGCAGCTGCGCATCGCCTTCGCCAATGCCGATGCGGGCGGGTTACGGGAAATGTTCAGCCGATTGAAGGGGTTCCAGCCGTAGAGTGGGCGATCCGCCCACCACCCCGTCACGGCGCCAGGACCGCCGAGACCGGGGCCAGGGCCAGGCTCGCCCCCCGCCCCTCCAGCGCCCAGGCCAGGATCGCCGCCACCGTCTCGGCCTTCGTGGTCCCCGCCACCACCACCTGCCCCTCGCGCCCGGCGGTGAAGGCGGCGCGGTCGAGATGGCGGCGGATGCCGGCCTCGTCCTCGCCCGCCGCATCCACCTGCCGCAGCAGCGTGGCCTCGGCCACCCCCTCGCGCCGGGCGATCTGGCTGGCGGCATTCAGCCCGCGGTGCCAGGACAGCACGCCGCGGCCCTGCGCCGCCACCACCGGCACCACCCAGCCCGCCAGCAGCCGGTTGTCCTGGAACCCGCCCTCGGGCAGGTCCATCACCGCCACCGCCTCGGGGATCACCGTGGCGATGGCGGCGAGGCTCACCTCCACATCCTGCGCGGTCGCGCCCTCGGGCAGGCCGGAGGCCAGCATCACCACCTCCTGCCCCGCGTCGCGATAGATGGTGGCGGCCAGTTCCGCCCCGGGCAGCGCGGGGTCCAGCGCGAAGGTCACCGGGAAGGGCAGCGCGGCCAGCCCCGCACGGTCCAGCGTGGGCTCGCCGGTGTCGATCAGCACCACGACGAAGAGCGGCCGGCCCTCGGGGTTCTCGAACGGCCGGGCATGGCGGGCCAGCGGCGGCAGCGCCTCCTCCTCCGCCGCCGGTTCGGGCTCGGCCGCGGGGGCCGCCTGCCGGTCGGTCAGCGAGCCCGCCGGCCGCAGCGGCGCGGGCCGCGCCATCACCGGCGGGGGCGGCGCGGGGGGATCGGCGGCCGTGGTCGGCGGCGGGGGGGCCACCGCCGGGGCG
>JBBCJM010000258.1:0-44779 GCA_037190175.1 Paracoccaceae bacterium | reverse complement strand
ACCGAATTCCGCGCGGAATTCGGATCCCCGGCCGGTCGCCCTTTCCAGTACCTGCCCCGCGGCCTATGTCTCTGGCCAAGGATGAGGTGACAGGTGCTGGGGCCGATCGTCAGGACCGTGGGCGATGCGCTGACGGGGGTGCAGGAGGTGCTGACCGGCGATCCGGTGATCCGGCTGGGGGTCACGGGCCTCGCCCGCGCCGGCAAGACCGTCTTCATCACCTCGCTGGTGGCCAACCTGATGGACCGCGGGCGGATGCCGCAGTTCACCCCCGCGGGCCGGATCGAGGCCGCCTTCCTGCAACCCCAGCCCGACCTGACCGTGCCCCGCTTCGACTACGAGGCGCATCTGGCCGCGCTGACCGGCCCCGCCCCCCGCTGGCCCGAAAGCACGCGGGCGATCTCGGAACTGCGCCTCTCGCTGCGGCTGCGCCCCGCGGGCTGGTTCTCCGGCTGGCAGGGGCCGCGCACCGTGCATCTCGACATCATCGACTATCCCGGCGAATGGCTGATGGACCTGGGCCTGATGGAGCAGGACTTCACCGGCTGGTCGGAGGAGGTGCTGGCGCGCCTCGCGGGCCGGGCGGAGGCGGCGGAGTTCGTGGCCCTCGCCCGCGCCGAGGACGGCGCACTGCGCTTCGAGGAAGGCAAGACGCAGGCGCTGTCGGCGGCCTATACCGCCGCGCTGACCGCCGGCCGGGCCGAGGGGCGGCTGGACGGCGCGCCGGGCCGGTTCCTGCTGCCGGGGGAACTCGCCGGCTCCCCCGTGCTGACCTTCGCCCCCCTGCCGCGCCCCGCCTCCACCCCCCGCGGCTCGCTCTGGCGCGAGATGGCCCGGCGGTTCGAGGGCTACAAGGCCGAGGTCGTCGCCCCCTTCTTCCGCGACCATTTCGCAAGGATCGACCGGCAGGTGGTGCTGATGGACGTGCTGGGCGCCGTCCACGCCGGCCCGCGGGCGCTGGAGGACCAGCGGCAGGCCATGGCCGCGATCCTGCGCGCCTTCCGCCCAGGGACCAGCGGCTTCCTGGGCCGGCTCTTGGGCCGCAGGCGGGTGGAGCGCATCCTCTTCGCCGCCACCAAGGCCGACCATCTGCACCACAGCGAGCACGCCCGATTGGCCGCGCTGGCCGAGGCCATGCTGCGCGAGGCGCGCGACCGGGCGGCCTTCGCCGGGGCCAAGGTCGCCGCGATGGCCATCGCCAGCTTGCGCGCCACCACCGAGGAGATGCGCGACCATGGCGGGCGCGAGGTGCCCTGCGTCCGCGGCACCCTGCTGACCACCGGCCGCCCCGCCGCGCTGTTCCCCGGCCACCTGCCCGAGGATCCCATGCGCCTGCTGGCCCCGGCGCGGGAGGGCGCGGAAAGCTGGCTTGACGCCGAATTCGGGCTGATGGCCTTCGCCCCCGCGGCCCTGACCCTCAAACCCGGCGAGGGGCCGCCCCATATCCGCCTCGACCGCGCCGCCGAGTTCCTGCTGGCCGACCGGCTGGACTGAGGAGAGCCCGATGACCCCGCCCCGCCCCTTCCTGATCGACCTGGAGGACGCCCCCTCGCCCGCCGAGGCCCCGGCGGTGCCCGACGACCTTCCCCAGCCCCGGGCGATGGAGGCCGCGGCGGCGCTGGCCTCGGCCCGGCCCTCCGGCCTCGCCCGGCTTTCGGCCACGGTGCTGACCGCCTTCGCCGGCTTCGTGGCCTCGGTGCTGCTGTGGGACTTCGTGACCGGCCTCATGGCGCGCAACACCCTCTTGGGTGCGGTGGCCTTGGCGCTGACCGGGGCTGCGGCCCTGGTGCTGCTGGCGCTCGCGGGGCGCGAGGCGCTGGCCTATGCCCGCCTCGGCCGGCTGGACGACCTGCGCACCCGGGCCGCCGCGGCAAGGGGGGGCGAGTTGCCCGAGGCGCGGGCGGCCTCCGCCTCCGTCGCCGCGCTCTACCGCGGGCGCGCGGAGATGCGCTGGCCGCTGGCCCGGCTGGCCGAGCAGGAGCCCGGCATCATGGACCCCGACGCGGTGATCGACCTGACCGAGCGGGAACTCATGGCCCCGCTCGACGCCGCCGCCCGGGCCGAGATCGAGGCCGCCGCCCGCCGCGTGGCGCTGGCCACCGCGCTGATCCCCTTGGCGCTGGCCGATGTGGCCACCGCGCTCTGGGCCAACCTGCGGATGGTGCGGCGGCTGGCGGCGATCTACGGCGGGCGGGCCGGCACCTTTGGCTCGCTGCGGCTCCTGCGTCGCGTCTTTACCCACCTGCTGGCCACCGGGGCGCTGGCGCTGACCGACGACCTGATCGGATCGGTGGCGGGCGGCGGGCTGGTCTCCAAACTCTCGCGCCGCTTCGGCGAGGGCATGGTGAACGCCGCGCTGACCGCCCGGGTCGGCGTCGCGGCGATGGAGGTCTGCCGCCCCATGCCCTTCGCCGCCCTGCCCGGGCCGCGGGTGACCAACCTCGTGCGCCGCGCGCTGACCGGGGTGTTCGAAAGCGGGTGACTTGCCCCGGACCCGGCCCGGTCCTATAAGCCGGCCCATGCGGACGGGCCCTTGCCACAGGCGAATTAGCGGCCCGGCGTCCTGAGGGTTCGGGGCGCCGGGACAAGTCCGTTTGCACATACGCCCCGAGGATGCCTCCCATGAGCGCCGACACCGCGACCGCGCCCGACTATCGCGACACCGTCTTCCTGCCCGAGACCGACTTTCCCATGCGCGCCGGCCTGCCGCAGCGCGAGCCCGACTGGCTGGCCCGCTGGGCGCGGATCGGGGTCTACGACCGGCTGCGCGACCGCGCCGCGGGGCGGACCCCCTTCGTCCTGCACGACGGCCCTCCCTATGCCAACGGCCACCTGCACATCGGCCATGCGCTGAACAAGGTGCTGAAGGACATGGTGGTGCGTTCGCAGCAGATGATGGGCCGCGACAGCCGCTATGTCCCGGGCTGGGACTGCCACGGCCTGCCCATCGAATGGAAGATCGAGGAGCAGTACCGCGCCAAGGGCCTGAACAAGGACGAGGTGGATACCGTCTCCTTCCGCCAGGAATGCCGCCGCTTCGCCGAGGGCTGGATCGACATCCAGCGCGAGGAGTTCCAGCGCCTGGGCGTCACCGGCGCCTGGGACCGGCCCTACCTGACCATGGACTACCACGCCGAGGCGGTGATCGCGGCGGAATTCCTGACCTTCCTGATGAACGGAACCCTGTATCAGGGCTCCAAGCCGGTGATGTGGTCGCCGGTGGAAAAGACCGCGCTGGCCGAGGCCGAGGTCGAGTATCACGACCACACCAGCCATCAGGTCTGGGTGCCGTTCAAGGTGGTGGCGGGGGCGCCCGCGCATCTGGAGGCCGCGCGGGTGGTGATCTGGACCACCACCCCTTGGACCCTGCCGCAGAACCGCGCCGTCGCCTTCAATCCGGCGGTGGCCTATGGGGTCTACGAGGTGACCGGCCGCCCGCAGGAGAGCAACGCCACCATCGGCACCCGCTATCTGCTGGCCGACACGCTGGCCGAGCAGGTGCTGGCGGCGGCCAAGCTGGACGGCACCATGTGGCGCCGGCGGGGCGGGGTCTCGGCCGAGGAACTGGCGGGCATGGTGCTGGCCCACCCCTTCCGCGGGCTGGAGGGGGCGAACGGCGAGTGGGACTATGATGTCCCCATGCTGCCGGGCGAGCATGTGACGGACGATGCGGGGACCGGCTTCGTCCATACCGCGCCCTCGCACGGCGACGACGACTATCAGCTTGGCCAGAAGCACGGCCTGCCGATGACCTACAACGTGCTGGAGGACGGGTCGTATCGCCCCGACCTGCCGCTGTTCGGCGGGCAGCACATCATCACGGCCGACGGCAAGGAGGGGCCGGCCAACGTCTCGGTCATCAAGCAGCTGGCCTATGCCGGGGCGCTGTTTGCCAAGGGCAAGCTGAAGCATTCCTACCCGCACAGCTGGCGCTCCAAGGCGCCGCTGATCTACCGCAACACGCCGCAATGGTTCGTGGCCATCGACCGCGAGTTGGAGGACGGCAAGGGCAACTACGGCAGCACCATCCGCAGCCGGGCGCTGAACTCGATCAACGAACTGGTGCAGTGGACGCCCGAGAGCGGCCGCAACCGCCTGCATTCGATGATCGAGGCGCGCCCCGACTGGGTGCTGAGCCGGCAGCGCGCCTGGGGCGTGCCGCTGACCCTGTTCGTCAGGAAGGGGGCGAAACCGACCGACCCCGACTTCCTGCTGAAGAATGCCGAGGTCAACGCCCGCATCGTCGCGGCCTTCGAGGCCGAGGGCGCGGATGTCTGGTATGTGCAGGGATTCAAGGAGCGGGTGCTCGGCGGCCTTGTGGATAGCTCGCTTTATGAACAGGTCTTCGACGTGCTGGACGTGTGGTTCGACTCTGGCTCGACCCATGCCTTCGTGCTGCGCGACCGCGAGGACGGGACCGAGGACGGCATCGCCGACCTCTATCTGGAAGGCACCGACCAGCACCGCGGCTGGTTCCATTCCTCGATGCTGCAAGCCTGCGCCACCCTGGGCCGGGCGCCCTATCGCGGGGTGCTGACCCATGGCTTCACGCTCGACGAGAAGGGCATGAAGATGTCCAAGTCGCTGGGTAACACCGTGGCCCCGCAGGAGGTCATCCAGGAATACGGCGCCGACATCCTGCGGCTCTGGGTGGCGCAGTCCGACTACACCCAGGACCTGCGCATCGGGAAGGAGATCCTGAAGGGCACCGCCGACAGCTATCGCCGGCTGCGCAACACCTTCCGCTTCCTGCTGGGCGCCCTGCACGGGTGGGATGAGGCCGAGCGAGTGGAGCCGGCCGAGATGCCGGCGCTGGAACGCTGGGTGCTGCATCGGCTGGCGGAACTGGATGCCGAGGTGCGGGCGGGCTATGCGGCCTATGACTTCCAGGGGGTGTTCCAGAAGCTCTTCACCTTCGCGACCTCCGACCTCTCGGCCTTCTTCTTCGACATCCGCAAGGACGTGCTGTACTGCGACCGGCCCGACAGTCTGCGGCGGCGCGCCTGCCGCACGGTGCTGGACGCGCTGTTCCACAGGCTGACCCTCTGGCTGGCGCCGATCCTGGTGTTCACGGCGGAAGACGTGTGGCTGGCCCGCTTCCCGTCGGAGGGCGATAGCATCCACCTGCACGACTTCCCCGAGACCCCGGCCGACTGGCTGGACCCCGCGCTGGATGCCGAGTGGAGCCGCATCCGCCAGGCCCGCCGGGCGGTCACTGCGGCGTTGGAGGTGCAGCGCACGGCCAAGGTGATCGGCGCCTCGCTGGAGGCCCGGCCTGTCGTGTTCGTGCAAGACTCCAGCCTTCTGGGGCTGCTGGAGGCTGTGGATTTCGCGGATATCTGCATCACCTCCGACATCGCGCTGACGCAGGGGCCGGTGCCCGAAGGGGCCTTTGCACTGGCCGAGGTGCCGGGGGTGGCGGTGCAGTTCCACCCCGCGCCGGGGGCCAAATGCGCGCGCTGCTGGAAGGTGCTGCCGGACGTGGGCACCCATTCCCACCTCGCCACCTGTGCCCGCTGCGACGCTGCGCTGGGCTAAAGCGCCGCCCTGACCTCGGCCGCATGAAGCGCCAGCCGCTCGGGCAACAGCCCGGGCCGCTCGGCGGGGGCCAGCCGCGGGGCCAGCCAGGCCGAAACCGCGACCCAGCCCGCCCGCAGCCAGGCGTCGGCGGCGGCCAGGCGGCGGGTCTCGTCGGGGCAGGCGATGAGCTCCCCCGCCAGGGCGGCGAAGGGCTCGATCACCGCCGGATCGGCGCCCTCGGCCCGGGCGCGGGCGAGGAAGGCGTCGAAGCCGCGGCGGTCGCGGACCAGCCGGCGTTCCAGGAAGTCGATCCCCTGCATCCCCGTGGTGCCCTCGAAGATCGACAGCACCCGGGTGTCGCGCAGCAGGCGTTCGGCCGGCCAGTCGCGGGTATAGCCGGCGCCGCCCAGCACCTGCACGGCACCCGAGGCGACCAGAAACCCCGTCTCGGCGCCGAAATTCTTGACGAGCGGCAGCAGGAAGGCCGCCAGCGCGGCGTGGTCGCCCCCGTTCCGGGCGAGGTCCAGCACCGCCGCCAGTTCCAGCACCGCGGCGCGCAGGATTTCGGTGGCCGAGCGCATGGCGGTGAGTTGGCGCCGCACGTCCGGGTGGCGGGCGATGGGCGCTGGCGGGGCCTCCGGGCTTCCCCCCTGCAACCGTTCGAGAGCATAGCCCTCGGCCAGATCGCAGGCCCGGCTGGCCGCGCCCAGGCCCTGGCAGCCGGTCTGCAACCGCATCAGCTCGATCATGGTGAAAAGCTGCGCCAGCCCCCGGCCCGGTTCCCCGATCAGATGCCCCTCCGCCCCTTCGAAGTCCAGAACGCAGGTGGGCGAGCCGTGCAGGCCCAGCTTGTCCTCGATCCGGGTGACGGCCACGCCGGGGCCGGAGGGCACCAGGAACAGCGACAGTCCGCGGCTGCCCGGCGCGTCGGAGGTGCGGGCCAAGAGGCAATGGCCGATCAGCGGCACCACGTCGTGGTCGCCATACGAAATCCAGCATTTCGTGCCGGTGATCCGCCAGCGGCCGTCGAATACCGCCCGGCTGCGGATCCGCCCCACGTCGGACCCCGCGCCGGGTTCGGAGATGCAGATGGTGGCCGCGCGGTCCCCCGCGATCAGCGCTGGCACCCACTCCAAGGCCAGATCCGGCGCCCGCTGCGCCAGCAGATGCGCCGCGGCGCGGGACGCTTGCCAACCCATGTTGAACCCGATCCCGCCGCGGTCCAGCACCTGCTGTGCCGCCGCCTGCATGACCAGCGGCAGGCCGGAGCCGCCCAGCGCCTCGGGCAGGTCCAGCCCGATCCAGCCGCCCGCCGCCACCGCCGCCCAGCCTTCGGCATATTCCGGCGGGCACAGCACCCGGCCGCCTTCCAGCCGGCAGCCGATCCGGTCGCCGGCCTCGTCCAGCGGCGCCAGCACGCCGTCCGCCAGCCGCACCGCCGCGTCCAGCACCGCGGCGGCCACCTCGCGGTCCACGGGGAAACGGTCCAGCGCCGCCAGCACCCGGGCGGCGTCGCCGGCTGCGCTCACTTCGCCGCCATGCGGGTGGCGCCGTCGATGCGGATCACCTCGGCGTTCATGTAGTCGTTTTCCACCAGGAACAGCACCGCCTGCGCGAACTCCGCCGGGTCGCCCAGCCGCTGGGGGAAGGGGATGCCGGCCGCCAGCGAGGTCTGCACCTCCTGCGGCATCGATTCCAGCAGGGGCGTCAGGAAGATGCCCGGGGCGATGGTGTTCACCCGGATGCCGAACCGCGCCAGTTCGCGGGCGATCGGCAGCGCCATGGCCACCACGCCGCCTTTCGACGCCGAATAGGCGGCCTGGCCGATCTGCCCCTCGAAGGCCGCCACCGAGGCGGTGTTGACGATGACACCGCGCGCGCCGCCCTCCAGCGGCTCCAGGCCGGTCATCCGGTGCGCCGCCAGCCGCAGCACGTTGAAGCTGCCGATCAGGTTGACCCGGATCGCCTTTTCGAAGGCCGCCAGCGGCAGCGGCCCGTCGCGGCCCACCACCCGGCCGGCGGGGCCGATCCCGGCGCAGTTGACCACGATGCGCGGTGTGCCGAAGGCTTCGGTCGCACGGTCCAGCGCGGCGGTCACCTGCTCCTCGGACGCCGCATCCGCCGCCACGCCCAGCCCGCCGATCTGCGCCGCCATCGCCTCGGCCGCCTCGCCGTTCAGGTCGAGGATCGTCACCCTGGCCCCCCTGGCCGCCAAGGCCCGTGCGGTGGCCGCGCCCAGCCCCGAGGCGCCGCCGGTGACGATTGCGCCGATGCCGTCGATCTTCATGTGGTTTCCTCCTTGGTGACGCGCAGCACCCCCGGCCCGTCGCGGTACAGCTCTTCCACCGCCTCGGGGCGCCGGGTCAAGACCGCGCGCTGGTTGACCGAGCCCTTGTCGGTCACCTCGCCCCTGTCCAGCGACAGCGGCCGGGCCAGGATCATCGCCCGGGCGATGCGGGTGGAGGAGCCGGAGGCCGCGGCGGCATGGGCGGTCAGCAACTCGGTCAGCCGCGCCCGGACGGCGGGATGGGCGTAGAGCGTTTCGTCGTCCAGCGAAGCGCCGCCCTCCACCAGCCGCTCGAGCCCGGGGCGGAAGGGGATCAGGAGCGCACCCAACTCATCCCGGTTCTCTCCGGCGATCACCGCATCACGGATCAATCCCTTCATCGCGTCGATCAGCCCGGCGCGCAGCGGCCCCACCGCGACCCAGGTTCCCGTATGCAGCTTGAAGTTCTCGGCGGTGCGGCCGTCGAAGAAGAAGCCGCGCGCGGGGTTCTCGGGGTCGGCCGGCCGCAGCGCGTCGCCCATGCGGTAGAAGCCCTCCTCATCGAAGGCCTCGGCCGAGAGCTTCGGGTTGCGCCAGTAGCCCGGGGTCACGTTCGGCCCCTTGAACCGCACCTCCAGCTTGTCGCCCACCGGCACCAGCTTCATCACCATGCCGCGCGAGGGGATGCCGATGTTGCCCGGCCGGTCCACGTCCTCGGTGCAATAGGCGGCGAAGGGCGAGGTCTCGGTGGAGCCGAGCCCGGTGCCCAAGAGCGTCCGCGCCCCCACCGCGCGGACCGACAGCTCGTTCAGCCTGCCCCAGGTATGCTGCCCCAGCCCCGCGCCGGCATACATCAGCATCCGAAGCCGGCCGAAGAAGTTGCGGGTCAAGGCGTCGTCCCGATCCATCGCCTCCACCAGCAGTTCGAACCCCACCGGCACGTTGAAGTACCAGGTGGGGCCGATCTCGCGCAGGTTGCGGATGGTTTCGGCCATGCCGGCGGCCGAGGGCTTGCCGCCGTCGATGTAGTAGGTGCCGCCGTTGTAGAGCGCCATGTTGAACACCTTGGAGCCGCTGGCGGTGTGGTTCCACGGCGCCCAGTCCACGAAGACCGGCGGCTCGTCGGCCAGGAAGCGATAGCAGTCCAGCACCTGCGCCTGGTTGGCGCAGAGCATTCCCTGCGTCTGGATCACCGCCTTGGGCGAGCCGGTGGTGCCCGAGGTGAACATGAACTTGGCGATGGTGTCGGGGCCGGTGGCGGCATGGGCGGCGGCGGCCTCGGGCCCGGGCTCGGTGGCGGTGAGGTCCTGCCAGCGCAGCACCGCGCGGTCGGGCAGGCTGCCTTGCACCGCGATCACCGGCACCTCGGGCAGCACCGCGGCCAGGGCGGCGGCATAGGGGCCGGTCTCGCGCACGAAGACGGCGCCGGGGGTGGTCTGGGCCACGATCTCGCGCAGCTTGGCATAGTCGCCGCCCGTGCTGGCATAAGCTGGCGCCACCGCGGCCGATGGCACGCCCACATGCTGCGCCGAAAGCGCCGCGACGGCATGTTCCAGCGAGTTGCCGGAGAGGATCAGCAGCGGCCGCTCCACCGACAGGCCGAGGCGCAGCAGCGCCATGCCCACCCGCGGCAGCAGGCCGGCGAGTTCCGCATAGCCGACCCGCCGCCAGTCGCCCGTGCCGTCCCGTTCGGCCATCCAGGTCCGGTCCGGCGCCACGGCGGCCCAATGTGCGATCCGGTCGGAGAGGCGGGCAGGGTAGGGGGCCAGTGGCTGCGCCTGCCAGACCAGCAAGGTCCCGTCCGCGCGCCGTTCCCAGCGGACCTCCGGCTCCCACACGCGAACCTCGCGCAGCCTGGCCTGCATCGGCTCCCCTCCTTGCAGCCAACCCCGGATCGTTTACATGGAAAATATCTTTCCGTATAGTACCCGCGGAAGGCAAGGGGGAGGCGCGCGTGACGGCCGATTTCGTGACCTATGTGCTCGACGGCGAGGTGGCGCTGATCGGGCTGAACCGGCCCGGGAAACGCAATGCCATCAGCGACGCCTTCGTGGACCGCCTCGCCGCCGCCATCGAACGCGCGAGGGGCGAGGCGAAGGCCGGGGTGATCCACGGCCACGGCAGCCAGTTCTGCGCCGGGCTGGATCTGGCCGAGCACGTGAAGAAAACGCCGTTCGAGGGCGTGCAGGGCTCTCGCCGCTGGCACGAGGTCTTCGGCCGGCTGGAGTTCGGGCCGATCCCGTGGTTCGCCGCGCTGCACGGCGCGGTGGTGGGCGGGGGGCTGGAGCTGGCGGCTTCCGTACAGGTGCGGGTGGCCGACGCCACGGCCTTCTTCGCCTTGCCCGAGGGGCAGCGGGGCATCTTCGTGGGCGGCGGCGGCTCGGTCAGGGCGGCCCGCCTGATGGGGGTGGCGCGGATGACCGACATGATGCTGACCGGGCGCAGCATCGACGCCGAGACCGCGGAACGCTGGAACCTGGTGCAATACGTGGTCCCCGCCGGGCAGGCGGTGGAGCGCGCCCTGGCGCTGGCCCGCGCCGCCGCCTCCAACGCCCCCTTCTCCAACTACGCCGTCATCAACGCCCTGCCGCGGATCCACGAGATGGGCCGCGACGACGGGCTGTTCGTGGAAAGCTTCATCGCCTCCTTCAGCGCCACTACGCCCGAGGCCGAGGCCCGCCTGAACGACTTCCTGCACAAGCGCGCCGCCCGGGTGGCCGCCCCCGGGGCGGGGCCGTGAGCGAGGACGACCAGCGGCTGGACTTCGGCCTGCTCTTGAACACCCTCGGGTTCCTCCTGCGCATGGCGCAACTGCGCAACTTCGAAGCCTTCTACGCCCGCCATGGCCAGATGGACCTGCGGCCGGGCGAATACTCGGTGCTGTGGATGATCGGGCGCAACCCCGGCGTGCGACAGGGGCAGCTGGCCCGCGCGCTGGCGATCAAACCCGCCCACATGACCAAGGTGGTCCGCCGCATGGAGGAAACCGGCCGGCTGGCCCGCACCATCCCCGATGACGACCGCCGCTCGGTCCGCCTGACGCTCACCCCGGCGGGGCGGGATTTCGTGGCGGCGCATGAAGGGGCGATCTATGGCGAAGACAGCTATCTCGTGCACGACCTGACGCCGGAGGAGGCCGCCCAGCTCACCCGGCTCTTGCGCAAATACTCCGGCATCGACCGATGGAGCCAGCCATGAACCCCGACGACCTGATCGCCATCGACTTCCACACCCATGCCGAGGAGCCCTGCTGCACCCATCGCGACGATGGCTACAACGAGTTCCAGGCGGGGATGGCGAACTACTTCAAGAACCCCGCCGGGGTGGACGGGATGCTGCCCACCGTCCAGCAGACCGCAGCCTATTACCGCGAACGCCGGATCGGCTGCGTGATCTTCCCCGTGGACGCCGAGCGCGAGACCGGCTTTCGCCGCTATGCCAACGAGGAGGTGGCAGGGATCGCCGCCGAGAACGCCGACATCATGATCCCCTTCGCCTCGATCGACCCCGCCAAGGGCCGCGCGGGCGCGCGCGAGGCGCGGCGGCTGGTGCGCGACTTCGGGGTGCGCGGGTTCAAGTTCCACCCCACCTTCCAGGGCTTCTACCCCAACGACCGCATGGCCTTCCCCCTGTACGAGGCCATCGCCGAGGAGGGCGCCATCGCGCTTTTCCACACCGGGCAGACCGGGGTGGGGGCGGGGATGCGCGGCGGCATGAACATGCGGCTGAAATACTCCAACCCGATCCACCTCGACGACGTGGCGGCCGAGTTCCCCGACATGCCCATCGTCGCCGCCCATCCATCGTTTCCCTGGCAGGAAGAGGCGCTGGCGGTGGCCACCCACAAGCCCAACGTCTGGATCGACCTGTCCGGCTGGTCGCCCAAGTACTTCCCGCCGATCCTGGTGCAATACGCGGGCTCGATCCTGAAGAAGCGGATGCTCTTCGGCTCCGACTGGCCGGCGATCACCCCCGACCGCTGGCTGGCCGATTTCGAGAAGGCCCCGTTCAAGGACGAGGTGCGCCCGCTGATCCTGAAGGAGAACGCAAGGGAGCTGCTGAAACTCTAGCGTCGGGCTGGCGGAGAGCGCCGGGGGGTTTCACACCCCCCGGACCCCCCGTGGAGTACTTGAGCCAAGATGAGGGACAGTTTGAATCAAATTGTCCCTTCTACCCTCTTTCCTGCCCCAAGTATCCCGCGGGGTTGCCAGTGGTTTACGCCATTGGTTCGAGTGAACCACTGGCTGGGGGGTGTGAAACCCCCCGGCGCTCTCCACTTGCGCGACGGCGGATTACTTCCCCCGCCCCCAGGCCTCGATCTTGCGGTAGAGGGTGGAGGGCGAGACGTCGAGTTCCCGCGCCGCCCGCGGCACGCTGCCGCCGTGGCGGGCGATGGCGGTCTCCACCGCATGGCGCTCGATCTGCGCCAGCGTCATCCCGGCCAGCGGGTCGGCCACCGGCAGGGTGAGATCGGGGGGGGCGGCGCCGGGGGGCTCCTCGCCGCCGACCATGCCGCGGTGCAGGTCTTCGGGCAGCATCCCGGGCGTCACCAGCCCGCCCTCGTTCAGCACCACCACGTTGCGGATGACGTTCAGGAGTTGCCGCACGTTGCCCGGCCAGTCGTAGCTGCGAAACAGCGCCTCGACCTCGGGCGAGAACCCGTCGAAGCTGCGTCCCTCCTCCTCGGCGAAGCGGAAGAGCGCGGCCTCGGCGATCTCGATCACGTCGCTCTCGCGGTCGCGCAGGGGCGGCATGTGCAGCGGCACCACGTAGAGCCGGTAGTAGAGATCCTCGCGGAACTGCCCCCGCCGCACCGCGTGCAGCGGGTCGCGGTTGGTGGCGCAGACGATCCGCACGTTCACCTTGCGCGGCTTGGTGGCGCCCACCGGGGTGACGGTGGAGGTCTGCAGGAAGCGCAACAGCTTGGTCTGCAGGGCCGGCGCCATCTCGCAGACCTCGTCCAGGAACAGCGTGCCGCCGTCCGCCGCCACCGCCGCCCCGGGCTTGTCCGAGATCGCGCCGGTGAAGCTGCCCTTCACATGGCCGAAGACCTCGGACTCCATCAGGTCGTGCGGGATCGCCCCGCAGTTCAGCGCGATGAAGGGGCCGTTCGCGCGGGCGGAATGCCGGTGCACCGCCAGCGCGGCGAGTTCCTTGCCCGTGCCGCTTTCCCCGGTGATGAAGACCGTGGCCATGGAGCCCGCCACCGAGCGGATCTTGGCCTCCACCCGCCGCATGGCGCGCGAGGAGCCCAGGAAGCCGCTGCCGCCGGCCACCTCGGCCTCGTTGGGCCGGCGGGTGGGCAGGCTGCGCGCCGGCCGCTGGCTGCGCTGGCCCAGCGCGTTGCTGACCGCCGAGAGGAAGCGCGTCTCCTCCACCGGCTTGACCAGGAAATCGTGCGCGCCGGCCCGCATCGCCTCCACCGCCCGGGCGATGGAGCCGTTGGCGGTGACCGCCACCACCGGCATCCCCGGGTGGTGGCGCAGCACGTCGTTCAGCAGGTCCAGCCCGTCGCGGTCGGGCAGCATCAGGTCCAGGAGCACCGCGGCCGGCGTCGCCTCGTGCAACTGCCGCATCCCCTCGGCCGCGGTCGAGGCGGTGCGCACCCGGTGGCCGGCATTGGTCAGGATCGAGCGGTAGAGCAGTTGCAGCGAGGGCGTGTCCTCGATCAGCAGGATGTCCCCGCCCGCGCGGGGCACGGGGGCCGCGCTCATGGCCGCTCCATCCGCCTGCGGACCCGGCCGATCAGCTCGTCCAGCCCCTCGCGGCAGCCCTGGGCGTGAAGGCGGATGCTCTCGCAGTCCCTGGCCTCGCGCAGCAGCGCCTGCAGGGCCCGGGCGCGGCCGGTCAGCGAGTCGAAGCCGCAGGTGCCCGCCAGCGCCACCGTGCCGTGCGAGGCGCGGCGCAGCCGGTCGAGGTCGGGCTCGGCCGGGCCCAGCGCCTTGCCCAGTTCGGCGCGCAGCGCGGTGAGATCCTCGGCCAGGATGCGGCAGAACTCGGCCGCCTGGCTGCCCGCCACGGCCATCAGGTGGTCCAGCCGGTCGGCCTCGCCCGCCTCCTCGGGGGTGTCGAAGCGGGCGGCGTGCATGTGTCGGCCGCTCATCGGCATCCCCGATGGCAGCGCGCGGGTGGTGTGCAACGGCACGGGTGCAATCTACGCGACATGGGCCGAAATTAAGCCCGGTCGATTCAATGTCCAGCCTGTCGTGCCGCCGGGGCGATTGACGTTGGGTCAGCCCGCCTCGGGCTTCATCGCCGCGAAGAAGCCCGCAAGGGCGGATGGGCGAGCCATCCGCGCGGCATTCCGCCGGCCTGTGCGGCGCGCGGGAACGGCCGGCGGGGGCCGGCGTTGATATGCCATGCAAACGCTAAGGAGGATGCAATGCAACAGCAGGGTTACATCCCGCAGGAAGGCGAAACCTGGGGCGGCTCGATTTCCAGTTCCGATGTGAACGGCACCCGGGTCTACAGCCCCGGGGGCGAGCATCTGGGCCATATCGACCACCTGATCATCGACAAGCGGTCGGGGGTGATCTCCTACGCGGTGATGAGCTTCGGCGGGTTCCTGGGCCTCGGCGCCGACCACCACCCGATCCCGTGGAAGAAGCTGCGCTACGACACCCGGCTTGACGGCTATGTCACCGACATCACCCGCGAGCAGCTGGAAGGCGCGCCCGAGCGTCCCGAGAACTGGCGCGAGGACCGCGACTGGGCCGCGCGCAACTACGGTTACTATGGCGTCCCGCCCTATTGGCTGTGACGCTGCGCCTCCGCCGGCAGGAGGCGGGCCCCGGCGTCACCGGACGCCGGGGCCGACGATCGAAAGGGGCCGTGCGCGGCCCCTTTTTCACGTCACAGCGGGCGCGGCCGGCCGTCCGCGTCCAGCGCGACGAAGGTGAAGGTCGCGTCGGTCACCTTGTCCGCCGCCGTGCCGAAGCGCGGACGCCGCCAGGCCTCGACATGGATGCGCAGGGAGGTGCGGCCGGTGCCGGCCAGATCGGCGTGGATCGACACCTCGTCGCCCACCTTCACCGGCTTCAGGAAGGCCATGGCGTCCACCGCCACCGTGGCCACCCGCCCCTGCGCCACCCGCGAGGCCAGGTTGCCGGCCGCGAGGTCCATCTGCGCCATCAGCCAGCCGCCGAAGATGTCGCCCGAGGGGTTGGTGTCGGCCGGCATGGCGATGGTGCGGATCACCGGCTCGCCGGGGGGAGGGCTGTCGGTCATGCCACCCGCCCCCACAGGTCGTATTCCCCGGCCTCCTCGACCTCCACGGTCACGATGTCGCCCGGGCTGAGCCCCTCGAACCCCTCGTCGATGAAGAGGTTGCCGTCGATCTCGGGCGCGTCGGCCCTGGTGCGGCAGATGGCGCCCTCTGCGTCCACCTCGTCCACGATCACCTTGAGCCTGTGGCCGACCCGGGCCGCCAGCTTCGCCTCGGAGATTGCCTGCGCCCGGGCCATGAAGCGGTCGAAGCGGTCCTGCTTCACCTCCTCCGCCACATGGTCGGGCAGGGCGTTCGAGCGGGCGCCCTTGACGTTCTCGTATTTGAAGCAGCCCACGCGATCCAGCTGTGCCTCGTCCAGCCAGTCGAGCAGGGTCTGGAACTCGGCCTCGGTCTCGCCCGGGTAGCCGACGATGAAGGTCGAGCGCAGCACCAGGTCCGGGCAGTCCCGCCGCCAGGCGGCGATCTCGTCCAGCGTGCGGGCCGCCGCCGCGGGGCGGGCCATGCGGCGCAGCACCTCGGGGTGGGCGTGCTGGAAGGGGATGTCGAGATAGGGCAGCACCCCGCCCTCCACCATCAGCGGGATCAGTTCGCGCACATGCGGATAGGGATAGACGTAGTGCAGCCGCACCCAGGCGCCCAAGGACCCGAGGTCGCGGGCCAGCGGCAGGATGGGGAACTTCGCCTCGCGCTCCTTCCAGTCGGTGCCATAGGCCGAGGTGTCCTGCGAGATCACCAGCAACTCGCGCACCCCCGCCGCCACCAGCTTCTCCGCCTCGCGCATCACCGCGCGGTGCGGGCGCGACTGCAGCCGGCCCCGCATGTCGGGGATGATGCAGAAGCGGCACTTGTGGTCGCAGCCCTCGGAGATCTTCAGATAGGAATAGTGCCGGGGCGTCAGCCGGATGCCGGTGGCGGGCAGCAGGTCCACGAAGGGGTCGGGCGCGGGGGGCACCGCGCCGTGCACCGCGTCCAGCACCGCCTCGTATTGGTGCGGCCCGGTGACTGCCAGGACCTTCGGGTGAGTGCCGGTGATGTAGTCGGGTTCCGCCCCCAGGCAGCCGGTCACGATCACCCTGCCGTTCTCGCGCAAAGCCTCGCCGATGGCATCCAGGCTCTCGGCCTTGGCGCTATCCAGGAAGCCGCAGGTGTTCACGATCACCGCGTCGGCGCCCTGGTAGTCGGGCGAGATGGCATAGCCTTCCGCCCGCAGCCGGGTCAGGATCCGCTCGCTGTCCACCAGCGCCTTGGGGCAGCCCAGCGAGACCATTCCGATGGTGGGCTGGCCCGGCCGCGGGGCCTCGGCTATACGGGCGCGGGGCGCCAGGTCGGGGCGCAGGAGGGCGGGGTTCAGGATCGGCGGCTTCGTGCTCATGGCCGGGCCTTCTACACCCCGGCGGCGGCGAGGCGAAGGGGGCCACGGCTTCTTTTCTTGCCCGTCGCCCGGGCTTGCGTAGAATCGCCGGCAGAGCGGGGGAACGGCAATGCGGTGGATCGTGCGGGGCCTGTCGGCCTTGGTGGGGCTGGTGGCGCTGGCGCTCGTTGCCCTGTGGCTGGTGCCGGCCGAGACGGTGGCCCGCCTCGCCGCGGCCGAGTTCCAGCGGATGACCGGCCGGGCGCTGGCGATCGAGGGGCCGGTGAAGGCCACGATCTGGCCCGCACTGGGGGTGCGCACCGGGCCGGTCAGCATCGCCAATGCCGGGTGGTCGGGGCAGGGCCCCATGCTGGCCGCGCGGTCGCTGGAGGTGCGGCTGGACCTCGGCGCCGCCGTCTCGGGCCGGCTGGCGGTGGAGGCGGCGAGTTTCGACGGGCTGCGGCTGGTGCTGGAACGGCGCGCGGACGGGCAGGTGAACTGGGCGCTGCCGACGGGAGAGGCTCCGGCGGCCGCCCCGGCAGGGCAGGCCCAGGCCAGCACCGGCCTGCCGCTGACCCTGACGCAGGGCAGGTTGACCGATGCCGAAATCCTGTGGATCGACCATGCCGCGGGCAGCCGGCTTGCCCTGCGCGGGGTGAATGCCGAGCTGCGGCTGCCCGAGACCTCCGGCCCCCTTTCGCTGACCGCCGAGGGGATGCTGGACGACACGCCGGTGCGGCTGGCGCTGGAGGCCGCCGATGCCGCCACGCTGGCCGCGGGCCATGTCGCTCGGGTGAAGCTGGACGTGGCCGCCGGCGGCTCCACCCTGGCCTTCGAGGGCCGCGCGGGGGCCTCGCCCGCCTCGGCCGAGGGCAGCCTGCGCGCGGATCTGGCCGACCTGCGGGCCCTGGCCGACCTTGCCGGTTCCGCGCCGCCCGAACTGCCCGAGGGGCTGGGTCGCCGCATCCGGCAGCTGGCCGGGCAGATCACGCTGGCGCCCGAGGGCACGCTGCACCTGCGGCAGGGCGAGCTGGTGCTGGACGCCAACCGCCTTTCCGTGGCGGGCGACATGAGCTTCGACGGACCCCGGCCCAGGGTGGTGGCGCAGCTGGAGGGGGGCGCGCTGTCCGTGCCCGGCCTTTCCCCCCGGCCCACGGTGGAGGAAACCGAACCCGCCGCCGCGCCGGCCGACGCCGGGTGGAGCCGCACCCCGCTCGACGCCTCGGCGCTGGCGCTGGCGGACGCCGAGGTGGCTTTGCGGGCGACCTCGGTGGACCTCGGTGCCGCGCAACTGGGCGCCACGCGGCTGATGCTGACCATCGACCGCGCCCGCGCGGTGATCGAGGCGCGCGAGTTGCGGGCCTGGGATGGCCTCATCACCGGGCAGTTCGTGGTCAACAACCGCTCCGGCCTCTCGGTCGGGGGCGACCTGTCGCTGGCCGGGCTGGCGACCGGGCCCATGCTGTCGCAGCTGGCCGGCTGGGACCGTCTGCTGTCGCAGGGCGATCTGCAGCTGAAGTTCCTGGGCGTGGGCCAGTCGATGGCGGCGATCATGGCCTCGCTCTCGGGCGAGGGGCGGTTCGCGCTGGGCAAGGGGGAATTGCGGGGCCTCGACCTCGTGGGGATGCTGCGCACGCTGGACACCGGCTTTGTCGGCGAGGGGCAGAAGACCATCTTCGACGGGCTGTCCGCCAGCTTCCGCATCGCGAACGGGGATCTCGCCACCGAGGACCTGCGGCTGGCCGCGCCCTATCTCACCGCCACCGGCCGCGGCACGCTGGGCTTCGGCGCGCAGGTGATGGACCTGCGCATCACCCCCGTGGCGTTGGCCAACCCCGACGGCAGCGGCGGGCTGCGGGTGCCGCTGGAGATCACCGGCCCCTGGTCCGACCCCCGCTTCCGGCTGGACCTGAAGGCGCTGGCCGACCAGGAACTGGCCGAGGAAAAGGCCCGGCTGGAAGCCGCGGCCCGGGAGGCCGAGGCCCGCGCCAAGGCCGAGGCCGAGCGCCGCGCGGCCGAGGAACTGGGCATCGAGCGGCGCGAGGGCGAAAGCTTCGAGGACGCCGCAAAACGCCGCGCGCAGGAGGCGCTGGACGCCGAGGCGGGCCGGGTGCTGGACCGCCTGCTGCGCCGGGCGCCCTGAGCCTCGGACGTAGGGCGGGATTGATCCCGCCATACCCGGCGGCGGGCTGAACCCGCCCTACCCCGCCAGCGCCTTGCGCACCTCGTCCAGCGCCTTGTTCTGCTCCTCGATCAGCTTCAGCGCCTTTTCCAGCGCGGCGGTGGCGGCCTTGACCTTCTTCGCCTCGCCCTTGTCGCTGCCGTCCTTGGCGGCCTTCTCGACCTCCTCGGTCAGGTCCTCCAGCTGATCGGCCTGCTTGCGGTTCTCGTCGGCCACCCTTTGCGCGGCGGCCTTCAGCGCGTCCAGCTTGCCCTGCGCGTCCTTGTCCTCGCCCAGGTCGAGGTTCAGCTTGGTCACCGCCTCCAGAAGCGCGGTCTGCGCGTCGATCAGCTTCACCGTCTTCTCGACATTGGCGAAGAGCGGCTTCAGCTGCCCGGCGATGTTGCCGGCCGCGCCGGCCGTCTTCATCACCCCGTCCATCGCCTTGTTCAACTCGCTCAGCTGGCTCTTGTTCTGCGCCAGGATCGGGGCGATCGTCTTGGACACCGACTTGCCAATTCCCATCATCTGCCACACTCCCGTCCGGATGAATGAACCCGGCACCCCTGCCGGGCCGGCCACCTGGCCGGCGTCACTTGATCTTGCGGATGATCTCGGCGGACTGCTGCTGCAGGCTGGACTGGATCTGCTGGATCTGCTTCAGCTGGTCCTGCATCTGTTTCAGCTTCTGCTGCAGTTCGGCCTGTTCCTTGCCGCCCTCCTTGCCCTTGTCCGCGGCCAGCTTTTCCAGATCGGAAAGGGTCTTGTTCAGATCCCTGCTGTCGTTGGCGGCCTCCTTGGCGGTGCGGGCCACCTCCTTGACGATCTTGCCCAGGCTCATCTCAAAACTCCTGTCGTTGAAATGCGGTGAGCATCGGACCCCGGCCTGCCATCCGTCAAGTGGCCAAAACGTCACCTTCCGTTGCGCGCAGGCACTAGCGCCGCCCGGCGAGCGCGGCTAAACCTGCGGGAAGGCTGGGGGGCCTCTAACGGACGGACGGACGGATGCGGAAGGCTCTCCCGGCGCTCATCGCGCTTGTGCTCACCCTCATGCCCATGGCGGCGGCGGCCGAGGGCGGGCGGGTCCTGCTTGGCTTCGGCCGGCTTTTCTCCAACGACGGGCTGGGCGACCTGCGCGACCGCTGGCGCACCGGCGCCTATGTGGTCAGCGCGGTGACCGGCCCGGTCTGGCGCGGCGACCTGCCCGCCCGGCCCTTCGAGATCCTCGAATACCGCTTCCGCGGCGAGATCGCGGCCCCCGCCAACCTGGCCAATCCCGGCGCGGGCGACCGCCGCTATGCCGGGGTCCTGTCGCTGGGGGTGCATACCCATTTCCAGGCCGCGGGTTTCGAGACGCGGCTGGGGCTCGATGTGGTGGCGACCGGCCCCTCCACGGGGGTGGGGCGGTTCCAGCGCTGGGTGCACGACATCCTCGACGTGCCGCAGCCCGACCTCGGCAACCAGATCCCCGACGGGCTGCACCCGATGCTCTCGGCCGAGGTGGCGCGCACGCTGCCGCTGGGGGGCGCCCGGCTGCGCCCCTTCGTCGAGGCGCAGGCGGGCTACGAGACGCTGGTCCGCGGCGGCTTCGACCTGACCTTCGGCCGCTTCGGCGAGGGGCGGCTGATGCTGCGCGACACCACCACCGGCCAGCGGTACGCCGGCACCCGGGCGGACGACACGCATGGCTTCAGCTTCGTGCTGGGCGCCGACGTGGCGCGGGTCTGGGACAGCGCGCTGCTTCCCTCCGGCGGTCCGGCCCTGCGCGACACCCGCGAGCGCGTCCGCGCCGGGGTGCACTGGCAGGGCGGCCGCGGCGAGGTGTTCTACGGGCTCACCTGGCTGGGGCGCGAGTTCGAGGGCCAGCCCGAGGGGCAGGCGGTGGGCTCGATCCGCCTGCGGCTGCGGTTCTGATCCCCGCATTCCTGCGATTTTCCGAAGCTGTGGCGCGGCGGTCATAGCCGCGGCCGCCGCCGCCTGTTAACCTTGATCCACAAGAACAAGAACGGGCAGGCAAACAGGCGATGGGAACGGGCTTTCGGGCGACGTTCGTCATTTCCTGGTCCCAGACGGAAGTGGATGGCCTTCGGGCCGCACCTGTGGAGGCACTCGGCACCGGCGTCACCTGGCGCTGGACCGGCCATGCGGTGCGGGTGGACGGGGCGGCAGAGGTTCTGCTTCTGGACGGGGCCGAGGGGATGGCCGAACTGCGCGCACGCGCGGCGCGCATGGTGCGGCGGCTGGTGGGAACCGCGATGGGCGGGCTGCCGGCCGATGGCGACGAGGGGGCGGAGTGGCCGGACTTCACCCTGACCGACGGGCGGCGCAGCTATGGCGCCACGCTGATCGAGGTGCCGGGGGCGGGTGCGCGGCTCTTGATGTTCCTGGGCGAGATGCCGCCGGCCGAGGTGGACCTGTGGGTGATCCGCAGCGGGTTGGCCGCCCGCCCGCCGCAGCCGGCCCCGCAGGCGGGGGTGATCTGCTTCACGCCGGGCACGCTGATCCGGCTGGACCGCGGGGTGGCGCCCATCGAGACGCTGCGCCCCGGCGACCGCCTGCTGACCAAGGACAACGGCCCGCAGGAGGTGCTGTGGACCGGCCATCGGCGGATGAGCGGGGCGCGGCTCTATGCCATGCCGCACCTGCGCCCGGTGCGGGTGGGGCACGGCGCGCTGGGCTGCGGGCGGCCCGAGGCGGCGCTGACCGTCTCGCCCCGCCATCGCCTGCTGGTGCAGGGGGCGGCGGCGCGGGCCTTGTTCAACGAGGCCGAGGTGCTGGTGGCGGCCGAGGATCTGGTGGGCGGCGTCGGCGTCTCGGTCGACCTGGCCGCGCGCGAGGTCACCTATGTCCACGTGCTGCTGGAACGGCACGAGATCGTCTGGGCCAACGGGGTGGAGACCGAGAGCTTCCACCCCGGCCTGGCCGCGCTCGACCTGCTGGAGGCCACGCAGCGGTTGCAGCTCTACGCGGTGATGCCGGATCTGGAGGTCGACCCGGAAAGCTACGGCGACTTCGCCCGCCGCAACCTGTCCGCGGCCGAGGCCGCGATCCTGCGCCACGACCTGGCCGCCTAGGGGCGATACCGCGCCAGCACGAAGACCCGGATCGCCGAAGCCAGCCCCTCCTCCGGGGCGCGCGCCTCGTCGATGGCCTCGGCCAGCGCGTTCAGGCTCTCGCCCCGCTCGGCGGCGATGGCGCGGAAGGCGGCCCAGAACGGCGGCTCCAGCGAGACGCTGGTGCGGTGGCCGTGCAGGGTCAGGGAATGCTTCTCGGGGCGGGCGGACATGGGCGGCAGGATAGGGCAGGCGGGGCCGGCCCGCCAGCCGCTCAGCCCACCGCGCGCAGCCCGGGCTTCTGGTGCGCCCGCGCCCAATCGGCTGCGGCGCCGATCCCGCCCAGCGGGAAGATGTGGATCAGGTCGGGCGAGGTCGCGGGATCGGCCGCCCGCGCCCGGGCCAGGTCGGCCACCAGCTCGGTGGGCTCGAAGGGGAGAAGCAGCTTGGTCAGATCCAGCGCCCGCTTCTGCAACACCTTCAGCGACGGCCCCACCCCGCAGGCGATGGCGAACTTGATCAGGGTCTGCAGCTTGGCCGGCCCGGCGATGCCCAGATGCACCGGCAGGGCGATCCCCTCGGCCCGCAGCCGGCCGATCCATTCGGCCACCGGCGCCGCCTCGAACACGAACTGGGTGGCCAGCGCCATCTCGATCCCGGTGCCCTTGGCCCAGTCCTGCTTCCAGCGCAGCGCGGCGTCGGTCTGGGCATGGCCGCCGTCGGGGTCGATGTCGCGGTTGCCCTCGGGGTGGCCGGCGACATGGATCCGCCTGAAGCCGGCCTTCTCGAACAGCCCGGTCTCCAGCAGCTGCATCGAGGAATGGAACTCGCCCGCCGGCTTGGCCACGCCGCCGGCCAGCACCAGTGCCTGGTCCACCCCGGCCTCGCCCCGGTAGCGGTCGATCCAGTCGGCCAGCATGGCACGGTCGGCGATGATACGGGCGGGCAGGTGCGGCATCACCGGAAAGCCCTCGGCGGCCAGCCGGCGCGCGGTGGCCACCATCTCCTCGATCGGCGTGCCCTCGATATGGGCGATGTAGACCCGGGTGCCGGGGGGCAGGATGGCGCGGAAATCCTCGACCTTGGCCGCCGTGCGCGGCATCACCTCGATCGACCAGCCGGCCAGGATGCCCGAGAGATCCTCGCCGCCCCCGGCCGCCGCACGTTTTCCGCCCAGTCCGAACATCGCCATCCTCCCCTGGTCGCGGACAATGTGTACACAATCCGCAGCGAAATCAAGGATTCTCCCCGCGCCCGCGCGGAAATGCCGCAACGATGTATACAGCGGGGGCCGCCCGAACCGGCGCCCCTTCTCTTTCGAGCCACAAGTATCCCGCGGGGGGCCGGGGGGTGTGAAACCCCCCGGCGCTTTCCGCTGGGCCCGACCCCCGAAGTCAGCGCCCCATGGTCCGCCAGCTGTCCGCGTAGTTCTCGCGCGCCTCGGCGGCATAGGGGGTGGGCGAGACGCGGACGCGGATCTCGGCCTGCCTGTGCTTCTCGGTCGAGGTCTTGCCGGTGGGCTCGGGTTCGCCCCACAGCAGCGTCAGGATGTCGCCTTCCTTCACGTCCGGGTTCACCACGCCCAAGGACAGCACGCAGCGTTCGTTCCAGGAATAGCCGTTGAACATCGACATGCCGACCATCTGGCCGTCGCGCACCACCATGTCGGCCGAGGACGAGGCATAGTTGGGCTGCGGGAAGTCGATCCACTTGTAGGGCGTGCCCTGCTCGAAGCCCGAGGCGATGACCTTCAGCACGTCGTCGCGGTTCCACTCGAAGGTGACCTTCTTGCGCTGCGGCTGCTCCTTCATCTTCAACAGCGCGGCCTTGCCCACGAAATCGGGCTTCTTCCAGCCGATGTAGAAGTCGTAGCCCAGTTCGAACGGGTTGACGTAATAGTCCTCGATGTTGTCCGACACGAAGGAGCCGCCGATGGCGCCGGTGGCCTCATAGCTGTCCGCGCCCAGCCAGTCGCGATAATCGGCCAGCATCCCGTCGCCGGTATAGATGCCCGGCAGGGGCGAGGGGATCCAGCCCGATTCCAGCGTGTTGGTGGAATAGGCCCGGCTGCCGCAGCGCACCAGGTCCACGCCGGCATCGCGCGCGGCCTGCAGGATGCAGGACAGGATATAAGGCTTGTCCTCGTAGGGGCCCCAGATCTCCAGCCCCGGGGCGCCCGACATGCCATGGCGCAGCGCCTGCACCTTCTTGGAGCCCACGTTGATCCAGTCGACGTGGAAGAACTTGATCTCGGGGATCGGGCCGCCGTTCATCTTCTCGAAGATCCTGGGCGCGTCCGGCCCCTGGATCTGGTAGCGGTAGTGGGTGCGCAGTACGCGCTCGCCCTCGGGGCGCGAGGGGGAGCGCGGGTCGTGCCGGATCCGCACGTTCCACTTGCCCCAGGCGGCGCAGAACAGGAGCCAGTTGGAGGTCGGCGCCCGGCCGACCAGCACGAACTTGTCGGCCCGCTCGCGGAAGATGATGTGGTCGCCGATCACATGCCCGTTGGGCGTCACGGGGACGAAGTGCTTGGCTCGGTTCGGGTCGAAGTTGCCGAAGGCGTTGATGCCGTGATGGGCCAGGAATTCCTCGGCCTGCGGGCCCTCGACGATCAGCTCGTCCATGTGGTGGGTCTGGTCGAACAGCACCGCCGAGTTGCGCCAGGCCGCCTGTTCCTCGCGCCAGTTGGAGAACTCGGGGGCGACGACCGGGTATACATACATCCCGATCTTCGAGTTGCGAAGCATCTGGACCGGATTGCCGGCCGCCTGCATCGCTGCGGAAAGACTGGTGATCGACAAGGCAGGCTCCTCCCCTGAAGCATGGTGGTATGTATACACACATGCGAGATCCGGGGGGGCGAAGGCAAGCGGAAAATATGCCGCAGGAAAGGGGCGGGCAGGCCGCGCTGGGCCGATCCGCCGGCCGTTTCGCCAGTTCCAAGCACCGGGGGGCCGTCTGCCCCCCGGACCCCCCGAGGATATTTATCGACAGAAGAAGCAGCAAAAGGGGGGACAATTTGAATCAAACTGTCCTTTTTCTGTCCGAGAGTATCCTGCGGGGGGTCGCCGTCGTGGCGCCATCGGTTCGAGCCCGACGGATGCAAAATCCCCGGGGTCGGCTCCGGGCGTCCACCTGTCGCGCGAATGCGCCCGCCGTGACGGGAGAGCCGGGCGCGGGGGGTCCAAGGGGGGCTCTGCCCCCCTTGCCCCGGCCCTAGCCGGTGATCAGCGCCAGCCCCGGCACGTCGGCCTTCAGCCCCGGATCGGTGGCGAAGATGTATTCGACGTTGCGCCGGGCGGCGCGGGCGTGTTCGCGGGCGATCATCTCGGCCCGGGTGCCCTCGCGGTTGCCGATCGCCTCGACCAGCGCGCGGTGCTGTTCCTGCGCCGGGCTCAGGGTGCGGCGGAAGGCGTCCAGCCGGGTGCTGTCGGGCAGGAAGGCCGAGGGCGAGGCGAAGGGCAGCCGGGTGACCCGCGCGATCTCGCGCGACAGCACGGCGCTGCCGGCAAGCTCGGCGATGGCCGCATGGAACTCGGTATTGAGGTCGGAGTAGGATTCGAAATCCACGTCGTCCGGCCCCTCGCCGAAACACTCGTCCAGCCGGGCGAGGATGCCGCGCAGCGCCTGCATCCGCTCCGGCGCCACCCCGCGCTCGGCCGCCAGCCGCGCCGCGGTGCCCTCCAGCACGCCGCGCAGCTCGATGGTGTCGATCACGTCGGCCAGCGCGAAGCTGCGCACCACGAAGCCGCCGCCCGGCGCGCGGTCCAGGAGCCCCTCGGCCGCCAGTCGCGACAGCGCCTCGCGCAGGGGGGTGCGCGAGATGTCCAGCTCCTCGGCCAGCGGCACCTCGAAGAGCCGGGTGCCCCCGGCCAGGCCGCCGGAGAGGATGCGCTGGCGCAGGTCGATCAGCGCGCGGGTGGCGTGGGTGCGGGCGTTGGCGTGCATGTCCATCCGGGCCTCCCTCTGCCTGTCATGTATACAGGGTGCAGGCCCCGCCGTCACGCGGCATCCGCGGCCACCCCGGCGATCCAGTGCGCCGTCATCAGATCCAGATGCGCGCCGCCGCCGTTCTTGGCGATGGTGATGTCGCTCTCGCGCCGCCGCCACAATACGGGGTTGTCATAGAAATCCGCCACCACGTCCTCGGCCCGGATCACGCCGCGGGCGATGGGGTCCTTCAGCTCGCCGATGTGGGCGATGGTGGTGGCGCGGGAATCGACGAAGATGCGGGCGCGGCGCAGCGCCTCGTCGTCCACCTCGCGCATGGCCGGCGTATAGGCGCCGATCAGGTCCAGATGCTGGCCCGGGCGCAGCCATTCGCCGCGGATCAGCGGCGTGGCCGACATGGTGGCGGTGCAGATGATCTCGGCGCCGGCCACCGCTGCGGCCAGATCCTCGGCCACCCGCGCGCCGGTCTCCTGCGCGAAGGCCCGGGCGCGGTCGGGGTTGCGGGTCCAGACGGCGAAGCGCGCGCCGGGGAAGGCCGCGCCATAGGCCGAGACCATCGAGCGCGCCACCGCGCCGGCGCCCACCAGCAGGATCTCCCGCGCCTCGGGCCGCGCCAGCCGGCGGGCGGAGAGCAGGCTGTCGCCCGCGGTCTTCCACCTGGTGACCAGGTGGAAATCCACCAGCGCCGAAAGCTGTCCGGTGCGGTCGTCGTAAAGCGTGACCGCGCCGTTGATGGTGGGCAAGCCGGCGCCCTCGTTGCCCGGAAAGATCGTGGCGCATTTCACCAGCTGCCCCAGCCCGTCGATCCAGGCCGCGCGGTTCAGCAGCGTGTCCTGCCCGCGGTAGAGGAAGGCATCCGCCACCTCGGCCCGCGGCAGGCGGTGGCCGGCCTCGAAGGCGGCGCAGATCCCGTCCCAGGTCAGCCGCGGCTCCACCTCCGGCCCGATGATGCGCAGCGTCATGTGGCGTCTCCCTCTCGTCGAAATCGTGTCACGGGCGTCCCGCCCCGGCGCGCGGGCGGGCCAGCGCCGCCTCGCGCAGGAACACGTAAAGTCCCGCTCCGCAGATCAGCGCGATGCCGACCCAGGTGGTGGCGTCCGGCCACTGGCCGAAGACCAAGAGGCCGGCGGCCACCGCCAGCGGCAGCGCGGCATATTCGAAGGGCGCGACCAGCCCCGCCTCGCACAGCCGATAGGCCTGCGCCACCAGCACGCTGCCGAAGGCCGAGGCAAGGCCGGTGGCCGCGAGCACCGGCCAGTCCGCCGCCGCCGGCCAGGCCCAGCCGCGGAACAGGAATGCCAGCGAGGGGTTGGATTGTTCCGCCAGCCAGCCGCTGCCGAAGGCCAGCCCCATGGCGGCGCAACTGGCCAGGAACATCAACTGGACGTAGAAGGTCAGCGTCACCGCGCTTTCCGTCCCCCGCAGCGCCCGGGTCATCATGTGCATCAGCGCATAGAGAACCGCCGAGACCAGCGGCAGCACCGCGGCCCAGACGAAGCCGCCGCCCGGCCGCACCATCACCACCACGCCGGCCAGGCCGAGGCAGACCGCCGCCCAGCGCCGCGGCCCCACCCGCTCGCCCAGGAGCGGCACCGACAGCGCGGTGATGAGCAGGGGCGCCACGAAGAAGATTGCCACCGCATCGGCCAGCGGCAGCGCCGCCAGCCCCAGGAAGTAGCAGAGGTTCGACAGCACCACGAGCATCCCGCGCAGCATCAGCGCCCCGGGCCGGCGGGTGCGCAGGGCCCTCAGCCCGCCGTTGAACGGCACCATGACCGCCAGCAGCACCGCCATCGCGATGGCCGAGCGGATCATCACCACCTGATGCAGCGCATAGCCGCCCGACAGGAACTTCACCGCCACGTCGTTGACCGAAAAGGCCATCGAGGCCGCCACGGCGCAGAGGATGCCGAGGCGGGTGGAACGGTCGGTGTCGGTCAGCGCGGTCATGCCCTATCGCTGCCCGCGCCGCCCGGGGCCGTCTGTCCCGTCCGCGACATTCAGGAAAACAGCGCCTCGGCGTGGAAGCCCACGTGGTCCTCCATGAAGCTGGCGACGAAGAAATAGGAATGGTCGTAGCCCGCCTGCATCCGGAACACCCCCTGCTGGCGACGGGCCGCCATGGCCTCGGCCAGCGCCTCGGGCTTCAGCAGGTCCAGGAACTGGTCCTTGGCCCCCTGGTCCACCAGCACCGGCCCGTCGAACCCCCGCCGCCGCATCAGGAGCGTGGCGTCGTGCGGCAGCCACTTGTTCTCGTCGGGGCCGAGGTAGCCGGCGAACTGCTTCCTGCCCCAGTCGCTGGCGGTGGGGTTGGCGATGGGCGCGAAGGCCGAGACCGAGCGATAGCGCCCCGGCAGCGCCATGGCCACGGTCAGCGCCCCGTGCCCGCCCATGGAATGGCCGGTGATCGCCTGCCGCGTCTCGTCCACCGGAAAGGCGGAGAAGATCGCGCCCGGAAGCTCTTCGGTCACATAGTCCCACATGCGGAAATGGCTGGACCAGGGATGTTCGGTGGCGTTGACGTAGAAGCCCGCGCCCTGGCCCATGTCATAGGCGTCGTCGTCCGCCACCCCCGGCCCGCGGGGCGAGGTGTCGGGAAAGACCAGCGCGATCCCCATCGCCGCGGCATGGGCCTGCGCGCCGGCCTTCACCATGGCGTTCTCGTGCGTGCAGGTCAGGCCCGAGAGATACCACAGCACCGGCACCGGCCCGTCCTCGGCCTGCGCCGGCAGGAAGAGGCCGAAGGTCATCTCGCAGTCGCAGACCTCGGAACGGTGCTGATAGACCCCCTGCACGCCGCCGAAGGCCCGGTTCTCGCTGATCGTCTTCATGGTTCACCTCCCGTCACCAGGGCAATCACCGCACTGACGGTCAGGATGCTGACCGCCGTCGAAATCAGGATCGAGGCCGAGACCCTCTGGGGCGCGACCCCGTAGTGCTGGGCCAGGATATAGACATTTCCCGCCACGGGCAGCGCCGCCGCCGCCACCATCACCCCGGCCCGGCCGGGATCGACGCGGAACACCACGAAGGCCGCCAGCGCCGCGGCGGCCGGGTGCAGGATCAGCTTGCAGAACGACAGCCAGGCCGCGACCTGCAGCCGCTCGGCCGACTTGGTGGCCAGCGAGGCGCCGATGGCGAAGAGCGCGCCGGGCGTGGCGGCGGCGCCGAGGATGGCCAGGAACTCGTTGACCGGGCCGGGCACGGCCCAGCCGGTGGCCGACCAGGCAAGGCCCAGCACCATCGAGACGATCATCGGGTTCTTCAGGAGCCCCATCCCCAGCAGGCCCAGCAGGCGGACGCCGGCGGGTCCCCCGCGCCGGGCGGTGATGATGAGCGTGATGAGCGAGGAGAACACGATCAGGTCGATGGCCAGCACCAGCAGGATCGGCCCGGTGGCCTGCGGCCCCAGGAGCACCACCAGCATCGGCACCCCCAGGAACCCGGTGTTGCCGATGATGGCCACCTGCGCCTCGACCGCCGCCTCCTCGACCGAGGTCCCCCGCCGGATCGCCACCCGGAAGGCCAGCGCATAGACGAGCGTGCAGGCCGAGAGATAGGCCAGCGCAAAGCGGGTGTCCCAGATTTCGGCCAGCGACAGGTTGGCGGCCAGCCGGAACAGCATGGCCGACAGCGCGAAGTAGAACACGAACTTGGTCAGATAGGCCGTGGCCTCGGGCGAGAAGAACCGCACCCGCCCGGCCCACCACCCCAGCCCGATCAGCGCGAAGAAGGGCAGCGTCTTCAGCAGGATGGGCAGCATGATCGGGCAGCACCTCCGCCGGGCTCGCCGCCCCAGCGTTTCACGGGCAGGCGGGGGATGCAAGCAGGGCGGGCGGCGTGCCGGGGTTTGCCCGATGCCGCCGGCCAACCACCCGGCGACAGCGGTTTTTTGCAAGACAATCACGCGCTTCGTGATACAGTCCCGCCCTGCCTGCGGCCCCGGCGGGGGCCGCCGGGGCACGGACTGGTCCGAGGCGCTCACCCGCGCCCCGGCGCGCCCGACGGCCCGCCCCCGGGCAGGCCACCGGCATCCGCGCCCCGCGCAAGAGCCAACGGAGCACGGGACCATGGAAAATCTGCACAAGATCGTTGAAGACAAGCGATTCAACCGTTTCATCATCGGCGTCATCCTGTTGAACGCCATCGTCCTGGGTCTGATGACCCTGAACATCTCGCCCGCCACCCGTGCGGTGCTGGAACTGATCGACGACATCTGCCTGGCGATCTTCGTCGTCGAGATCGCGATGAAGCTGATCGTCTATCGCGCCAGCTTCTTCCGCGACGGCTGGCATGTGTTCGACATCGTGGTGGTGGGCATCGCGCTTCTGCCGGCCACCGGCTCGCTCAGCGTGCTGCGGGCGCTCCGGGTGCTGCGGGTGCTGCGGCTGGCCACCGCCATCCCCTCGATGCGCCGGGTGCTGAACGGGATGTTCGCGGCGCTGCCGGGCGGGGCCTCGGTCGCCGGCATCCTCTTCATCCTCTACTACGTGGGCGCGATCATCGGGGTGAACCTGTTCCGCGAGACCTCGCCGACCTATTTCGGCGACATCGGCACCACCTTCTTCACCCTCTTCCAACTCATGACGCTGGAAGGCTGGAACAGCGTGGCCGAGGAGGTGATGGTCCATCACCCGCGGTCGTGGATGTTCTTCGTGACCTTCATCATCTTCACCAACTTCACCACGTTGAACCTGCTGTTCGGGATCATCGTGGACGCGATGGAAAGCGCCAAGGAAGAGGAGGTGCGCGAGGAGATGGCCGAGCAGGGCATCGACGTGGGCGAGGTCTCGACCGACATGCGCGTGGCCATCATCGAGGAAGACGTGAAGAAGATCCGCACCCTGCTGGAACGGATGGAGGCGCAGGCGGCCGCCCGGGTCTGAGGGCGGCTTGGCTCCGCCCCCTTCCCCGTGTTCCGGGCCGGAGGGGACCTGTCCTGAACTAACGCTTTGGCGCAATCCTGGATTGTGCGATGCTGGGGCTGTTTCAACCCGAGCATAGGGGCAAAGTGATGGGAAAGGCACCGGACAAGCAGACCCAGGAGGTGGCGGACAAGACCGTCGCCAACGTCGATTCGTTCTTCAAGCGATACTCCGGCCGCATCAAGCTGATCGACGAACTGACGCTCGACTGCGAGATGTGCAGAAGCAAGGAGGCCAAGGAACTGCTGCAAAAGCAGATCGACCTGAACCTCAAGGGCCTGAAGACCGATGTCGACAAGCTGAACAAGCAGAACCAGTCGCTGTTCAAGGTCGTGCCCAAGCCGCAGTCGGAAGACGTGCTGGAGAAGATCAAGAAAGAGATCGAGAAGAAGAAGACGATCTACCAGAAGGACAACAAGACGCTGAAGCTCGACTTCGACTTCGAGATCAAGGGGCCCAAGCTGATCTTCGAGTGGTAGGGCCGGCTTGACTCCCCGGGGGGCCGCGCGTATCAGCGCCGCAATCCCCCGAAGGCCCGCGCCTTCGGTCCCTTGGCCCATGCCGGGATCGCCGTCTGCCAGCGCGTTGCGCCCGCAGGCGCCATCTCCCATTGGGCCGCCCGCCGCCCGGCCCCATATCGGGGCCAGACCCAAGGAGCACGAGCGATGTTCGAATCCCTCTCCGAACGCCTGGGCGGCGTCTTCGACCGGCTGACCCGTCAGGGCGCCCTGACCGAGGCCGACGTGGTGGCCGCCCTGCGCGAGGTGCGGGTGGCGCTGCTGGAGGCCGACGTGAGCCTGTCGGTCGCCCGCGACTTCATCCGCCGAGTGCAGGACAAGGCGACCGGGGCGGCGGTCACCAGGTCCATCACCCCCGGCCAGATGGTGGTGAAGTTCGTCCATGACGAGCTGGTGCGCGTGCTGCGCGGCGAGGGCCCGGCCGAGGCGCTGAAGATCGACAACCCGCCCGCGGCGATCCTGATGGTGGGGTTGCAGGGTTCGGGCAAGACCACGACCACGGCGAAGCTCGCCAAAAGGCTGACCGAGCGCAACGGCAAGCGGGTGCTGATGGCCAGCCTCGACACCAACCGCCCGGCGGCGATGGAGCAGCTGGCCATCCTCGGCACCCAGATCGGCGTCGACACCCTGCCCATCGTGAAGGGCGAGAGTGCCACGCAGATCGCCAGGCGCGCCAAGACGCAGGCCGCGATGGGCGGCTATGACGTGATCTTCCTCGACACCGCCGGCCGTCTGCACATCGATGAGGTGCTGATGGACGAGGTGCAGGCGGTGCGCGACATCGCCGGCCCGCGCGAGACGCTGCTGGTGGTGGACGGCCTGACCGGGCAGGACGCCGTGCGGGTGGCGACCGAGTTCGACGGCAAGGTCGGCATCTCGGGCGTCGTCCTGACCCGGATGGACGGCGACGGCCGCGGCGGTGCCGCGCTCTCGATGCGCGCCGTGACCGGCAAGCCGATCCGCTTCGTGGGCCTGGGCGAGAAGATGGACGCCATCGAGCCCTTCGACCCCGAGCGGGTGGCCGGCCGCATCCTCGGCATGGGCGACATCGTGGCGCTGGTCGAGAAGGCGCAGGAGACCTTCGAGGCCGAGCAGGCCGAACGCATGGCCCGCCGCTTCGCCAAGGGCCTGTTCAACATGAACGACCTGCGGTTGCAGCTGGAGCAGATGCTGAAGATGGGCGGGATGCAGGGGCTGATGGGCATGATGCCCGGCATGGGCAAGATGCAGGCCCAGGCCAAGGCCGCCGGCTTCGACGACCAGATGCTGAAGCGGCAGATCGCGCTGATCAACTCGATGACCAGGAAGGAACGCGCCAACCCCGACCTCCTCCAGGCCAGCCGCAAGCGCCGCATCGCCGCCGGCGCGGGGCTGGAGGTGGCCGACCTGAACCGCCTGCTGAAACAGCACCGCCAGATGGCCGACGTGATGAAGTCCATGGGCAAGGGCGGGGCGCTGAAGCAGATGATCCGCCAGATGACCGGCAAGGGCGGGATGCCCGACCCGTCGAAGATGTCGCCCGCCGAGCTGGCCGAACTGGCCAAGGGCATGGGCCAGGGCGCCGCGCTGCCCCCGCCCGGAATGCCCCGCGGCCTGACCCTGCCCGCGGGCCTCTCGGGGCTGATGAAGAAGCGATGATCGCGCCCGTGCTGCATACCGGGCGGCTACGGCTGCGTCCCATGCAGGCGGGGGATTTTCCCGCCTATGCGGCGATGATGGCCTCGCCCCGCAGCAGCTTCATGGGCGGCCCCTTCGGCCAGCGGGAAGCGTGGGGCCTGTTCTGCCACGACGCCGCGGGCTGGGCGCTGTTCGGCTATGGCGCGCTGATGGTCGAGGCCGGGGACACCACCGTGGGGCAGGTCGGCATCAGCCATGGCCCGCTGTTCCCGGAATCCGAGCTGGGCTGGCTGGTCTACGACGGCTGCGAGGGCCGGGGCTATGCCACCGAGGCCGCCGCGGCGCTGCGGGACTGGGCCTTCGGCCGGGGCCTGGCCACGCTGGTCAGCTATGTCGATCCCGACAACCGCGCCTCGGCGGCCGTGGCCTTGCGGCTGGGGGCGCGGCGCGACCCGGGCGCGCGGCCGCAGGATCCGGGCGATCTGGTCTTTCGTCACGGAAGGGGCGGGGCATGACCGCCACCTTCTCCATCCCCACCCTGACCACGGGCCGGCTGACCCTGCGCGCCCCGCGGATGGCGGATTTCGAGACCTACGCGGCCTTCCGCGGCTCGGAGCGGGCGCGGTTCGTGGGCGGGCCGGACCCGCGCCCCGTGGCCTTCACCCAGTTCTCGGCGCTGGTCGGGCACTGGGCGATGCGCGGTTATGGCCGCTGGATGGTGGCCGACCGCACCACCGACGAACCGCTGGGCATCGTCGGCCCCTTCTTCCCCGAGGGCTGGCCCGAGCCCGAGATCGGCTGGACCCTGTTCGGGGGCGCCGAGGGACGCGGCATCGCGCAGGAGGCGGCGCTGGCCGCGCGCGACTATGCCTATGGCACGCTGGGCTGGACCACCGTGGTCAGCCTGGTGGCACCGGACAACACCCGTTCCGCCGCGCTGGCCGAGCGGATGGGCTGCCGGCCGGACGGCGAGTATCCGCATCCGCTCTTCGGCCCGCTGGTGATCTGGCGCCATCCGGGGCCGGCCGCATGATGGTTCCCGTGCTGACCACCCCGCGGCTGACGCTGCGCGCCTTCACGCTGCGGGACTTCGAGCCCTTCGCGGCGCTGCACGCCTCGCCCCATGCCGCGCTGATGTGGGGGTTTCCGACCCGCGACGTGGCCTGGGGGCGGTTCCTGGAACTGGCCGGGGCCTGGGTGGTGCGGGCCGCCGGGATGTGGACCCTGGCCGACCGCTGGTCTGACGCTTTCCTGGGCCATGCGGGATATATGCAATGGTACGACGCCGACGAGCCCAACCTGACCTGTGCATTGGTTGAAAATGCGCAAGGCCGCGGGCTGGCCGAGGAGGGGATGCGGGCCGCGCGCGACTGGGGCCACGCGCATGGCCTCTCGCGCCCGATCACCAAGATCGACGCCCGCAACACCCGCGCCGCCCGGCTGGCCGAAAGGCTGGGCGCGGTGCTGGAGCGCAGCGCCCACGGCACCCTGACCTTCCGCCACCCCAGGCCGCTGCCATGACCCGCGCGCCGCACGAGACCCCGATCCCCGGCTCCGCCGCCGACTTCGCCGCGGCGCTGGCCGCCCGCCTGCCGGTGCTGGAGACCGCCCGCCTGCGGCTGCGCGCGCCCCGGCTGGCCGATTTCGACGCCTGGGCCCAGATCCTGACCGGCCCCGCCAGTGTGCATCTGGGCGGCCCCTTCACCCGCGACGAGGCCTTCATCGAGTTCGCCACCACCGTCGGCCTGTGGCTGTTGCGCGGGCACGGGGTCTGGACGGTGGAGCGCCGCGACGACCCCGGCCCCATCGGCTTCGTCCTGATCGGCTTCGAGCCCGGCGATGCCGAGCCGGAGCTGGGCTTTCTCTTCACCCCCGCCGCCGAAGGGCAGGGCTTTGCGCAGGAGGCCGCCCTTGCCGCCCGCGCCCATGCCTTCGGCCCCGCCGGCCTGCCCTCGCTCGTCAGCTACATCGACCCCGCCAATGCCCGCTCGCGCCGGCTGGCCCGGCGTCTGGGCGCCCGCCTGGCGGGCACGCTCGACGGGGCCGAGGTCTGGCGCCATACCCAGGAGGCCGTATGACCGACCCCGCCACCCGCGCCGCCGCGCTGCTGAAGGAGCACCGCGAGTCGATCGACCGGCTGGACGCCATCCTGGTGTTCACGCTGGCCGAGCGGTTCAAGCACACCCAGGCGGTGGGGCGGCTGAAGGCGCAGCACGACCTGCCGCCCTCGGACCCCGCGCGCGAGGCGGTGCAGATCGCCCGGCTGGAACGGCTGGCCCAGGAGGCGGCGCTGGACCCCGCCTTCGCCAAGGAATTCCTGAACTTCATCATCTCCGAAGTCATCAGGCACCACGAGAAACTGAAGCAATGACAGGGGCCTTTCACCCCGTCGCCACGCCATCAAAGGAGTAGACCAATGGCAACGAAGATCCGGCTCGCCCGCGGCGGTTCCAAGAAGCGGCCGCATTATTCCATCGTGCTGTCCGACAGCCGGATGCCGCGCGACGGGCGGTTCCTTGAAAAGCTCGGCACCTATGACCCCATGCTGGCCAAGGACGACGAGAAGCGGGTGGTGATGAACCTCGACCGGGTGAAGGAACTGCTGGCGCAGGGCGCCCAGCCCACCGACCGGGTGGCGCGCTTCCTGGAAGCCGCCGGGGTGCTGGCGAAGAAGACGCGCTCGAACCCCGAGCGCGCCAAGCCCGGCAAGCAGATGGCCGAGCGCGCGGCCAAGAAGGCCGCCCGCGCCGAGGCCCCGGCGGCCGAGTGACCCAAGACGCCCGCGCGGGGGAAACTCCATGTCTGACAAGGGTATGACCTGCGTGGGCGCCATCGCCGGCGCCTTCGGCGTGCAGGGCGAGGTGCGGCTGAAGTCCTTCTGCACCGAGCCCGCCGACATCGCCGCCTATGGCCCGGTTTATACCGAGGACGGGGCGCGCAGCTTCTCCATCCGGCTTACCCGGCCGGTGGCGGGGGGGCTGGGCGCCCGGCTTTCCGGCGTGGGCACCAAGGAGGCGGCCGATGCGCTGAGGGGCACCACGCTCTGGGTCCCGCGCGAGCGGCTGCCCGCCCCGGGCGACGACGAGTTCTACCATGCCGACCTGATCGGGATGGCGGTGCAGGATACCGGGGGCGCGCCCCTGGGCACGGTGCGGGCGGTGCACAACCACGGCGCCGGGGATCTGCTGGAGATCGCCACGCCGCAGGGCGGCAGCCTCCTCATCCCCTTCACCCGCGCCGCGGTGCCCACGGTGGACCTGGCCGCGCGCCGCATCGTGGCCGATCCGCCGGCCGAGGTGGAGTAAGGGCAAGCCACGCTGCCGAAACCCCCCTCGTCCCCTGTGGATTGATTGCAAAACGGCAAGCCGCAACCGTGGCCCGCGCACCACCGCCGCGGCCTCGCGTCCTGCGGACCGCTGGACAGCCGCCCCCGGCCCGGGCATCGTGCGCGCAACCGCCACGGGCAGGGTGAGCCGATGAACCGCCTGATGCTGATGAAGCTGGTCGTGCTGATGCTCTATGCCGGGCCGCTGGTGGCCGGGCTGGCGGGGCACGGCTGGCGGGTGGTGCCCGCCTTCGTCGCCGTGTTCCTGCTGTGGCAGATCATCATGCGTCCGCAGGACTGGCCGCGCGAGCCCGCCCGCTGGCGCGAGCCGGCGCAGATGGCCGGCGCGGCCGCCCGCGTGGCGATCCTGATCGTCATCGTGGCGGTGCTCTTCGGCATCGGCCGCGGCATCGGCGGCATCGCCGGGCACCTGCCCGAGATGTCCATGGCGCTGCCGCTGGCGCTGTCGTTCCTGGCGCTGCCCCTGGCCCGGCTGATCTGGAGCCCCGAGCAGGAGGCGGAGATGGACGCCTTTCTGGACGAGGCCATCGACCGCATCAACGCGGCGAGTGTCGAGGGCGAGGACCCCGAGACCGCGGCGCGCGAGATCTCGCCCCTGCTGCTTCTGCCCGACGACACGCCCGACGGGCCGGCGCGGGCGGGGGTCGAGGCGATCCTGTCCGCGGGCTCCACCGCGCTGCGGCTGCGGGCGCTGATGCAGGCGCTCAAGGCCGCGCCCGGCCACCACATGGCCGTTCGCAGGGGGCTGGTGCTCTGGGCCGCCGATCCGCTGGTGGCCGAGGAATATTTCGGCACCGCCTTGCTGGCCGACGCCTTCGACGCAGCCGAGGGGGACGAGCCGCTGATGACGCTCTTCGCGCAGAACGCCCTGCCGGTGATCGTGGAGCTTCCGCGGACCTGGGGCGACTTCCCCGAGACCGCCCGGGTGCGCACGGCGGCGGCGATGGCCACCGACCCCGCCGCGGCCCAGGCGCTGGGCGTGCTGGCCGAGGCGCTGGACGCCGCCGAGACCGAAGCCCCCGGGCCGGACTGACCGCTTTCCGCCGCGCGCGATTGCCGCTATGCCCGGGCGCATGACCGACACGCCCTCGCGCTCGCACGGCCGGCTCTCGATCCGGCCCTCCGCCACGCCCCGCGAACTGGCGGGCCCGCCCCCCGTGGCGGGCGCCTGGGAGGCGCGGGTGATCACGCTGTTCCCCGAGGCGTTCCCGGGCACGCTGGGCCTCAGCCTGACCGGCAAGGCGCTGGAGATGGGGCTGTGGCGGCTGACCCCGATCTTTCTGCGCGAATTCGGCGAGGGGCGGCACCGCAACGTCGACGACAGCCCCGCGGGGGGCGGTGCCGGGATGGTGCTGCGCGCCGTCGTGGTGGCCCGCGCCTTCGACGCCGCCGCCGAAGGGCGCCCCGCGGGGCCCTGGCCGCTGGTCTACCTCTCCCCCCGCGGCCGGCCCTTCACGCAAGCCACCGCCCGCGCCTGGGCCGCGGGGGCCGGGGTGACCCTGCTCTGCGGCAGGTTCGAGGGGGTCGACCAGCGGGTGCTGGACGCCTATGGGGTCGAGGAGATCAGCCTGGGCGATTTCGTCCTGACCGGGGGCGAGATCGCGGCGCAGGCGATGCTGGACGCCACGGTGCGGCTGATCCCCGGCGTGCTGGGCAACCAGGCCTCGACCGAGGAGGAGAGTTTCTCGGACGGGCTGCTGGAGCATCCGCACTACACCCGGCCCGCGGTCTGGCGCGACATGCCGATCCCCCCGGTGCTGACCGGCGGCAACCACGCCGAGGTCGCGAAATGGCGCCGGGCCGAGGCCGAGCGGATCACCCGCGAGCGCCGCCCCGACCTCTGGGCGCGGCGGGGGCAGTAGCCGCGCCCCCGCGCCCCTGCTATGGCGTCTGCGTCAGGAGAGAGGCCATGCACCACAAACGCCGCAGGCCCCGCAACGCCCGCGCGGGCTGCAAGCTGTGCAAGTTCTGGAAGGCCAACGGCTTTCGCACCGAACGGCGCGAGGGCGAGAGGTTTTCCGACCACCGCCGCCGCAGCGCCGCGGCGGCCGAGGCCCGCGGCTGACCCTTCCGGCCTACCAGTTCACGTGGTCCTTGAACTGGTCGAGCACCAGGCCCCACAGCCGCACATGGTCGGCGAAGGTCTCCTTCGTCATGCCGAAGGGCATCAGCACGTCCATCTCGATCGCCGGGTCCATCTCGTCGTCCAGATAGACGCGGGCGAAACGCTTGCTCGTGCTCCATTCGTTGACCTGCTGGAAGGTCATGCCGTCGCGCAGGTCCAGCGCGGTGTAGAACTGGACCGAATCGCAGCCGTCCGGCTTCTGGCAGCCGTAGAAGAAGATCGAGAAGTTGATCCCGCCCTCGCTGGAGCGGATCAGCGGGTCGCCCGCCGAATCCGTGCTCATCTCGGCGCGGTAGCCCAGTTCGCGCAGCGCGCCGGCCACGCTCTGCGCATCGCGGGCGAAGAGCAGGTTGCCCGCCGCCGGGGAATTGCCCGCCGGCTGGTCGAACAGGCGCGACAGCCCGCTCTGGGCCATGAGCGGCGCGGGCAAAAGGGCGGCGGCAAGGGCGAGGGCTGCGATCTTCATGCTGGAATCCCGTGGGCAAATCAGGGTGGCAATGCCGCGCAGCATGGGCGGGCGCCGGGGGCGAGGCAAGACAAATCCGCAGCCCCGCGGCTTGACGCGGAACGGGCCCGGCCCTATACGCCCCCGGTCCGGGGCCTGTCAGGCCCGCGGGCCCGATTCCCGTTCGTTTCCGCCCCGGTTCTTCGCCGGGGCACCGGCCGGCGGGGCGGTCACCACGATAAAGCCGATCACCTCCGGCGGGCGCCGCGGCGGACCCGAGCGAAGACCAGGAGCCATGAGACGGCCTCACCTCTGCGGCACACCGCAGGCACAGATGGAGACCCGCGCATGAACCTGATTGCGCAGCTCGAGGCCGAGCAGATCGCGGCCCTCGGCAAGAAGATCCCCGATTTCAAGCCCGGCGACACCGTGCGCGTGGGCTACAGGGTCAAGGAAGGCAACCGCACCCGCGTGCAGGCCTATGAGGGCGTGTGCATCGGCCGCAACGGCGGCGCGACGCTAGCGGCCTCGTTCACCGTGCGCAAGATCTCCTTCGGCGAGGGGGTGGAGCGGTGCTTCCCGCTGTATTCCACCAATATCGAGACGATCGAGGTGGTCCGCCGCGGCCGGGTGCGGCGCGCGAAGCTCTACTACCTGCGCTCGCGGCGCGGCAAGTCGGCCCGGATCGCCGAAGTCACCAACTACAAGGAAAAGGCCGAGTAAGGGGCGCGCGCGATGAAAAAGGAAATCCACCCCGACTATCACTTCATCGAAGTGAAGATGACCGACGGCTCGACCTTCCGCCTGCGCTCCACCTGGGGCAAGGAGGGCGACACGATGGCGCTGGACATCGACCCCACCTCGCACCCTGCCTGGACCGGGCAGTCGGCCAAGCTGATGGACACCGGCGGCCGGGTGTCGAAGTTCAAGAACAAATACGCGGGCCTGGGCTTCTGAGCCCCCCGCGCGGGACAGTGAAGACCGGGCGCGCGCCGGCCCTGGCGCGCGCCCTTGCGCTTGTCCTGCTGGCCTCGGCCGGGCCGGCGGCGGCCGACGTGTTCGACCGGCTGAGCGGCACCTTCGGCCGGCCGCTGATGGCCGACGACTGCCGCCACAACCCGCACGTCTTCCGCTTCTCGACCGACCGCACCCGCGCCTTCGTCGACTGGAACCTGCCGATCCGCACCTATCGCGGGCTGTGGGAGACCTCGGCGGAATACGAGATCGTCGGCCACGACGAGACCGGCGTGACCATGCGCTTCGCCGACGAGACCCGGCTGACCGCCGACGGCCGGCCGGTGGTCTGGATCATGCGGCCCGTGGCGATGCCCGAGGGCTATTGCTGGGGCCGCACCGACTGGCCCGCCGAACGCTGCGACTTCCACGCCGTGCGCTGCGGCGAGGTGCCGGTGTCGTAGGGTGGGCGGATCGCCCACCGCAGGCCGTAATGGTGGGCAGAATTGCCCACCTCACGCGGTGTCATTCCAACCCGCAGGCCTGCCGGATGGCGATCTGCACCGGCGAGGGCGGCAGGGCGGGGTCGAAGTCATGCGCGGGCGTCAGCGCCGGCTGGGCGATGAACCGCGGGTTCCGGCCCCGGTGCGGCTGGGCGGCGTGGACCAGGAACGGATGGCACAGGTACACCGTGCCCGCCGGCCCGGTGGCCGCCACCTGCGCGCAATCCGCGCTGTCCTCGAACCCCTCCGCCGCCAGCTCCGCCAGCGAGACGCCCGCGAGGCCATGCGGCAGCAGCCGCCTTGCCATCACCCTATGCGACCCCGCCCGCAGCCGGGTGGGTGCATCCTCCGCCCCCACGTCGGTGAAGAGGAACAGCATCAGCAGCGCCCGGCCCCGGCTGGTCACGTTCACCCGCCAGCGCATGAAGTCCTGCGGGTCGTCGCCGGCAAAGCTGGTGTCCAGATGCCAGCCGGTATCGCCCGGGTCCTCGCCGCCGGGGAAGCGCAGCACGAAACTGCCCAGCCCCCGCGGCGCCACCCAGCGCCCGGCGCCCACCAGCGCGTCCCAGGCCGCGTGCAGCCGCGGCGTGTTGGCGGCCGCGGTCACCGCGGGATGGGCCAGATGCGGGATGCGGACGACGGGCTGGGTCCAGCCCTGCGGCGCATCGGGGGACAGCCCGGCCGCGCGCCACAGCAGCTCGCGCACCTCGGCCGCCTGGCCCGGCGAAAAGGCGTTGTCCAGCCGCAGGAAGCCCTGGGCGACGAAGTCGTTGATCCGGGCCTGGCCCGGGGTGTCGGTGGTCATGGAAAAGCACTCCGTCCGCTGCGGTCAAAAGGGGCGCCGTGGCGCCCGGGACTGTCGGCCTCAGCCGCGCTGCCGGAACGGGATGCGGATCATGTGCTTCATGCCCGCCAATCTGGGGCCGATGCCGGCCGCGGTCAAGGTTCCCTCCGCCTGCGCACTGGGCTAGCCTCGCCCTGTCGCAAGAAGGAGGGGCCGATGTTCCGCGCGCTGCTGGTGGAGAAGGACGAGGACGGCGCCATCCGCGCCTCGGTTCAGAATCTGGACGAGGCGCGCCTGCCTGACGGCGAGGTCGCGGTGGCGGTGGAATATTCGACGCTGAACTACAAGGACGGGCTGTGCCTGACCGGCGGCGGCGGCCTGGTGCGCAGCTATCCGCATGTGCCGGGGATCGACTTCGCCGGGACGGTGGAGGCGTCCGACGACCCCCGCTACCGCCCCGGCGACCGGGTGGTGCTGACCGGCTGGCGGGTGGGCGAGGCGCATTGGGGCGGCTATGCCACCCGGGCGCGGGTCAAGGCCGACTGGCTGGTGCCGCTGCCGGAGGGGCTGACGACGCGCGACGCCATGGCGATCGGCACCGCCGGCTTCACCGCGATGCTGGCGGTGATGGCGCTGGAGGACCACGGGCTGAAGCCGCAGAACGGCGAGGTTCTGGTCACCGGCGCGGCCGGGGGCGTGGGCTCGGTCGCCACCGCCATCCTGGCCCGGCTGGGCTACCGGGTGGCCGCGGTCACCGGGCGGCCCGAGACCGAGGCCTATCTGCGCAACCTCGGCGCCGCGCGGATCGTGCCGCGGGCGGATCTGGCCGAGACGGTGAAGAAGCCGCTGGAATCCGAGACCTGGGCGGGCTGCGTGGATTCGGTGGGCGGCGCGATGCTGGCCCGGGTGCTGGGGCAGATGAAGTACCGCGCCTCGGTCGCCGCGGTGGGGCTGGCCGGGGGCGCGGCGCTGCCTGCCACGGTGGTGCCCTTCCTGCTGCGGGGAGTGAACCTGCTGGGCATCGACTCGGTGCTGCGGCCCTATGAGGACCGGGTGCGCGCCTGGGACCGGCTGGCGCGCGACCTGCCGCTGGACGCCCTGCACGCGATGATCCGCCCCGCGACGCTGGCCGATCTGCCGGCGCTGGGAGAGGCGATCCTGAAGGGGCAGGTGCAGGGCCGCGTGGTGGTCGACGTGAACGCCTGAGCCGGTCCGATTTCTTCAAAGAAATCGGTGCCCTACCGCCCCACCCCTTCGTAGGCCACGAACCCGGCCGCCAGCACGTCGCCGCGGTCATAGACGTTGCGCAGGTCCACCATGCGCGGCACCGCCATCCGCTCGGCCAGCCGGGCCAGATCCAGCGCCCGGAACTCGTTCCATTCGGTCAGGATCACCAGCGCCTCGGCCCCCGCGGCGGCGGTGTAGGGATCCTCGGCCCAGGCCACCCCGGGCAGCAGCGCCTCGCCCTCGCGCCGGCCCTGCGGGTCGACCACCCGCACCCGGGCCCCGCCGCCCACCAGCGCGGGGATGATGGTCAGCGCCGGGGCCTCGCGCATGTCGTCGGTATTGGGCTTGAAGGTCACCCCCAGCACCGCCACGGTCTTGCCGTTCACCGTGCCGTCGCAGGCGTCGGTGATCTTGTCGATCATCCGCCGCTTCACCCCGTCGTTCACCCGCATCACCGTCTCGGTGATCTGCATGGGCAGCCCGTGCTCCTGCCCGATCCGGGCCAGCGCCGAGGTGTCCTTGGGAAAGCACGAGCCGCCATAGCCGGGGCCGGCGTGCAGGAACTTGCGCCCGATCCGGCCGTCGAGCCCCATGCCGCGGGCCACCGCCTTCACGTCCGCGCCCACCCGCTCGCACAGCCCCGCGATCTCGTTGATGAAGCTGATCTTGGTGGCCAGGAAGGCATTGGCCGCGTACTTGATCATCTCGGCCGACTCGAGCCCGGTGTAGACGATGGGAAAGTCGCGCAGGAACAGCGGGCGATAGATGTCGCCCATCACGGCCTTCGCCCGGTCGGCCTCCACCCCCACCACCACCCGGTCGGGGCGCATGAAGTCGTCGATCGCCGCGCCCTCGCGCAGGAACTCGGGGTTCGAGGCCACGTCGAACTCGGCCTCCGGCCGGGTGGCGCGCATCACCTCGGCCACCTTGCGGTTGGTGCCCACCGGGACGGTGGATTTCGTCACGATCACCGCATAGCCGGTCAGCGCCCGGGCGATCTCCTCGGCGGCGGCGAAGACATAGGTGAGATCCGCGTGCCCGTCGCCGCGCCGCGTGGGGGTGCCCACGGCGATGAACACCGCCTCGGCGCCGGCCACGGCCTGGGCGAGGTCGGTGGTGAAGGACAGCCGCCCCGCGGCCACGTTGCGCGCCATCAGCGCCTCGAGCCCGGGTTCGTAGATCGGCACCTCGCCCGCCCGCAGCCGCTCGATCTTGCGGGGGTCCTTGTCCACGCAGACCACATCGTGGCCGAAGTCCGAGAAGCACACGCCCGAGACGAGCCCGACATAGCCGGTTCCGATCATCGCGATGCGCATGGGGGCCTCCGTTCCGACGCGCCGCCGTTGCAGCGCGGAACCGGGGGGAAAGTCAAGCCGCTGGCGGGTTTCAGAGCCGCGACAGCACCAGCCCGCCCAGCACCATCCCGGCCGCCGCCACCCGGGTCGGGGTGATCTCGCGCACCGGCAGGCCGAAGGCGCCGGTGGCGTCCAGCACCAGCGCGCCGGCGACCTGGCCCAGGATCGCCGCGGCCAGCATGGTGACCACGCCCAGGCTCTGCACCGTCCAGACCACGGTCCAGACGTAGAAGGCCCCCAGCGCCCCGCCCAGGAACAGCCAGGGCGGCGCCCCCGCGGCCCGGGCGAAGGCGCCGCCCTGTCCGGTCAGCGCCGAGGCCGTCAAGAGCACCACGAAGCCCACCCCGAAGGAGACCGCCGCCGCCGGCATCGAGCCGCCCAGCGTGCGGGCCAGCGCCGCGTTGATCGGCGCCTGCACCACCAGCGCCAGCCCGCCCGCCACCATCGCCCCCACGGCGAGCGCCTGCATCATGCCCATGCCCGCCCCCCTAGAACCACTGGCCGGGCTCCATCAGCCCCAGGTCCATCAGCTGCTGGCTCTGCCAGGCGAAGGGGGTCGAGCTGCGCCAGCGGAAGCTGGCGATGTCGTAGCGCGAGCCCGGGTTGGTGCGCAAAGCCTTGGCGGTGCGAAAGCTCATCACCGCGGTGGTGATGTTGTTGTGCCAGGGGCAGGCATAGGTGTTGTATTCCTCGTCCGAGAAGGTGAAGTCCTCGCGCAAGGCAAGCCCCGGCTTGGCGCGGAACAGCGCGATCCGGTCGATCTTGCGCCGCTGGGGGGGCACGTGCTCCTCGAACCGCCAGCGCAGCCCGCCGAAGAAGTCGAGCTGCCGTTCCTTGGGGTGATTGTGGTTGCCCGGATCCGGCCGGCCCAGCGCGTAGTAGCCCGAACGGTCCAGCAGCGCGTCGGGCAGCGAGACGGCGTTGGGATGCCGGTCGAGGTCGCCGGCATAGAGGTCGATCACATAGGACAGGAAGGCGTCGCGCCGCTCCTCGGCGTGGAAGGCGATCAGTTCGCGGACGTTGCGGGTCTCGCAGAACGGGTGGAACAGGTATTCCGCGTTGAAGCCGTAATAGATCCACAGCCCCGGCTGCGCCGCGATCAGCGCATTGACCGCGCCGGTCACCGCGCCCGGGGCATAGACATCGTGCCGCAGGCTGCGCACCCGCGAGGCGAGCGCGGGCTTGGGCCCCAGCCCCTCGGGCGCCAGCAGCAGCACCTCGCGGAAGCCGGCCTTCAGGTGGTGCTCCAGCGTGCTGTCGATCTCGACCGCATCCTCGGCCAGGATCAGTGCCACCGGCCCGCGCAGGGGCTTTTGCCGCAGCCCGGCGATGAAGCTGTCGAACGTGGCTGCCATGGCGCTCCCTCTCGGCCCGCAGCCTCGGCGAAATCGGGGCGAAGGTCAAACGGGCCGCTCTTCGCTCCCTCGCGGGCGCTCCTCGCTCCGTGGCC